>JBDKSR010000597.1:0-27303 GCA_039680545.1 Bryobacteraceae bacterium | reverse complement strand
ACTCCCCGCCGCAGATCACCCAGTCAATTCCGCCCATCGACTGAAACGACTCTGATCCATCGAATGACGCAAAAAGCAAATCCACGGAACCCAACATCGGCTCGACGCTCAAAAAATGTTTTGCCGCCGGGATTCGCAGCAGCGCCGGGATCCGCGCGTCCGCCGCCGCCTGGTTCTCGACAGATGTGCCAACCCACACGTGCGTTATCAGCGATTCCGCAGACGCCTCATTACATGGCCATAGCGCCGAAAAGTTTTCAGGCCGCTTTGTCAGCAGCATCCAGTCGAGATTCGGCGTGCTATTGATCAGGGCCTGTAGGTCAACACGCCAGGATACCAGGTCCTCGCGGTCCTCAAACACATCGCACAGGCTCCCGCACAGCACACGCGGCCGAACACCCGCCGCCGCAGCCTGCCGGTCCCACATGAACGGCTTGCGCCAGTTGGCTTCACTGGTCCGCTTCCTCTCGCCACCAGGCCCCCAGCAGTCGGCCCATTGTGGCTTGCGACCGAAATCCCGCTTGGCGTAACAGTTCGCGCATCCCGAGGAAGCCTTCGTGCAGCCGATCCAGGGGTTGAAAGTGTATTTCACATATTCAATCTTGCTCGTTCCCATTATTCACCGCCTTCCATAATTTCATCCGGAACATCGAAAAAGCCCAACTGTCCACGCCACGACACGAACCTAACTGGCCTCGCTTTCCGCAATTGGAATCCATAGGGACCAGAAAACCACGGACCACACCAATCTCCGTGCGTTTGACAAGACTCGTGAATAGTTCCGGTGATCGACGCCACGCCCACAACACCCCCACGCTCGAAGTCCTTCGGCTTAGGCATCTCGATCATTGGAAAGGTCTCGCGCACCCAGTCGTAACCATCCTGGTTGAACTGATTGCCCGCATGCACCGCGAACTCACCACGGTGTTTTGTGTCCCACGTCCGATTCTCGATATCCTTGTAGCCGTTGACGATCAGCCAGGCCCACGGCTGTTGAATGCTCAATGCCTTCAATTTTTCAATTCTCCTTTTCGATTGAGAATACCTCGGGGCACACGCCCCGGAGAATATCTCGTGCCATGAAGGCGACCTCTCGCATTTGCGGATGAGCGGCCTTGGAACACCTCAATTCCAGGAAGTGAAGCCACTCTCGGAAATTTGCCGTCATTACTATCTCGGTCTTCAGGCAATTGGGCAGCACCGCCCGTGCAGTCTGGGGCGCATGTCCGCCTTTCAGAAGGAACATGTAGTCGGATTCCGCGCTGGATGCCATAGCCTCGAAAACATCATTATCGATATCCGGGGGTTTAATAACCGTGATCTCGCAACCGAACTTGTCTTTCCCATAATTGCAATACCTTGTCGATTCCTGGGCGAAGGACGCCAGCCGATGCCGCACAATCTCATGGCTCACGCCTCGGTCACAGATGAAATGCAGACTGGCCGATGCGTGCTCGATCATGGCCAGGTGGCCGCGCTCGATCAGCATCCGAATAAGTGAACCCGCACTGGAATCCGTGATCTTTTCCTCGCTCTTGTAACAGACGCGTGCAATGCGCTCGATGACTTTCGCTGGCTCAGGGGTAGCCCAGACCAGCATCGCTTGGGAATTTACAATTCGCATGATTCAGCATCTCCTTCATGATTTTTAATAGCAAACCACGCCATGAAGATCAGGCAACATAGCGCATGGGCAATGTGGGGCAGCCCGCTCTCATCGTCCAGGTATTCTCCAGACCGATGGGCATACAGGTGCCGCATCATTGCGGCAAAATAACGATTCTCGGCACGGTCAACCTTCTTCCAGTTGTCATCGGCGTATTTCTTGGACCCGAACGTCAACACCTTGACTACCTGACGCAGAACGCCAAGAGGTAACAGGTCCCATCGATCCTTTTCGCCATCATGTTTCGTCCCTGGTTTCATGCGGCCGCCTGTGGCTCGCCTGGTATCCGCCGCGCCGCCGGGCAATGCCCAGGGCAAACGCCATCTTCGTCAACGTCATCTGGGAAATGCCCAGGTGCTTCTGTATCGTGGCCAGCGACACCCCGCGCTGATATTGAATGCGGAAAATGAGCACAGTCATGATCGGGTCCTTATCCAGTTTCGGACCGCTCCAGAAACACGCCCGGAACCGCCGCCCATTGACCCGCAGGTCGTCGCCATCCAATGTGATCGATTTCAACACCGTTCAGTCCTCCATTAGAAATATCTCGTCGCCGCCATAATAAACCGTGTGCCCCAGCCCGGCGTCGATGCCGTAGATCGTTCGCGTGTAGAGCCTACCGGGCAGCGTCACGTCGACGACCGTCCCCGCCAGCCCATGGGCCTCGGTATTCGGCTTGTTGATGCCAACCTTCTCGCCGGCCTTGAAAACACGCACAGCCTCATCCAGAAAATCGCCTTGCATGATTATTTACCCAGCAGCGGCAGGGCCAACTGGCCAGGCATCCGGCCCTCGGAGACCGCCTTGTGCAACTGCGGCAGCAGGTGGTCGGCCAGGCACTTGCCGTCGGGCATCACCACGTAGGGCATGAACTCCTTGTCGATCGTGCTGATGTGACATTCAACGGCCTCAAGCTTGGCCTTGATCGCCAGCAGCAGCGCACGCCAGCGCTGTTTCACTTCCTGCTCATAGGCCGCCCAGGCCGCTGACGATGATCGTTTACGGCCAGTGGTGGGCGTCGCCGTGAACTGTTTGGCTTTCGGGTCAGGCAATGGCACCGTGATCTGGATCGTCAGGCCCGATATTTCAAACTGCACCGACCCAAGGCCCGCTCTTTCATAGACCCCGAACGCATCGGCCCCGTAGCGCCGAAGCACCTTCTTGACCTCTTCCTGGCTTCGCTCCACGCTCACGCCTGTGTTGCTCGCATACTTTCCCATCGGTTTGTTGCTCCTTTGAAATTTCAGGCTTGATTCCAGCCCCGCCACGGCCATTTCTCCATCGCACCCGGCTCAGGGCTCGGGCAGGACCGTCGCGGGCTCATGGTCGTCGTCCTGCGCGGTCTCAGCCTCACCCACACCCCTAATGTAAACCTCTGGATCATCGTCCAAGCCGAAAGCCTCACGCGCCGCCCTGGCAATCTCTCCGGCGTAGTTGTTCGCCAGCCAGTTGCAATAAAAATTCCCGGCCGCCTCCAGCCACACCCCCGCCGCGCTCAGCCCCACACACCGCACACACTCCGGGTCGAACCATGTCCGCCAGCTTTCCTCGTCGATCATCGTTTGCAGGATCTGCATCACCTCCGGCCACCGGCCAGCCTCGTCCTTCGCCGCATCGTCCGGGCCTTCCATCTCCCCCCGGCGCGCAGCGCCGCTTCCCGGCTCTTCTTCCGGTCCGTCCCCTCCAGACTGGAATAGAATAGACTTGACTAGAATAGACGCTCCGTCCCTTGTGGACGGTCCCTTGTGGACGGTGTTTTTTTTACCGTCCCCTGTGGACGGTCCACTGTGGACGGTCCCCTGTGGACGGGTGAACCGTCCGGCGCCGTCACGGAGTGTCCGCGGCAATTGTTCAGATAATCTCAATGACCGTGATTTAATGCTCGCCTTGAGGTAGGTCGGAGCATGATCCTCCCAGTCGTGAACGACCAATCGATACTCGTCATGCACGTCAAGCCAGCCACATTCAACAAGCGCCAAAATCAAGTCATCGGCGTCACCGTCCCAGTCCATCGCGTCGACGATCTCCCGGTTGCTCTTGCGTCCTATATCCCCCATCGGCGCGTCAACCGTCGCTTGCCACCACAAACACTCCAAAACTCCAACCGTCTCGTATAATTTTAGGTTGAGCCTTCGCATCAACCGTCTGAATTTCGCTTTTTGTGGACAGTCCTTTTTCAACTTTCAGCCCTGCTTTCTGTTGTGTCTTTCGCGCAGCCACACCGTCACCAGCCTCGTCGCCGCACCGCGCCGGCTGGGCAAATCCATGTTCTTCCCGTCGCTCGTCCAATATTGCGTCCATGGCGGCTCACGGTGCGGAACGGTCTTCCTTATCCTGCCGACGGCCACCCCGTCATAACTCACCACGTCGTCATCGCTGATGGTAATTTTCCAATAATCAGGGCATAACTCCTTGCTCATAGAAAACTGACTTCCTCGACGCTCTTGGACGCCTTGGCAGGAGCAGTCTTTTCTTCGCTCACATACAAAAAAAAGCCGGTCTCGGCTATCCACCGGGCATCGGCTTCGTTATCGTCTTCGATCACGGCGTCCGGCCACTGCGCTTCCGCCGCCGCAACCATCGCCTCTTTGTTCGCGTTTCCCTTGCTTGTCGCCTGCTGCTTGATCCGCCCGACAGGTATCCCCGCATACGGGATCTCGTCTTCCTCGCACAGCGATGAGATCACCGCGATGATCCCGCCGTAAATATGCGCCGCGTCCACACCCTTGTGACGCCGCACTTCCTCGTAGAAAACCATATCTATATCATGGGCAAGCAGCACTTGGCGCAGGTAAAGACGCAACCGCACAAACCGCATCCCGCCGCCCTCGTGCCGGCCGCCCTTGAGCTGCCAGACCCCAGCCGTCATCTCGCCGTTCGTCCCGCGCACGGCCCAGCCGCAATGTGTCCCCGGATCAATTCCCAGTATGCTGCCCATGCTCTGTTTTCTTTCGTTGGATTGTTGCCGGGCGGCCCGTGTATGTTCCGCCCGGCACGGTAAGGACTCATGTTTTCTCACGTTGAGTGCGCCTTAAGCGCTGTGGTGTTTTTTCACTAGTTCATGTTAACCACCTCCCATCCTTGAATTATCGAAATTCGTGCCAGTCTCTCCCGGCTGTCACGCCACTCAACTGGATCTTATTTGACGTGATCTCATTATATTTTGTCACGTCCTGCTCCTGCACCCGCAGGTGTCGCGGGTTTATCCGTTATGGAATTTCTTATTCGACGATGCACCAGTCCTCGGCCAGCATGTCCGTCTGACTGGCTAACCAACCGACAACGCAATCACCTTGTGCGCTGCGCATACAAAAGTGAGGCAGGCTTGTGAAATCCCCACCCATCGGGCTGTCCGGGTTGACGCCAGTAATGCGCCGACCTTCGCGCAAGAAAATAAACATTCCCTTGCCGTTCCAGCCCTTGCGAGAGACCTTCAGCCCCTTGCGCATCGCCTCGATTGCCAAGCCAAACGTCATCGATCCTTCGTCGATCTCCCGATACGCTTCCTCGAATTGCTGTTTCGGGGACCAGCTTTCATATCCGTCTGGATAGACGACCAGGAATCCTTCATCAAATGGATTCTCGTCGGCCGGGATGGTCCAACCGCGATATGTGTTGTAGTCACCACGTGTCATCGGCTTGGCTTCGATTAGCTTCACGCCTAAATACTTCTGCATATCAGTTCCTTCCTGTTTCAAAGAATTGTGATGCACGGCGGGCCGGTCGCTCCAGCCAAATAAGGCTTGGGGTGGCTATCACCAATGCCGACCCCGCCGTGCTTTTCCCCTTACTGCCGGTCCCCGGATCGCGGGGCGGGCTCGGGAGAAACCTCAGAACGTCCCCTCATAAACCCTGAACCGCTCGCTGTTCAGCTTGCCTTGCAGGTGTGCGGCCAGCGCCAGCCGCGCCTCGCGCAACCGCGTCTCCAGGCGGTTGGGGTGGAAGATGAAACGCAGACCTTCATCCACGTTCAGTTCCAGCGTCAACGGGATCTCGAATTCCCGGTCCCAGCATTCCCAGATCCGCCCCTTCCAGGTCCAGTCAAGATTGACTTCTCCCCGCTCATCGGCCTTGCCCGCCTTCGCGCAGGTGATCGTCATCTTCGCACTGACCTTGGCGTCCGTCAGTCCCGAGCGTTGGATGCTGATTTCTCCGTCCTTCTCGATCTTCACTCCAAGGTTCTGGATCTGAAGCAACAGGCCCTTGTTCATCGAGTCGAACAGCACCGTCACCAGCAACTCCCACAGGCGCTTCTGGGCGACGCCTTTCGTTAATTCCATCAGGCCCCGGAACTCCTCGGATTCCCTCAGCGCCGTTCCGGCCGTCTCACGCCGCCGTTCCATGTAGGCCAGTTCCGCCAGGATCTGAGTCTCGCCGACAAACACGACTCCCGTCCCAATCCCGGACCGGTCGCTGTTCAGGTAATCGATCAGTCCCTCCAGCGACGTGAACTTGTGCCCGCGCAGTGGCGGAACGATGCTGATCTCCTTGAGGTCGCCATTGATCGAAAACACGGTTTTCAGATCGTCTGTATGGACCAGCCGCGGCTCGGCGCCAACCTCCCGCAACCGGTCGAAAAACTCCTTCAACATGCTCTTGTCCCCTTTCATGGGATTCAAAAATGGTTACTGCCCGACCTCGCGAACGTTGTCGCCCATCGGAATGGTCATCTGCCCCGGATCGTCATCCTTTTTCAGGTCAGCGTTGATCACGATCTCGCCATTTTCGACCGCTCCAACATTCGCCCGGCCCTTCACGCCCGGCTCGGTTTTCTTGATCTGGTAACTGATCACAGGGTTATTGATTTCCTGGACGCCCTTGGCGCTATTGATCCGCGTCACCACCGGTTTCATCGTGATCTCAACCGTCACCTTGCGCTCGCCCGCAACCCACGGCCGTTCAATCACGTCGCGGCCGGCCTTCTCCAGCGCCTCGTTGGCGTCGGACATCATCTGGCCAGCGTCAATCGTCTCCATGCTCACTTTCTCGAATCCCATTGCCGTTTCTCCCTCCTGCTTGATTTATGCGGTTGCCCGCCAATGTCCGCCCAAGTGCGTCATCATCGTGCGCCAGATCGCCACCGTCGTCCGCACGTCCACCAGCGCGTCGTGCGCGTCGCCCTCGAGTGCAACCCCCAGCGCCTTGGCCAGCGTATCCAGTTTGTAATCGTCGAAGGAGACGCCCAGCAGTTCGTGGTAAAATTTCGCCAGTTGCAGCGTGTTCAGCGTGCGGAAGTCGCAGGGCATGAATTGGCCCATCAGTTTGAAAAACGACCCCAAAAAGTGGATGTCGAAACTCTCGCAATTGTGGCCGGCCAGTTCCGCCACCCGGTAGGCCCGTCCCGTCCGGCCGCTGACCCGTTGATGCACTTTGTGGGGCTCCAGCCAGAACGTCAGCGCCGCAATGGCCTCTTTCGGCGCCAGGGCGTCCCGCGTCCACACCTCATGGTCATAGTGGTTGATTTCCAGCGCCTTCGGGTCGGCCAGGTCCTCGCGAAACTTGATCTTGATTTCCAGCGGCTCGCCGATCTCCGCGCCCGTCTCCCGGTCGATGGCCAGGGCCGCGATCTGCGTGATCGCGCTCATGGGCACCTGATGACCATTCACCTCGTGCGGCCACCAGTTCAGCCCGCCCGTCTCCAGATCGAAAAACACCAGTGTGTTCGGTGTCGTCATATCCCCTGTGTCCTTCCTCGAAATTTTGTGGGCGGCGGCAGACCCCGGCGGGCGAAAGGAGCAACTCAAACTCCCGCCCTGCCGCCGCCCAGGCTCTGGCGCTTCTCCCAACGCCATGCCTAACTCCTGGCCTTTTTAGCTTCCTTATAGGCCTCCATGTCGCGATTCCACCGCGCCTCAAACATATCAGCCATGAGCAAGTACTCGCGCTCAATAGCTCTCCCACCATGCGTTTTCTTGATAATCGCTCGAAATTCATCAAGATTTCCGGTGAAGCATCCACAGCGAATTATCAATCCACGTTCTGTCGGAACAGCCAATGTCGCGCGATTTAAAGACCCAAATCCGTAAGCACTATAAACGGTGTTGGAGATGCTTTCGTGATCTCCCTCGAATCTGCACGACTCGCCGAAGCTGCACCACTCGCCGAAGCTGCACGACTTGCCGAAGCTGCACGACTCGCCGAAGCTGCACCTCTTGCCGAAGCTGCACGACTCGCCGAAGCTGCACCTCTCGCCGAAGCTGCACGACTCGCCGAAGCTGCACGACTCGCCGAAGCTGTACCTCTTGACGAAGCTGCACCACTCGCCGAAGATGCACCCAGGTGCGTAGTCTCCGGATACGAATTCAGTGCACCCACCAGCAATCATTTTTTTGACATCTTCCGCGCTGAACTTTTTTCGTTCGCTCATGCCACGACCTCCCCGGCTTCCTCGCCGCGCACGGCCTCGCCGCCACGCATTACAACAACGCCAGGACCAGGAATTGCATCCGGATCGACGATGGTCATGATCAGTTGCATTCCCAAATCGTGCGCCGCTTCGGCAAGGGCCTTCCGGTCCTCCCTGCCGATGCTCTCGGCACGGTCTACCGGGCAGAAACCGATTCGAGGGTGACGGGCGGCATAAAGCTTGACTCCAACGGAAATCTGCTGACTTGTTCCCAACTGGTGTAACGGAATTCCATGTAGCGTCACATTGTCTCCATCCACACCCAACCCCTCGACTGGCATTTCCATGCGCTCGATGATCGACTTGGGCAATTCATCCCGGAACAGCGTCACCAGCTTGTCGTAGCACTCGGACTTGTTTCTGGCCTCAGTCACGGCGTTCACAGCAGCGTCATAGCAATCCTGCGCCTCTCGTTCGATACAATTGATGCGAGCAGCGTCCCACGCCTTTCTCAGGGCCTCCGGGTCGTTCACCTCACCGCCGTCAATCTCGGCCCGGATCTGCGCCAACTCCTGGCGGTCGTCGTCCAGGTTGTCCAGCTGGTTGTCCGTCCGCTCAAGCTCCTCGATGAACGCTCGCGCCTGCCGGTGCTCCTGCCGCATCCGGTCAAGCCGCGCCTGCATGTCGGCGATCTCACCGTTCAGCTTGGTTTCTCGCTCCTTGGCCAGCGTCAGCGACCGGTCGTTTCCCTCGCGGCTGGGCAATTGCTTCGCCGCCTGCTCGATCTTCGCCTCCAGCCGGTCCGCCCGCTCCCGCGTCGAGGCCCGCGCCTCGATCCGTCCCATCGCCGTGTGATAATCCTTTGATGCTTGCTCTTCGATCTTCCTTAACTCTTCAATGTCTACATCTGGAGGAATCGAAGATGCTGGAAGCGTTATCGCCAGAGTGCTCTCGGCCCGCTTCAGGGTGTCGTTGTAGCTCTTTCGGTGATTGTATACTGCTTCCTCAACCTCCCGGCACGCCACCAGAGCATGCTGGTTAACGAAATCGACGCTCCCAAGGTCAACCTCCATCAGCGACGCCTTCACGTCAGATCCTAAGGCCGTCACCCGATCAACAACCTCGTCGGTGTCAAGCCTGACCGGCATGGAGTCCAAAAGTTCGTCACGCTGCCGGCGCAGTCGTTCGGTTTTTCCCTTGTTTTCTCCGCTCCCAAGCTGCACCCAGGCCAGAGGATCGAAACTGTCCTTGCCGAAAATTGCCGCCAGAAAATCCTTGACCTTCTCGACTGGTTGACCATTTTCACCGGTTACCGCCAAGTAATCCTTGCTCCCGTCGGCCTTGATGATCCGGTTGATTCTGGCAATGCCTGCGTCAATCGTGATCTCTCCGGCGCTCTCGCCCTTGCGCACCATTGACGGGTCCATCCCCCGTATGGCCGCCTCGATGGCCTGCAACACGCTTGTCTTGCCCTGACCGGCGTCTCCCCTGATCTCAGTGATGTCCCCGTCTGGTGTGATCTCAACCTCTCGTATGCTCTTCACATTCTTGATAAGAATGGTTCTCAGCCTCGCCTTGCTCTCGCTCATGGTCCTCGTGCTCCTTTTCTTTTCCACGCCCTTGCGCGATATTTTTCATTGGGATTTGTTGCCGATGGAGAAAGGTCAGGGGGGCCCGAAGCCCCCCTTGTCTTTACGCCGCCACGCGAGGGATGCGCCCGGCCCCCTCAAGCACGCTCATGATCGCCAGCGCTTTGGCCGATTCACTCAACCCGCTCGCCCTGAGCTTCGCTATTTCCTCAGCCAATTCGTCGTCCTCGACACCATACGTCCCCCAGGTGCCATTGCACGTCAGCCGGTTGTAAAGCTCCCGTTCAACCTCAACGTCCTTGGCGCAGTAGTCGCAGATCAGTTTGAACTCTCCGGATTCGTAAGCCTCGCCAACACGTGCACCAGTCATCGGCTCGCCCTTCCACATCGTCGGCTTGCCTTCCATGCCGAACATCGAGCACGCATCATCAAGGCTCACGAACCCTCCCCGATTGTTCGGGATGCGCTGCATCGTGTCATAGACATGCCCGCGCCAATACCGGCCCATGAACTGAGGGAAGTGCATCGGCGGCGTAATCCCCAGCGCCAGCCAGCGGTTGAGCAGCACCGGCAGATCAAACCCGGCAATGTTGTGCCCACTCCAGATCGTCTCCGGACCGGCGTGTTCGCGCAGATCGTCGGCCAGCACGCTCAACATTTCGCGCTCGCCGTCCGTCATGCAGTCGTAAACCACAGGCTTGTCATCCAGGGCATGCTGGCCGTCGAAGTCAACGTCGGCCATCACGACAACAACCAGGCATTCGGCCAGCATCGGGTCCACTGCCGTCTTGGACACAGCCTCCTCCGACCGCTTCTGGCGTTCCTCGCTCGTGTCCCATGCCTCCTGGATCGCCTTGGCCGCGTTCTTCGCCGGGCGCTTGTCCATTGCCTCCTGTGCGATCTTGGCCGAGGCTTTCAGGTTGCGCGTCGCGCATGTCTCGATATCGAACGTGATCAGTCCTGCGTAATTCATGGTCGTTGCTCTTTCTGGCGTCTTCGCGCCTTTGTATTGGTGTTGATGAGTGGGTTACTCAGACTCTTCGGTCTTGGCCGGCGGCTCCGGCGTCGCCGAGTCATAGAAGGCCTTGCCGTCGTCGGTTTTCCAGAAGTTCACGCCAAACTGCTCGGCCTCGCTCAGGATGATCGTCGCGTTGCCCCGTTCGGCCATCACCTTCTCCAGCTTTTCCATGTTCTTGGCGTGAATCTTGTTCAGGGCCTTGAGTTCCCCAAGGATGTCGTCGGCCTTCTTCTTGCTCACGCCGATCGACAGGTCCTCGCCGTTCTGCGCCACGATGTCGATGAACTTGCCGGAGTCCGACACCCGCGCATTGATCACCAGCGCTCTCGCCAGTTGGGTATCTTTCTTACCGCCGAACGCCCCGCGCGCCGGAAAATCGTCGCGCACCTTGACGCCCAGGGCCTTGAGCCCTGCGGCCACCTGCTCAGGATCGGTCCCCGGACCCCATTCGATCTGCATCAGCGTCCCGCCCCAAACCACGTCCACCTTGATCCCCGCTACGGACGGGATCACACCGGCAACCGTGTCTCCATTGTCCCCGTAGGTCATCCCGGAGGGTCTGTCCGTCGTCTCCGCTTCCTTATTCGTGTTGCCCGTCAGGGCCTGTGTCAGTGCATTGCTTCCCATGGTCTTGCTCCTTTTTTATTCCTGGGATCGCCGGTATCCCGACCGGCTTTGTTCTTGGCGTCTTCGCGCCTTTGCGTGAGATTTGATTCGTTCCACTTCCTCAGCCGTAAATCATCCGCGCCCGGTCCCCGCGAGCGATCTGCGCTTCTTCCTCGCTCTCGTAGTCCACCTTGTTGCTCGTCGTGTAGCTCATCCGGCAGGACCGCCACGTCCCGGCGTTCACCAGATCGCGCACCGCGCACATCACATCGTCAATGTTCGCCTCCAGGGCCGACTCGACGGTTGGGGCCTCGTCGCGCTCGACCGCCTCCGGCTCCTGCCACCCATCGAAGCGCATCTTGAACCCGTCACCGGTCGGCTCGCTTTGCATGAACTCTCCGTCAGGGCTGGCGATGTAGATGCCGTTCTCGCCGTCGGGCAACGGCTGAGCCGGATTGAGCGCCGTCGCCGCCGCCACCACCTTCATGATTCCCTCGGCCAGCGCCGCGACCTTCTCGGTTGACTGCGCCGGTTCGAACTTGACTTGCAATGTGACTTGGGTAAACATGGCCTTACTCCTTTCAAAGGGGTTTGTTGCCGCGCCTCGGTCAGGGCCTTGCCCGCCGGGGCGCTTTCTTTTGCCTACAGCCCGTAGTAGGCTTCCCGCGCTGTCCGCCGCGCCCAGCCGTAAACCAGCACCGCCGGATACGCCGCCAGCCCGATCAGCCCGCATAGCACGATGACCGCCTTGCGCTTCATGCCGCCGCCTCCTGCGCCATCCGCGCCGTCAACCGCGTGGAGTCCAGCAGCAGGCATGTCAGCCCGTAACGGGCGTCGTAGGCCGTCACGATCACGTCAAGCGGCTCCTCGACGCCGGGCACGTCCAGCGGCGCGTCCAGCACCGACAGCACCACGAACGGCCCCGCCAGGGCCTTGTTGCGCATCCCCGCCCGCCAGTAAACCATCTCCCCCGTCTCCAACCTCCCCTGTTCACTGTTCATGCCACCGCTCCTTCCGCCGTCTCCGGCTCGAATAGATCATCAATACTGCATTCGAGTATCTGGGCAATCAGTTCAAGATATTTGGCGCTGGGGACAACCATCCCGCGCACCCAGTAACCAACCTGCTGACGCGGGACACCCAGCATGTCGGCCAGTTGCGTCTGACTGATGCCCTTGGCCTCCATCAGTCTCAGCATTTTATTCGTCGAAAATGGCATCTTCTGAACGCCCTCCTTGTCTTAACCATGACAAGCAACTTATCTTGTCTCACCCGGCGTGTCAATATTTATTTTTCTTTTTTTATTGTGCGAAGCAAGATAAGCGGCTTATGATGATTCTCAGGGAAAGGAGGTGAGGTAAAAAATGCAAATATCCCTTGATTTCTTCGCTGGCGCCATCCGCGCGCTGATGCGGAAACAGGGGTTCACTACGCAGAAAGAAGTTGCCGAAGCGTTCGGCGTCGAAGCGGCGCTCATCAGCGCATGGCTGAATCCAAAATCCCGCAAGGACTTGCCAGGAGACAAAATGCTGCCCAAAATAGCCGAGCTCTCAGGTCATGACCTGGATAAGCTATTGCTCTATAAACGCATGCTCAAATGGCAGGATGAAGGCCTGGACATGGAAGCCTTGAAGAACTCGGTCATATCATTGTCCGACGATCAGGCATCCGTCATCGACATGATGAACAGTGGCGACTATGTGGGCGCGGCCCAGTTCCTGCTCGGCCGCTCCCGCCTCTCCGCGTAGAAAATCCCCCATCCGGGGGCTGTGCGTCTGAATGCATGCGATGGTTGGATCAAAATTAAAGGAGCGAAAGACCCATCATGAAGAAAAACCCCGTCGGCATTGGAGCGGCCATCCAGCGCTTCCGCGAGCTGCGGGGCCTGACGCAGGACGAGTTCGCCGCCCAAATCTCTCCCCTCATGGGCCAGACCGAAATATCCCGTGGGGTCGTCAGTCAGTGGGAAAAGGAAAGCGCCTACCCCAGTGACCGCAAATTGAGAATCTTGGAACAATATATGGACCTGGACGAGGGAAGCCTGATCCTGGCCAAGTTCGCCCGGACGCTGCGCCGCCAGGGGATTGGCCTGCCCAAGTTCCATATTGACGCGGAGGAACGCAACCTGCTCAACCAGTATCGCGCCGGCGACTATGAGGCCATTATCCTCTCGATGATTGCCCTGATCCGTAGCCAGTCGCAGGCAAAGACGCCAGCCCGTAACCCTCGCAAAAGCCGCAACGGCCAAGCGAACAGTTAGAGACAACGCTCCCCGATGACCCAGAGCATCGGCCAGAAAAGTAAGAGGGCATGCCCGGGAGGGCTCGAACCTCCAACCCTCGGCTTAGAAGGCCGGACACTAAACTCTCTCTCCAGCAGATCATCTAGACAACAGCATCGATAACTCTCAAGATAGACATAACGTTTGTATTATCAACGTTCTGTAATAAAAATTGCACAGACGCAACGGAGAATCACGCCCATGCAGTGTCTTGACTTGTTCCTCGATGATTGCCGAATTCGCGGACTTAGCCCGAAAACCACGATTTTATACAAATGCAAGATCACTGATTTTCTTACGGTTACGCCGAAAATAGAGGACTGGCCCCATTGTTTCACGTGGCTAGCCGCTCGCTATGAGAATCCCCGCACCCGCCATCAGGCCTATCGCATCATTCGCACCTACATCCGCTGGCAGGCGGCTCACGACATGATTGCCCGCGATTGGGCCAGCGGCCAGCGGCTTAAGTGCCCCCAGGCCGCGCCGACTCCGGTCCTGGATATCGATGACTTCAAGCGCCTGCTGGCCGCGATCCCCATCGGCAACCCTGCCGGACGCCGGGACCGCGCCTTCTTCAGCGCCCTTTTTTATACCGGCGCGCGCCGCGATGCTTTCCGCCTGCTACCGTGGGAACGCCTGGACCTGCCGCGCCGCGTGGCGTCAGTCGTCACCAAGGGCGGCAAGGAACAACTTATCAACCTGCCCAGGGTCGCGGCCCTCGAACTCAACTCCTGGCGCTGTTTTTGCCCGTCCGGGCGCTGGGTATTCCCCTCCATCTGGCACCCGGAGAAGCCCGTCGAGGGCCGTCATATCTCCAAACGCATCACCGATTACGCCAAAAAGGCCGGCATGGGCCGCGTCTATCTCCACCTGCTCCGGCATAGCTTCGGGACCCTCATGGTCCGCAAAACCAACGACATCTACCTGGTCAAGGAAGCCATGGGCCACAGCCAAATATCCACAACCATCGGCTACCTGCGCCGCGCCCGCCAGGAAGCCGTCCGCGAGGCCATAGACAAGGTATTCGAATAGACGTAAACCCCGGAGCAATCCGGGGTTTTCTCTTTTCTTTCATAATATTCTGTGATTTACTAACCAAACCATTCATTTATAAGGAGCCGTTCACATGAAGCGCATTTTCCCCATCGTCGCCCTGATGGTCCTGTCCGCCGCCGTCTTCGCCCAGCCCAATGAAGTCGTCATTGATCGCGTCATCTTCGACAAGTTCTTTCCCCCCGCCGGGTGGAGCACATATACCGCTGGGGACGCAGGATCATCTTGGTATCCTGAATATTTTGATGCGTATGATGTTTATGAAGCGAGGTGTGACAGCAAACATGGTCTTAATGTCAACGAGCAACTTTTCACATCAGAATACAACCTTGAAACATATGACTATGTGACACTCGAATTGCTCATGGGTTTCTATCCTGGTTTTGATGACACAAAACCATTCCCTTCGGACTCATCGGCAAGACTCCGCTTTTTTTGGTGGGATAATGATTCCGAGACATGGGAACTGCTCAAAATATACGCTGAGGGATTTTCTGGCTATGACTACATTCCTGTTCCTAAAGAGGCTTTTAAGAACTACGTCTGCTTTTGTTTCATGTATACAGCTTCACCATGGACCTCGAACAGCAACGTCTCTATCGGCTCCGTCACCCTCTATGGAATCCCGTCGCCCCGCAACGGCGTCCAGGATTGGAGTCTCTACGAATGAATGCCCATTACCATATCAACACGCTCTTTGATCTTCTCGGCTTTGCCTGGAATGTCTTTTTCTGGCATCTTCCGCGCCTATTCAAAAGAAAAGGTCCCCGGAAATAATCAGGGGACCATCATCGTTCAGCGCTCAAGCGCCCATCCTTGGAGATTGCGGTTTCGGCAAACTCGGCCTTGGACCGTCCTCGCTATTCGTCAGCCCCTGGCGCCGCCGCTGGGCCTTGTTCATCCGCTTGTCAAGGTCCAGCTCGTAGCGCATCATTCCCGTGGTGTCCACCGTCCCCAGACCGGCCGCAGGCCGCGTCAGCCATTCCCAGTAGGGCCGCTGGAAAGCCGGCGGTTTGTGGGCGTTGTCCCAAAGCTGCACCCAGTATTGCCCATAGATCCCCGGCAAGGCTTCCCCGGTCAGCTTGGCGTATTCCACCGCCTGTTGCCAGCGCGTCATCTCGTCTTCGCGGATCGCGTCACGGCCTGGCCATTTCTTGCCCGAGAGCACACGAGCACCGGCCTGCACCACCATCGGCGTGTATTGCATCACCGTGTTCACAAGCTCCTGGCCTTCGTCCGGCACCGCCCCGCGCAGTTCCGAGTAGAAGGGGATAAGCCACGAGATCGACCATTTCAGGTTGCGATGATTCGGCCCGGCCGTCGCCGGCAAAACCACTTCACCCCACTTGGGCGCGAACCGGCCCATCAGTTCAATTTCCTTGTCGCCAAGCCCCGCCTCCTCGTGCATCCAGTCCCGCACCCAATCCCACGCCCCGGCCATCAAGGCCACTTTCAGCATCGTCCGCGCCGGCCGCGTCATCATGTGATGCGCCCCGATCCGCGCGAACTGGTGCGCCACCCGGAACCGGAACGGCGTGATCTTGCTCACCGTCTGCACCCATCGCGGCGCCCGGCTGTAGTCGAAGAAGCTGTTGGCCACGTCCTCATAGGCCTTGTCCGGGCTGGACTTCCGGCCGCTGCCATACTCCCCGCGCTCGCGCGCATAGGCGTAGAGCTTGTAGGCCAGGTCTTCCCAGGCATACACCGCTTCCATCGTGTCCTTGAGCTTCTTAGCGCCCTTGAGCACCTTGTTTTCGATCACCGCTTGCGAAAGCGATTCGTTTAACTGGTCCAGGCCGATCCCTTCCATCGCACTGCGCATCGCCAGTTCCGAGTGCCGCGCGTCCTGGCCCATGCCCATGTCCAGCGCCTCGTCGATGATCGGCACGGATTCCCCTCGCAAGTGCCGCACCAGGTCCTTCAGGAAGTCCTTCCGGGCCTTCAGGTCCGCGAAGTCGCTCGTGTTCCACATGAAGAGCTGCAATTCGTTCTCCACCGGCTGCTTCAGGTAGCGGCCGGGGTTGCCGATCGTCACCGACCAGCGCATCGAGGCCTCCGACCGGTCGAACAGCCGGCGCAACAGGCCGCGCTGGC
The DNA here is from genome assembly GCA_039680545.1 of Bryobacteraceae bacterium. GTDB lineage: Bacteria > Acidobacteriota > Terriglobia > Bryobacterales > Bryobacteraceae > JAEHDI01. Next base: position 10,650 of record JBDKSR010000597.1, on the reverse strand, counting down.
CATAGAGCGAGGCCAGATCCTCGGCCACAGACTTCAGCACATAGCCGTCACGCAACGCCTGGATGGCCGGATTGTTCTCGGCCAGTTCCGCCGGAATCGAGAAACCGGCGTCCGCCAGCTTGATCCGCTCCTGGCCGTCGGGAGTCTCCGTAACCACTTGCGTCCCGTCGTCCAGCACCATCTTGCCCAGCCGGTCGAGGAACTGCGTCCTCCGCACTAGGCTGGAGACCGTCCGGCCCGCCCGGGCGAGATTGAAACGCGGATCTTCGATCAGTCCCTTGGCCACCATCTGCTCATGCGACATCGGCTCCAGGATGTAAAGCCCCCGCGTGGCCCGGCTCGGATCGATCATGTCAATGGCTGCTGTCACCTGGCGGGTGTTCATCTCCGGGGCGATCCGGTTCAGCAGATCCCGCAGTTTCCGGCGCCCTTCTTCGGTCCCGAACCACGGCGTCGCGTCCACGTCCTGCTTCATGATGTCCGGGGCTAGCTTCATGGCCTCCTCGATGAAGGCCCGCGCCCGCAGGATATCGGGAAAGAGCGGTTGCGCCTGCTTCCTGGCCCGGTCCAGGTAATTCTGCACCAGCCCCGCGTTGGCCAGAAAGGCCTCGGCCTCCTCGCGTGTCTTGAAGATCGCTTGGCGCTTTTTCTTGCCAACCTTGTATTGCATGGTCGCCTTGGTCTTGGCGTCCCACACCGAAAACCGGTCGGAATACCGCGTTTTGGTATGCCCCATCGCGTCCTTGCCCGGCTTGGAGGCGTTGCCCGTCTTGCCGAACAGCCGCCCCGCGATCGCCTGCGAAAGATGCTGGCGCATGAAGTTCGGGTAAAAGGCCTTGTCCCCGTCCTTCCATTCCTCGCGGAAGGGAAGTCCCAGCGTCTCCATCTTGGCCGTCATCATCTGCGCCCACCCGCGCCATTTCGCCCCCAGTTCCTGGCCCATGGCGTCCAGCTTGCCGGAAATCTCCGCCGCACTCATCTCCTCGGGCACCCCTCGCAAGATCCGGTCGAGCACGGTCAATTCCTCGGCGCTCATTTCCTCGTTGCTGATCGACCGTAACAGTTCGTTGTGCAGCCGCGTGTCGGCCATCTCCGCCTCCTCCTTGGACTCGAACGCCTGACGCACATCCTCGAACTCCCCAAACAGATCATGCAATTGCCGGCGCGTCTCCGCAGGCAGTTTCTTGCGTTGCACTTCCATCCGCTTGGCCAGGGCCTTGACCGGAATCCGCAACCCCGCATCGGCCATGTCCAGCGCCTTGCCGATCACCACCGGATTCAGGAAGGGATTGGCATAAAGCGTCTGGCCTTCACGGCCATTGTCGTTGGTCTCTGGCGTCTTGTTCTCCTTGGCCTTGGCCAGCAGTTCGGCAAGTTTGGACGTCGGGTCAACCTCGAACGACCAGGCCTTTTCAGGTTTGTTAAACCTCGCCTTTCCAGCCCGTTTGATCAGGTCCTTGTTTTTGAATGTGTCGCCCCTGACCAGCCAGACCTTCTTGCCTTTGCTTGTCTCCGACTCCTCGACCCTCAGCCCGGCGCCGGCCAATAGACTGGCTTCTTCCCGCTGGGAGTTCTCCGGCACATTGCGCTTGGGCAAGTCCAGGTGCTCGATCCGGTCAAACAGCTCATTGACCGTCTTTGAATCGCTCAGGTCATAGCCGAAGTTCTCCAGTGAAGCCATGTCGCCATCAACATGCTTGTCCAGCACGATGATTCTCGTGTTCACACCCGTCCCAGCCCGCTCGAAGGCCACACTCGGCAACTTGATCGACGCCACCAGGTAGATCCCCTTGGCCGCGTCCGACTCAAACCAGGCGTCGAAGCGCTTGCCCATCGCCGGACCGTCCGGGATGATCGCCACGATCCGCCCGCCATTGCTCAGGTGATCGGCCGCCTTGGCTACATGTTCCATCGCCGTCTTGCCGCTGCTGCCAAACGGCGGATTCATCGCGATCACCTCATGCTTGTTGACCTTGTGGTGATTCTCGAAGTTCTCAACCTTCACTTCTCCTTCGGACCGCACGGCCAACTCCGACGCCAATGTCCGGATGGGCTCGATGAACACGTTGGTCGTGTTTCCAGGGAAAAACCGACCGATGGCCCCGTGTCCGGCCGACGGCTCCAGCATGCGGTCGTTCGGCCGCGCGTCGCCCCACTGCACCATCTTCAATCCGATCGGCTCCGGTGTCGCGAAGTAATCCTTTCCTTCGGCCGATTTCGTCCGCGAGGTCTTCTTCTGCCGGGCATAATAGAACGTCTTGGCCCGGTCAAATTCGCTCAGGCCTTCAAAGCTGCGATCGAACGCCTTTCCGCCTGTTCCCTGGTTCTCGTTCGGAGCCATTTCCTCGGCCTCGTCATAGGCCTGCCGGAACGAGTCCTCCAGGTTGCGCGCCTGTTCGCCCATCGCCAGATTCTCGGCTGTCCGCACCCGGCTGTTGATCTTGCTGGCAAACGCAAAACGCTCGAAATTGTTTTGGAGCACCGGGTATTCCATGATGGCGTTGCTCTCGGTGCCCCACCGGTAAATCCTCCCCTCGATCTGGATCGCATCCGTCGGCCGGTAGGGGAGCCCCAGCGTCATCACCACGCGCGGAGCGTCGCCAAGGGTGTCGTGCAGGCTGATCCCTTCCTTCCCCGCCTGGATCTGCACCACCATCAGCTTGGCCGGGTCCTCATTGTCATTGAATCGCTGCTTGGACTCCATCCGCTGCTTCTTCGGAACTCTCCCGTTGTATTCCAGCATCTTTTCGCCGAAGGCCTCCCGCAACGTCAGCACGGGAGACTTCAAGCCCTTCATGTCCAAGGCCACCAAGTCCGGATGGTCGGCCTTGAATTGCTCGATATCCAATGCGGTTTCGGGATCGGCACTCACGTCGCTGAAATCGAAGGGATGCGCCACTTGGTTCTCGATGTAGTTGTGGAACACCACCACATTGCGCCCCAGCGCCAGGTGCTTCTTGATCCGCTCGACCGCCTGCCGCGCCTTCAGGTTCTCCATCAACTGGTTCATATAGAGGAAATTGTATTTCTTGGCGACCGCCAACTCCAGGTGTGGATAGAGCGGCTTGCCCTCTTCGTCACGCTCGTAAATCGCGTCAATGCCTTCGTCGATCTTGCTCCCCAGTTCGCTGTCCACCAGCACGAAGTCCCGCGAGTAATCCTTTTCGATCTCCAGCGCCCGGCCACTGACCGCTCCCTCTTTGCGCAGCCTTTCGAAGAACTGCCGCTCCATCAGGCCCGTGTCTACGGCCGATTCCGGCTGCGTCAGCTTGTTGTAGCGCATCCGGTAGCCGAAATTGCTCATGTAAAACCGCGCGCGCCCGTCGCCAGAATTGTATCCCGCCCCGTCTTCCGTCCCGTAGTCGAACAGGTAGCCGTCGGCGTAATCCAGCGCGAAGTGATAGGGGAATGGCGTCGCCGACAGGAACACCGCCTTGGTATGCCCGGCCGCTTCTTTGGCTTCGGCCTCCAGCGTCTCTTCCAGGCCACGCATCTCCGGAAAGAATTTCCCCATCGATTTCTCGCGGGCTTCCTGCTTGCTCTTGCCCTGGGCGAGCAATCCCGCCTCCATCGTCTCCTGGGCCTGCATCAACCGCTGATATTCAGGGTTCCTCTCCGCTGCCGCCTGCGTCGCCCACCAGCCAGGCTTGCTCGTCAACATGAAATGCTGCCGCATCGCCTTCGTCGTCTCGCCTTGCTGGTTGCTCAGCAGGTAATGGGATTCGTCATAAACAACCGCGTCGAACTTGCGGCTGAGCAGCGCCTCGTTCTGGCCAAAATTCGCATACGTCGTCACGCATACGCCCTTGCCGGCGTCCTTCACCCCTTCCAACTGCTGAATGTTCAGCATCAGGTTGTGGCCGTCTTCGATCCAATCCTTCGCCTTGGCATCGGTCGGCACCACGATGATGATGTCCTTGCGGCCAGCCTTGACCATCCGCTTGATGATCCCCAGCCCGGTATAGGTCTTGCCCGTTCCCGTCGCGTTGGTGAACAGCATGCCCTTCTTCTCGTCGCCAAAAAGACGCTTCTCGGCCTTCACCACGTCCTCGCGCTGCTCTGGCAGGAGCATTGGCAACGTGTCCTCGATGTTCTTCGCATCGTTAAATTTTATAGGGATTTTCTCGGCGTCGCGCTGGCTCTGTTTGGCCTCTATGCGGCCTTGATCGCGCTCGACCACATCATTTGCACGCTCGCCGCTTCCGCGCTCATCGGGTCCGTCGGCAGGATTTTCGCCAATGTCTCGGCCTGGGTCGGCGTCAGGCGGTGTTCCATCGTCATCAGCCGCACCGCTTCGGCGTTGCTGGTTATTTCGGGTAGCACCCCGCGCAGGTCCGGCGCCCCGTTCTCCAGGATGAACTTCGTGATTGCCTTGCGCTCCATGCACATCGGCAGGATTTCCTGATACGCCACGATCACCTTCACTGGATACCCCTCCTTCTCCATCTGCGCCGCCTGCTTCTCCAGCGTCGCCGTCAATGCTTCCTGATCCATCGCGAAGACCGCCCGCCCCCATGAGGTCCGCAGGTCCTGCGTCATCTCGATCTCGTTCCAGATTCTCACCGGCACCTGATACATCGTCTTGGCCCTCTCCTTGTAATATCGCTTCGATCTGCCCGTCCGTCAAGGCCCCAACCTGCCCGTCGCCGGTCATTTCGCCCCGGTAGGCATCCATGCCGGGCATATGCTTCGAGCCAAGGTAGGCCGCTTTCAGGTAAGGCTTGAACGCCTCACCAAGGTCTCCGATCACTGCACGCGACCAGGCATTGAACCCGCGCACCCCCGCCTCGACGTAGCCAGCACCGATCTGCACCGTCAACGAAAAAAGCTCTGGATCGAAGCCAACATTGAGTTGCTGCCCGCTCGTCTTCTCCCGGAATTGCCGCTTCAGTTCCTCGATCTTCGCCCGCTTCTCCGCGCTCAGGTTGTCCAGAATCGACTTCTTGACCTTCGTCGTCGTCTGCGTCTTCCCCGCAAACATGTCCGGAACGTCCTTGGGCGCGTCGCTCTTGCCGATTTTCTCATTGATCGAAGGCGTGCCCACGCCCGGCGCCGCTTGCGTCAAGGACGCCCCGCCGAACAGATCCGACTGATCCGCCCTCGCCGGCTGCTTGCCCACTTCCCCCTGCCGCCCATAAAACAGCGATTCCGTCTTCGGGTCCATCTCTTCGGCAAAAGGGTCGTCCCCCTCTTCCTGCTTCGCCACCTTGCGCACTTCGTCCACGCGCAACTCTCCACTGACCGGCACGTCCAGCGTTACGTGGTCTTTCAGTTCCACCTTCTCCGTGTCCGGATTGGTTCGCAGCGTGAATACCTCGCCCTCAATCAGCACCTCCGATCCGTCCGGCAAATCATCGACATTCACCTTCTCCTTGTCCAGCGGAGTCCCGCGCCCCTCCGCCTCAGCCCGCAACGAAATGTATTCCTCCGGCGTCATCGTCTTGCCATTCGCCTCGGCATCGTCCAACGCCGCCTGGGCATACATCCGCCCTGTGTCGTCCTCGGCCTGCTGCTCCGCCGCCCGCGCCTTGGCGTCCGTCGCGATCGGCCGGAAAAGGTTCTCCGCCAGCCAGTCGATCGTCGCCTGCCGGCTGGGCCGTCCATAGGCGTCCACTTCGCCAATCTGTCCAAGCTCCGGATGCCCTGCCAGCCATTCGGACACATCGTCCAGGCCGATCGTCCCGCCATCCTTGGGATGCAGCTTGTACTTGGTCCTTGGATGCAGCCCATCGAAAACACCCAGTGCGTCCAGTTCTCCATAGGCCTCGGCGTTCAGCCCGCCTTCCTTGGCTATCCTCGTGGCTGGCTGACCCTTCATATTATCAAGCCGCCGGGTCGAGGGCCGTCTGGCCTTGGGTGCGCCCTGCTGTGCGGGGGGCCGCGCCTCCACGGTGTCCTCCGCCGCCTGTTTGGGCAGACCTGTCCCCTCCGCCAAAGACATGTCCGCTTCGCTCGACTCGGCCGCCGATTTTTCAGGTGTTTTTACCGGCTCCGCGATGAGACCTGTCCGGTCCGCGCTAGACCTGACCCCCTCCGGCAAGGGAAGCCCCCGCGACTGCATCCCGTTGGCCGAACCAGCCAACGCTTCGGTATTCCCTAATGGTTGCGCCGGAATAGGCTCCGGAAGCATGTTCACCGGTCCCGGACCCAGTTCCGGCTCCGGCAGGACTTCGGCCGCCGGCGGCTGTCCGGACCGCGTCCCTTGCGCCAGGATCTCCCCGGCCCGCGCCGGGTCCATCCCCACAATCTCCTCCTCGCCATACCCCAGATCGCGCAACACCGCCCGGTCGCGCCGCGTGATGAACTCCTTGGCGGGCAATGCCCCCCCTGGGAGCGCCGGACTCCCGGCCGGCAGATCCACCGCCGGATCCATTGCTTCCGGCAGCCCGCTCAAGGCCTGTCCCTGGCCCATCGCGGCCGGGTCCTCCGTATTACCAATCGTCACCGCGTCCGCGCCGGCCAAGGCTTCCTCCACCTCGTTCGGCCGCACCGCCGGCGTCTCGCTCCAGCGGTCCTTGACGCTCTGGCCAGCCCCTTCGGCCGCATCCACCGACCCCGCCAGGCCTACCGTCATCACCGTCTGGATCGCCGTGTCCAGCGCCGTCTGCGCCAGAAGCTTCACATTGTCCATCGACAGAGTTTTCGTCGGATCGACGCCCTTCAGTTGCTGCGTGATCTGGTCCGCGATCTCAATCGTGATTTCCTCGGGCAACTCCTCAAGCGTGCTCACGCCCAACCGTTTAAGCGCGGGCATCAACCCGCGTTTGACCACTTCACCCGCCGCTTGCTTGCCCGCCAGCATGGATTCCAGGCCGCCGCCAAGAAACCGGTTAAACAGCGCCGTGACGCCGCCTTCGATCGCCCCCTGGATCGTCACATAAGATCCCAGTTCACCGCCCGACAACCCCGCGTCCTTGCCTTCGGTCGCCGCCTGGTTCGCCCGCGACAGGCCCGATCCCATGATGATCGGCGCCAGGCCCATCCCCATCGTCGGGGCCATCTCCGTCAACGAGGCCACTGAACCCGCAAGCCCGCGGCTGAGCGCCCCCGGATCAACCTCCGAACGCACCTTTTCATAGCGCACGGCTTCACGGTTCAGGGTGTCGGAAAAATCGTCCGGCACCGGCAAGCCCGCCATCTGCGCACCCCGGCCCAGGTAGGAGATAAACCGGTTCGCTCCCTGGTTGACGCCCACATTCAGCGCCCGCACGATGGGACTTCTGTCCTCCTGTATGCCGGCCACATCCCGGTCGTGAAACTTCTTCTCCATGCTCCCGCGAATCTCACCCGTCTGCGGGTCACGCCAGTCGAATCGCGGATCATACGCCGGCGCAAGCTCGGGCCGCGCCGCCGGACCCAGCTTCAACCGCTCGTCTGGCGCCGCTTTCGGAGTCATCCAATCCGCCACCCGCTCCAGCAGCGGCGCTTGCGTGAACTCCAGCGGCTCGGGAGCCCCCCAGCCATAATCACGCTGGTCAACCCGCGCCCGAGCCTCGTCCGCCGGACTGGGCAGCGCCAGCGTCGCCGCATCCGCACCCGGCGACGGCCCTCCGCGCAACTGGCCGTTCGTCTCCACCCGGAACCGGTTGAAACTGTCCAGCATCTCCGGCTTGTTTTCCTTCAAATACCGCTCGAACAACGCGATTTCCTGCGGATCGTATCCCATGGCTCTCTCTCCGTGAAGACTGGGTTTGCTCGATTACATCCGGCCGCCGCCCTGAGCCGCCAGCCAGCGCTGGAAGTCCTCGGCTACTGATCCGCCGCCACCGCTCGCCACCGGCGCCGGAAGACTCCCGCCCGAAGCCACGGAGTTCTGGCCCCCAAAACCCGATAGCGCCGCGCCCTGCCCCATCTGCGCCGGGTCCGTCGTGTTCATGTTGATCCCGTCCATGGCGCTCCCTCGGGCCGGGGCCCCTCCCGCTTCCATCGTCTGGATCCGCTTGTTCATCTCGATGTATTCCTGCTTGGCTCGTTCGTAGTCGGACGCGCTCAGTTTGCCCTCGTCGATCGCGCTCGCGGCCGGTCCCTGCCGCAACTGGTATTCCAGCCAGCTCCGCCGCTTATACAGGTCCTCCAGCGTCATCTTCTGCTGGTCGATCTGGCCCTTCACCCGCGCCTCGTCCTGGTAATTCCGCACCGGCTTGACCAGTGCCGGATCCGTCAGCGCCGTCGCCTGCGCGTCATATTGCCGCCCGCGCGCCCGCTCGGCGTCCGCCTTGGCGCCCGTCAGATCCTTCTGCGCGTCCAGTTCCATCTTCGTCTGCAGCAGGTCCCCGGCCCCGTCCCCGCGCAACGCCTCCTCCACCGCCACGTCAAACGGGTCGCGCTTGGCCTGCACCATCGTCTGGACCGCCTGCGCCGCCCCTTCGGCCCCCGCCGGATGCTCCGGCCCGTAGTAGCGCACCCGCCCCTGGTCGTCCAGGCTGATAGGCTCCGGCAACCCGTTGGGGCCTTCCACCCATTGCCGCCCCGGCTTCTGCCCCGGCTGCGTGAAGGCCAGCTTGCCCAGCCCCCCGTATCCGCTCAGGTCCTGGCCATCGGGCAGATTGCGCAGGTAATCGTTCGCCCCGCGCACCGCTCGTTTCAGTTTCCGCCGGTCCTTGTGTCCAAGCAGGATCTCCGGATCTTCGCCAAAATTCCCTCCCCGGATGTTCAGGTCACCAAAATCAGGCTGATAGGGCACCGGGAGCCCTGGAAGCGTTCCACTGCCAAAGACCCTCGCGTCCTGGTTCAGAAAATCCCTTGCGTCAAGTCGTCCGCGCATGACTCCCTACCTCCCGGCCTGACCGGCCTGTAAAATATCGGCCAGCATTGCCCCCTGGCCGCCACCCGTCTGCTGCTCGCGCCGCCGTTTGAGCCATTGCGCCAGCATCGCCCCGATGTCCTGGCTCTGCCCGCTCGCAAGCGTTTGCGTCTGCGGCTGAGTCTCTGCCGTATCCTGACGCCATCGCGGCAAAAGCGCCGGAGTCATCTCCGGCTCCCCGCCATAAAGATCGATCAGCCCCGGCCTCCGCTGCTCGGCTGGCCGCCTCAGCGCCATCGGGTCAGGCAACAGCCCCATCCCCGGCTCGAACCGCCGCCGTTGCTCCCGTGTGAGGTCGTCGGTGTTTCTCATGGCTATCTCTCCGTGCGCCAAACGTTATCGGGTTCATAGAGGAAACTGCCGCCATATTGCCCGGAACTCCAGTAGGTCTTGGCCTGCTCACGCAAGGCGTTTGCCGTCGATGTGTATCGCGTTTGCGTGACTTGTCCAGGCACACACGTGTCCGGATTCCATACGGTTGAGAAACCAAATGTCTTGGTGCGGTATCCCGTCCGGGTCTCCTTTTCGTTCATCGCCACGATATTCTGGGGCGTCACGAAATTGTCATACTGCTGCCGCGCCGCCAGCACTTCCTGACTCAAGGAATTTCCGTCTTCATCGGTCCCCCCTCCGGTATTCGGCGCCATCTTGTCCCCGAGCACAAGGTCCGTATTCCAATCCCCTTCGGCCTTCCATTTCGCCTGCTCACGGTCAAGTTCCTGCTGCGTCCATCCGCCCTGAGCCAGCGTCGATGCCAGTCGCTCGTCGCGCGTCGTCTGGGTCGTTTGGTCATATCCCAGCTCGGTCATTTTCATGGCCTGATCCGTAGTCATCCCCGTCGTCGGGTTGTAGTTCTGCTCCAGCTCCTGCAGCATCGCGTCATGCTTCTGTAACCCCAGGTTTTCCCCGGCCAGCATCGCCGCAAGGTTGGCCTCGGCCAGCGCCCCGCGATTAGCCGCGCTCGTCTGCTCGTTCATGATCCCGCCCACGTTCGGCCCGGCAATCCCCCGCGCCGCCTGCGCCTGCTCGATCCCCGCCTGCGTCGCCGCGTCCGCCGTGTTCAACGACTTAAGACCCTGCGCATACAAGGCCTCCATCGTCTTGTCGTCGAAGGCGTTCCGCGCCCCGCCCAAGGCATTGGCCCGCTGATCATACAGCCACTTCTGGTAATCGGCCTGCATCGCCGAATTAACGTCGGTTCCGGTATAGGGTTTCGTCCAGTCGATCGCCGTCGAGCCATCCGGACCCTGCCAGCCCGAAGTGAAATCCTGCCCCGTCGCCGTCGTTGTCGTCTGCCCCTCGCTGGCCGTCGCGTTGCCCTGCGTGGCCACCGGAGCGCCCTGCCCGGTGCCCGTGGCCAACATTGCCGCCAATTTCTGATCCGTCGTGTCCGTCTTTCCATCCCAGCCGCCGGGGGCCAAATTCTCATTCCACCGTTGCTCACGCTGCCCGGTGCCCGTGGCCAACATTGCCTTCATCGTCGGGTCCGTCGCCAACACCGAGGCCGCTCGCCCTTGCGTGGCCTGCATCCCCTGGCCCGACTGCTGCGCAAACAAGTTCGCCAAGGTCTGGTCCGTGGCATCCTGCCCGCTGCCGCTCTTCCGCGCCGGCCCCATCGTCGGCGCGCCCGAGACAGGTTTGACGGCATCCCCGCCACCCAGGGCGTCCCCCAGCGGATCGGCCCCGCCACTGCCAACCCCCGCCGTCTGCCCAGTCGGCTGGCCCGTCGCCGCGTCCGCTTGGCCGTAGTCCTTGATCTTCTTCCGGTTGCCCGGAACCCATGGCGTCTCTATTTTCAGCATGGCCACGCTCCTGTCCTGATCTCGTGCTCGAATATTATCCCATGA
>JBDKSR010000596.1:0-13579 GCA_039680545.1 Bryobacteraceae bacterium | reverse complement strand
CCTTCGCTGGACCAACGGCAACTGGAACGTGAACCTCTATATCATGGCCGGGGTGTACCTGCTGGGTACGCTATGTTGGCCCTTCCTGGATCCGGTGACGCCGCTTGAAGAGGAAGATTCGTAAGGTCCGCAAGGCTCAACGGCAGCTATAGGCTTCGCGGTTCAAGCTGGAGGACGTCGTCCACACGCATCGTTTCCTTCACCACAAAGGGTTCGCCATAGCGGACGCCGATCAGGTTGCCATAGAACCGCGCGACTGCGGCCAGGCGCTCCCTGATTTCGGGTTCGTCGGGAAAAAGATCGGTTCCCGCTCCAGATTCTCCGTATTGTGAGCGGTAGCTGAGCAGCGCGGACATCCGCCGTTCGAACTGGGCGCTGATGTCAACGACGAAGGACGGAGTCACATTCGCGTACGACGAGGCGTAGAGGATCTTCTGTGGGCGGTGCGGCTCCGATTGCGGGTCGATCTTGCGAAGCCCTGCGAGGAAGCACGCTTCGTAACCGATTTCGCTCGCGCGGTAATGGTCCGGATGCCTCCCCTGCCAGTACGGCAGAATGACCACGCGCGGCCGCAGTTCGCGGATCTTCGCGGCGACCGTCATCCGGGCGGCGAGCGCGTTCTCCAGACGAGCGTCAGGCATGCGCAGGTTGCCTCGCCAGGTGAGGAGCATATGCTGTGCCGCTGTCTCCGACTCCTGGATTCGTATGCCGGGCGTCCCGCGTGTGCCCATTTCCCCGGCGGTGAGATCCAATACTCCGGTCCGGTAGCCCATTTCGGCCATCCGGATCAGTGTCCCCCCACAGGTCTGTTCGACGTCATCCGGGTGCGCGGCGATCGCCACGACATCCAGCGGAGCTTTCGGCGCGTCTGAGGTTTCCATTACCAGTGCAACTCCCGGTGATAGCGGTACCGCTCCCGGGTTCGCATCACCAGAATCAAGATCATCCCCGCGACAAAACCGCCCACGTGCGCGAACCAGGCCACCCCCCCTTGCGAGACCTGAGAGTAGCCTACGGACCCGATGCCGCTAAAGAGCTGTATGACGAACCAGTAGAGAAGAATCACGACAGCCGGAATCTCGATGGTCGTCACGAAGACAAAAAGAAACACGAGCGTTTTTATGCGCGCACGTGGAAACTTCACCAGGTAGGCGCCCATCACCCCGGCAATTGCGCCGCTCGCCCCGATTGTCGGGACGCGGGACCCGGCGCTCAGCGCGACGTGCAACCCTGCCGCCGCCACACCACACGTCAGTTAGAAGAGCAGATACTTCCAGCGGCCGAGGATGTCCTCTACGTTGTCCCCGTAAATCCACAGGAACCACATGTTCCCGATCAGGTGCAGCCAGCCGCCGTGCAGGAACATCGACGTGACTAAAGAGGTGAGATGAACATTCCCGGGCACGGTGCCGAACTCCATGATGAGGTGGTTCAGCGAAAACCGGTCGAGCGACATCTGGTACAGGAACACGAGCACATTGACGGCGATCAGGCTCATCGTAACGACTGGCGTTGCCTGGCTCGGCTGAGAATCTCTGAGGGGAATCATCGGCTACCTTGCGGCATGCGCCGCGAAATCCGCGTTCGAGCGGCGTTCCGCCCGGCTCATGAGTTGGCGCGCTTCTTTCTCTCCGCGGATAGCGCCCCGGGCCCCCAGCGCCGTGCAATTCAGGGCCGCCATGGCATTCGAGAAGTCCAGAGCTTCCGCGATGGGCATGTTCTGGAGGACAGCATAGCAGAAGGCCCCGTGGAACACGTCGCCGGCGCCGGTCGTGTCGACGCAGTTGACCACGAACGCCGGAGAATAAACGAACCGCCCGTCGATGCGGGCAATCGCTCCGTGGGCGCCGAGAGTCATTGCGGCGACCCGCATTCCGTACTCATCCTGAATAAGCTCCAGCGCCTTGAACGGATCGTTTTCGTTCGTCCATTGGGCCGGAAACTCGCTGCTTGTGACCAGGTAATCGACCAGGGGGAGCACCCGATCGAACCCGTGATAGACCGTATCGACATCCACCGTTACCGGAATCGAGGCTGAGCGCGCGATTCGAGCCGCCCGTTCGACCGCCGGCGTATCGTGGCCGTCGATGTGGAGCAGGCGCGTGCCTAAAATCTGTTCGGGCTTGATCTCCGAGGGGTCAAGCCGCAGGCAATCGAGCCGCCGCCAAAGTACCGTTCGTTCTCCCGTGGATTGGTCGATGAGGATATAGGCCGACTGATTGGGGCAGCCGTGCCGGACCTGAACGTCGCTGATGTCGATCCCCGAGCCCTGCAGGCTTTCCATCTGGACACGCCCCCGTTCGTCGTCCCCCACCGTGCCGATATACTTCGTACGGAGGCCGAGACGCGCGCAGGTCACCATCGCACTTGCGACTTGTCCGCCCGGACTCAAAATCTCATCTTCAAAGGGAACTTTCCCCGCGTAGGGTGTAAACCGGCGTACCATCAGGAGCGTATAGGTAGCGTTCAGTCCAATCCCCACCACGTCGAACTCGGCCATAGGCCCATGATAGCGTGTGATTTGCGATTTCGAATGTTACGCTACTGCTGATCGACCGGCGGCATCTTGTAGACGTAAATGACGTGAGGACGCTGGAGGACGAGGACTCGCTCGACCCGATATGGTTTCCAGCCCATAATCTCGTAATCGTGGGACACCACCCGTGCGCCGGGTTTCAGATGTTTCTTGAGATTCGGCTTAAGCCGCTCATTCGAAAGCCGAAGTAGGTAGATTGAGACGACATCCGCCGGGCTCAAGTCCACGTCGAGCAGGTTGCCCTCGATCACGCTGACTCGGTCGGAGAGTCCCAGCATTTCCGCTCTTGCCGTGGTCGATTTCACCAGACGCTCTGAAAGCTCGACTCCCACGGCTTTGGCTTTGAACTTCCCGGCAGCCGCAAACAGAATTCGTCCGTCGCCGCAGCCCAGATCGTAGAGGGTCTCGTTGGGCTGGAGTTCGGCCGCCTCCAGCATCTTATCGACGACGAGCTCCGGGGTTGGAACGAACGGCGCTAGGTTGTCGGGATGGATGCGGAACTGCGCGCTCGCGGATAGTGCCGCAACCAGCAGGAGCGCAACGAATGACAGGGACCTCACTGAGACTCTCATGACTACCTCACTGCGGCAGCCGTCTGCCGCTCACTCTTCGACCTGAGGATTCGGGTTACCATCTCGCTCATGGCGTTCCACAAGTCCCGGGGCTTTGCGATCGCAAATTCAGTCCCCTTTAAAAATTTTACCGCGTGCCCGATCGCATCACGCCAGGGAATCGCCTGTGGATTCCGGTTGTAGTTCATATAGAACACCGGGTACCCCAGCGTACCAAAGCCAGCGAGTTCCTCCTGGTTGATGCCCTCCTCGATCAGCGCTTTCGGCCCCGCGAAGATCAAGGCATCAGGCTGCTTCTGCCCCTCGGTCTCCTTACGGATCAGTTCCGTCAGAAATTGGGCTTCTCCGTTCTTCTGGCTGAGGCGCTTCAGGTCGATCGTGCCCAGGTTGAGGGTATCAAGCGCCTCGCCCAGGGCGGGGAAGTCGATCTGCTCGGCGTCCTCCTGGCGGTAGAGCACTCGCTGTTCCTGAAGGTTGAATGCAACCAGTGAGAAGCGGGTGATGTGCGGTTCCCGCGTGATTGCCCTCAGAATGGAAATCAGCGCATTGGTGTCGAACGGCTGAAGGGATACGGCATGTGGATTCTGGGGCGCGAAATTCATCAGCACCTTCACGCTAAGTGGCTGATCCTGCGACCGGATAACCGTGGGTTCACCTCTGAAAATCTCCGACACACTCTGGTCGATCGTGCCCGGCGAGATGATGAGCGGCACCTCTTTGTCCCTCGGTCCCAGGACTGCATCGATATCCCAATAGGAGGAGCACACACGCTCGGCGTGGTCGCGCATCAACCAATCAACGTGATACTTGCCCTCGCCGAGGTCAAAAGCCCCCTCAAAATAAGCATCTCCACGAGCATCCGCCTCGATCGGAGGAACGCGAACGCGCTGCGAAAAATACACTGGCTCGTCTTCCTTACCCACGGGAAAAACCCTGAATATGATCGTGAGACGGTTCCCGTCGCCGGCAAGTTCCTTCAAAGGAAGGCTAACCTCGTACCCTGAGTGCAGGCGGAGGTCGAAGCCGAGAACAGGCTTGCCGGGGGTGGCCGAGCAGGGAAGATCCGCGCGTGGCTCCCGTATTTCGAGCACGGCGGAATCAGTACCTAGTATGCCCACCGCACCGGAGGGCGCGGTGGGGCTCATGAGCGTTTGACCGTTCAGCGGATACGGAGCCAGAATGCCGTTCACCAGGGCAGGGAGAAGGGCAATGGCTGCCAACGAAATGAACCGGGACGTGTTCATCGAAAGCACTCCGCTGTGTTTCAGCCGAAACACCTCCCCGGCGACTCGTGCCGGTGGAGGGGGCAGGTTGCTACCCAGCACTTCCTGCCCTCTACCCCGTATTATCCACGAGAACAGATGCTGGTCAACAACCACAGGTTACAGGCCTTAATGTTATGTTCGCCGGCGGGAATGCTCATTTAACAGTACACGTTCACCGGGCTGTGCTAAAGTGCAAAGAAGTATGGCATCCCGAAGCGTCAACAAGGTGATTCTCGTCGGTAACCTCGGAAAAGACGCCGAGACCCGCTTTACCCCCAGCGGCGTAGCCCGCATCAGTTTCTCGGTCGCCACCGGCCGCCGGTGGAAAGACCAGCAAACCGGAGAATGGAAAGAAGAAACCGATTGGCATAACGTGATCGTCTGGCGGCAGGAAAATCTTGCCAATTACCTGACCAAAGGCAAGCAGGTTTACGTGGAAGGCCGCCTCCAGACGCGCAGCTACGAGGATAAAGACGGGCGCAAGGTGTACACGACCGAGGTGGTGGCGGACGACGTGATTCTGCTCGGTGGTCGTGGCGAAGGCGCGCCCGTGTCGGATGAACACAACCAGACCGTCTCGACGCCTCGCAGCTCAAACCGTTCTCGTCCCGCCCCCGCCCCCGCGCAGGCGCAGGAGGCGCCTCTCGAGGGCTACAGCGCCACGGACGACGACGTGCCGTTCTAAGACGGGCCGCCGGTCACCCTAGCTGATCCAGCGCTTCCTGGAGTTCCCGCTGCGCGTGCGTGTCATTGGTGCGCGCGGCGGCTTCGATCCCGCTCCGGTAAACTTCGCGGGCTTTGTCTATCCGGTCTAGTCTCTCCAGGGTTTGGCCGCAATGAAAGTAGGCATAGGAGTAGTTCGGGTCCAGCGTTACGAGTGTTCTGAATTCGCTGACGGCTTCCTCCAGCTTTCCGGCTTGTACATACTCCATCGCAAGGGCATAGTGGGCGAAACGGTCGGCCGGGTTGGCCGCCACCATCGCTCGCAGCGCTT
The DNA here is from genome assembly GCA_039680545.1 of Bryobacteraceae bacterium. Taxonomy (GTDB): domain Bacteria; phylum Acidobacteriota; class Terriglobia; order Bryobacterales; family Bryobacteraceae; genus JAEHDI01. The sequence continues at coordinate 8,212 of JBDKSR010000596.1, read as the reverse complement.
CCATTCGATCGGCTGGCATAGTTTTTCGCGAGATTCTCTCCTCCCATGGTAAGATACCGGCCATGCAGGGGCGCCCCGTTAAGGATTCAATTTCCGAATATTCCGAGTTTGCCCTCCCGAACGACACGAACGCGCTCGGAACGGTTCTCGGCGGAAAGGTGATGCACCTGGTCGACCTCGCCGGTGCGCTGGCTGCCTTGCGGCATGCGCGCCGCACGGTCGTGACCGCCTCAGTCGATCATATGAACTTCCTCAATCCCGCGCACGTCGGCCAACTGATTGTCCTTCGCTCATCCGTGAACCGCGTGTTTCACACCTCGATGGAGGTTGGGGTGAGAGTGATGGTCGAGGACCTGACCACCGGCGACCTGAGACACACGGCGTCCGCCTATCTCACCTTTGTAGCTTTGGATGGCGGAGGTCACCCCACCGAGATTGTTCCGGTGATACCGGAAACCGCCGAGGAAAGGCGTCGTTACGAGGAGGCGGGGCAGCGGCGCACGTACAGGCTGGAGCAGCGGAAGCGCAAGGCCTTCCCCCTGGCCGATGCTTAGCCTTGGTTCTCTTTGTAAATGTACTTGATGCTGGGCTTGTAAACCAGGAGGTTAGGTCCGTCTTCCCGGTTCACCTTCAGGCAGCACCGGTCGTACCATTCGATGACGCCGTGGATCGTCTCGCCGTCCTTAAGCACTACCACCATCGGTGTCTTCGCCTGCATTTGCTTCAGGTAGTAGAAACTTTCAGCGTGGGTTTGGTCCGACGGCGCAGACTTCTTTTGATCCGGACGGGCACTCGCCGACTTCTTGGCCCCATTCAAACTAGGCCGGATCAGTTTCCGATTTGCGGTTTCCACGGTACGACTCCTTGCGTATGATTGCTCTCTGTCACCGTATGCCTCGCGGGGTGATGGGCGGGGCTGGTGCCGGATGCATCGAGGCGCTGACTTTTTTCTATTGATAACACATAGGCTACCTTGGGGCAACAGCTTACGGGGGCTACCGGGGGCGGCCCCAACTGGGGTGACTGCGGGGGTGCGTTGCCGGGCCGCTCCGCGATCCGATACGATAAATTATTATCGATGTTTCGTTTCGAAACTGCAGGTGAATCCCACGGAGAGTGTTTGGTCGCGACGCTAACGGGCTTGCCCGCCGGCGTCCCGGTACACGTGAGTGCCGTCAATCGTGAGCTATGGCGCCGGCAGCAGGGCTATGGCCGCGGTGGACGAATGAAGATCGAAACGGATCGTGCCGAGATCGTCTCCGGTGTCAGACACTCGTTCACGGTTGGCTCCCCTATTGCGGTCCTGATTCGGAATAAGGACTGGGAGAACTGGCGGAAGGATTTGCCGGTCGAGGATACTGACGGAGTCGAGGACAGACGCCGGCCCGTGACGCGTCCGAGACCCGGCCACGCCGACTTGGCAGGCTCAATCAAGTACGACTTTCACGATGCCCGTTATATTCTTGAGCGCGCCAGCGCCCGGGAGACGACCGCGCGCGTGGCTATCGGCGCCATCGCGAAGGCGTATCTTGCCGAGTTCGGCATCGGAGTGCTGAGCCACGTGACGGCTGTGGGCAGCGTACGCTTCGATGGCACTCCGGCGTGGGAGCAGTTGGTCACCCTAAGCGAGCGCGAGGACGTGTTGCTCGGCTGCGTGGACCCCGAGATTGAAGCAAAGATGAAAGAGACGGTAGACCACGCCCTCAAGACAGGTGACACAGTTGGCGGGGTTTTCGAGGTCGTCGCTCACAATGTTCCTCCGGGCCTTGGATCTCACGTGAGTTGGGACAGCCGTCTGGACGGTCGTCTGGCCCAGGCGATCGTCTCGATCCAGGCGGTGAAAGGCGTGGAGATCGGTTTTGCTGGAGAGAATGCCGCGAGTTTCGGATCGCTGGTCCAGGACACGATTCACTACGACAAAGAGGGCGGCCGGTTCACTCGCGGGGCCAACCGCGCCGGAGGCATCGAGGGCGGCATTACCAACGGCCAGGACATCGTTGTGCGCGGCTTCCTCAAGCCGATCTCGACGCTTCGCCGTCCGCTTGAGTCTGTCGACTTCGTGACGCGCCAACCCGAAAAGGCTGCGTATGAGCGCAGCGACGTGTGCGTTGTCCCGGCGGCCGGTGTTATTGGTGAGGCGATGGTGGCGCTCGTGCTGGCCCAAGCCATGTTGGAGAAGTTCGGCGGGGACTCCATGCGCGAGGCAAAACGGAATTTTGAAGGTTACATGGAGCAGGTGAGGCGTTTCTGATGATTTACCCGATCGTCAAGTACGGAGATCCGATTTTGGAGCAGGCTGCGGAGCCTGTGACCGAGTTCGATACCCCGGACTTGCACAAGCTGATTGAAGATATGTTTGAGTCGATGTACGCGGCCAAGGGCATGGGGCTCGCGGCCCCGCAGATCGGCATCTCACGACGGATCGCCGTCATCGACTCTTCTCTGGGAGATGACGCCGCGCAGCGCCTCGTGCTCATCAATCCGAAGATCCTCCACGTCGACGGAAGACAGGTGCTGGAGGAGGGGTGCCTCAGCGTGCCCGGGTTCCGCGAGCAAGTGGCGCGGCCATCCAGAGTCACCATACGTGCTCAGAACGCCAAGGGCGAAACCTTCGAAAAGACCGGAGAGGATGTGCTGGCCCGTGCTTTTTTGCACGAAACCGACCACCTGGACGGAAAGCTGTATCTGTCCCATCTGAGCGTGCTCAAGCGTGACCTCATCCGGCGCCGGATTCGAAAGTTGATGAAAGCGGGCGAGTGGAGCTGAGAGGAGTGTGGCTAGGGGCCGGGAGATAGAAGAAGGGAAGGCGCCTGCTTGCCTTCTGGCCGCTGCCTGCCGCGATGCGACTCATTTTCCTCGGTACTCCTGATTTCGCGGTCCCCACGCTGGAACGAATTATCGAAGCCGGTCATGAGGTGACTGCGGTATATACGCAACCGGACCGGCCCAAGGGTCGCGGTGGCGCGCTTGCCGCTCCCCCCGTCAAGGCCGCCGCGTTGCGCCACGGTCTCGCCGTAGCCCAGCCCGAGCGCATACGCCGCCCCGAGGTGGCCGAGGCTCTGGCCGCGATGAAGCCGGATGCCATGGTCGTTGTCGGATACGTGCAGATCATTCCCCCCGGGATTATCGCTATCCCGCCGCATGGAATCATAAATGTTCACGCTTCGCTGTTGCCGAAATACCGCGGCGCCGCGCCCCTGCAATGGGCCGTAGCTAACGGCGACACGGTGACGGGCGTGACCACCATGCGAATCGATGCGGGACTCGATACGGGCGACATACTATTGCAGTGCGAAACGCCCATCGGGCCGCAGGAAACCGCGGTTGAACTCGGAGCACGCCTGTCGGTGATGGGCGCGGATCTGCTGGTCGAAACACTCGACGGCTTCGATCGTGGCGTGATCGTACCGCGCAAACAGGACTCATCTCTTGCTACACTCGCGCCGATCCTTCGTAAGGAGGACGGTTGCATCGACTGGCGCAGGAGCGCATCGGACATCTACAATAGAGTGCGCGGTTTTCTCCCGTGGCCCGGACAGTGGACTGGGTTTCGTGGTCACCTGTTGCGCATTTGGCGGGTGGCGCTTGCGGAAGGTTCTTTCCCCGGTGTCCCGGGAGCGTTTATGGTCCGTGGCCGGCGGTTGTTCGTCGCTTGCGCGGACGGTGGGGGTCTGGAGCTTCTCGAGCTTCAGTTAGAAGGAAGAAAAAGGGTATCTTCCGAGGCGTTTCTTAACGGACAACGCCTGGAAGAGACCGAGCTTTTAGGGGAACTGAGTCAGTGAAACTGCCTCTCGGCTATCGTTATTCGTCAATCTATGCGGGGATCCGGAAGGACAAGAAGGACGACCTCGCGCTGATTCTCTCTGACACACCGGCGTCGGCCGCGGCCGTCTTTACGACGAATCGCGTGAAGGCCGCTCCGGTGCGGACCGCCCGGCAGCATCTCGATGCGACCAGCGGCCATGCGCGCGCGATCCTCGCCAACGCGGGTAACGCGAACTGCGCTACGCGGACCGGAATGAAGGTGGCGGCAGAGTGCTGCCGCGCTGTTGCGCGGGAACTGAAGTCGCCCGCCACTCACGTCCTGCCCGCCTCCACCGGAGTGATTGGCGTCGAACTGAATCCGAATCTGATCATTGACGCACTGCCGGATCTCTTCGCGGGCCTCTCCGAATCCCGTTTCAACGATGCCTCCAAGGCGATCATGACAACGGACAAGATCCCGAAGGTCGCTTTCGGCGAGGTGCCGCTACGCGACGGCACGGTTCGCATTGCCGGGATGACCAAGGGCTCCGGGATGATCCATCCCAACATGGCCACGACGCTCGGCTTCGTGATGACGGATGCGGAGATTCCGCCCGCTGTGCTGGCCAAGATGCTCCCGCAGGCGGCTGAGCGTAGCTATCACCGGCTATCAGTAGACGGTGACATGTCGACCAACGACACGGTGATCCTGCTGGCCAACGGTGCGTCGGGGTTAAAACCCACGACGAAAGAACGGTTGGTGTTCGCCGAGGTCCTCAGTTGGGTGATGCAGGACCTTGCCGAGATGATCGCTCGAGACGGAGAAGGCGCCCGAAAGAAAGTCACGATTCACGTCGTGGGCGCTGAGAATGATGCCGCCGCGGTGACCATCGCGCGGGCAATTGCGAACTCCCCGCTCGTGAAGACGGCGATTGCCGGCTCCGATCCGAACTGGGGCCGTATTCTCTCGGCGGCAGGTGCATCGGGCGTGGACTTCGATCCTTCCAAGGTCGATATCTACCTTCAGAAAGTGCGTGTCTGCCGGGGTGGGCTCGCGGCGGAGTTCTCGGAAAGCGAACTGAAGCAGGCGCTTGGGGCCTCAGAGTGCGTGATTCGTTTCGAGTTGCGGGGCGGGGGCACGGCCGAGACCTGTTTCTGGACCTGTGACCTGACCGAGGAGTACATTCACATCAACGCAAGCTACCGGACCTAAAAGGGGCTGTCGCCCTCTTCAGCAGCCTTCATGCTTCGATGAAGTATTGGTTCAGCCCGGTTTGCCGGGTAATGTACCTACTTTGCTTTCGGCAGGTGGATATTAACGCGGATGGGCTTCTGGGAAGGCTGCGTCTTCATGACCTTGCAGACGAGTTGAACGTTCTCGGCGGACGTAACGACACGCGCGGTGTTTTCGGTCTCATCCAACCCGCTTAGCACCATCACCGGCCATGCGGGCACAATCACTTCCAGCACGCGGATGGTTTCAGCCCCGGACCGGCACAGGACCACCAATTCCTCGTCGTCCTTGCAGGCGCGTTGCATGGCATGAATCTGCCCCACAATGATGCCGGCCAGGCTTTCCGGTTGCGCCGGTGCTGAGGGCTTTGACGTGATAGATTCTGTCAGCGCTTGCTGCGCCAGTTGTTTTGCTATATTTCCGAGTGCCACTTGCCTGATGGTAACAGGACAACAGGCATAGCGTGATGCCCGGCGCAGGCGTGGCCCTCACCCGCTTTCGCGGCGCTATGCTGCTCACGCCGGAACACGGCTGCCGGCCGGACTCGGCCCGGCGCTCGCCACGTCGTTTTCCGCGAGGCGCAGATCGCGCAGCGTGGCCTGGCTGGGGTACAGGTGTTCGGTCTTTACCCAGACGAGCGGGATGTGCCGGAGGCGTGCTTGTGCATAGCGGAACGCAGCGAGGCTGGTTGCGATGCAGTTGATCCAGTTGGCCCACACTGTGCGGATCGGGGTCAGCACAGCGAAGCGCCAGCCATAGACTCTTGCCGAACAGCCCATCCTGACCATGATGGCGATCGCTTGCAGGAAGGCCGTAATGACCGTGAGTGACAGCAGGCACGGGTCATTCACGGCCGCTCCCAGGCCCCAGGATTGCCCCGTGGCGCTGCTCCAGAACCATGTGACCAACCCGTAAAGGAATATTGCGTTTCCGGCCACGCTGACGGGATGCCCGAGTAATCCCTTCCGGTCCCGCCAAAACCAGTAGCGCACCGCCGCACTGCCACGCCAGCCGTGCCGTTCCCACGATTGCAGCGTGATTCCGGTCACCCACCTCGTCCGTTGCCGGACGGCTTGACGGAACGTGTGTGGGAAATACTCGCGCGTGGCCATGGGCTGCCCAGCCTGGAAGCGAAGCGGAACGAACACCTGGCGGAATCCCATCCGGTGCAAGCGCAGGCCGTTCTCGTAATCCTCCGTCAGGCAACCAGGCTCGAAAATCCTGTTGGAGGAACTCTCCGCCAGCGCCTCGATCGCCCGGCGGGTGTATCCAGTGCCGACGCCATTCGAGGGCAGGAAACCGCCCAAAACCGTTCGCAGGGGAACGTCCTTGGTCTGATATTCGGCGAACTCGTCACAGTAAACACCGTGGGTGATTTTCCAGGGCGGGGTGGCGAGCGGCAGCACCGGGACCTGCACCATATCGTACGAGCCGGCGTGGTGATTGATGTATTGCAGCGACTCGGGATGTATGAGGTCCTCCGCGTCGTGTGTGACCACGATCTCGAACCGGACCTGCTGCTCCTCTTCGAACCACAGCATCCTCTGATAGATCCAATTCAGGCAGTCCGCCTTGGAGGTCGGTCCGTCGTGCGGGCAGACCGCCAGGTGGACGTTGGCGAAGCGATGCGCGGCTTTACGGACCGCTTCCAGCGTGGGTTCGTCGTTGGGATAAACACCGACGAAGAAATCGTAGTCTGTGTAACGGATTGCGGCGAGGTTGTGCTCCAGCATCCGGTAGATGACGCCCTGTTCATGCCACAGCGGGACAAATATGGCGATACGCTTCTCCCGCTCCCGCCACAAGATGTCGTTCCGGGTCCGCGCCGTCCGCGATCTCCAGTGGCACAGCCATTGCCAGAGCATGGCGAAGACCAGGACAAGGTCGTCGAGGCCGCTGAAGAGCATCAGCACCGCCAGCGGGAGCAACGCCGCTGCCGCGATGTAGTCGAGTGTATTCACCGGGAGTAGAAGGGAATACCCTTAAATAGCTAAGTGGGGAAAGGGGCTAAAAACTCGCGCGGAAGTTGGCGGAATTCGCATCAATTCCATTCGACTGTGGCAGAATAAGCCCATGCGCCGGATCAGTTTGGCTCTCATCTCAGTAGCACTTCTTGGGCTTGTCGTGGTGGGTACGGTGCGTACGCGTGCCGCCTCCAACCCACGGAATGACTTCCACTTTGTTATCGTCGGCGATCGCGGCGGTACGCCTGCTGCGCAAGTCTATGGGCGTGCGTGGCGCGAGGTCAGCATGCTCGCTCCGGATTTCGCAATCAATGTGGGTGATTCGATCACCGGGGGACCGGGCAAAGACAATGCTGCCGAGTCGATGTGGGCCGGATTACGCCCTCTTTTGCGCAGATACAGTGCCTTTCCGTTCTATTTCACGCCCGGAAACCACGACATTTGGAGCGATCTGTCGAAGAAACTTTACGAGCGTGAAACGGGCCGTCCGCCGTTCTACAGCTTCAACTTCCAGGACGCGCATTTCACCGTGCTCGACACCAGCAGGACAGATGTTCTCGGCGAAGACCAGATCAAGTTCCTTGAAAACGACCTGCGTAAGAACCGGAATCGCGATCCGAAGTTCATTTTCTTCCATAAACCGTACTGGATTGCCCTTTTAAAGCTCCAAAGTGGTGATTTTCCGCTGCACAAGCTCGCGCGACAGTATGGCGTCGATTACGTAGTCAGCGGCCACGGACACCGGTATCTACGGATGGAGCGTGATGGAATCGTTTACACGGAAATTGGGAGTTCAGGCGCTGTCATGGGGAAGGCCGCGCTGGCTAAAGATGCTTTCCAGAACGGGAAGTTCTTCCATTTCGCCTGGGTGCGAGTGAAGGGTGACGCGGTGAGCATCACGATTAAGGAACTCGAGCCGCCCAGCGGTTCCGGGCGTATGTTCCGAGCCGAAGAGTGGAACGATCAAGGGCCGCGCTTCGATCCGGCCGACCCCGGATTGAACGACAAGCCTGAGACCTAGGCTCCCGGGGCTATCGCCCCATCCTTCGGATCGTTTCCAGCACGACGTCTCCGACAACTTGAAAGCTGTGCGCGCTGAGCTTGTCCATCGTGTCTTGCTCAGTGTGCCAGTATCTATTTTCGGGGCCGTAGTCGAAATCGATCAGGTCGAGGGCATTCACGCCGATCTCGTTGAATGGAGAGTGGTCGTCGTCGATGTATCCGGGTTCATTCAGAAAATAGCGCCCGTAGCCAATATCTTCGGCCACCC
>JBDKSR010000595.1:0-3151 GCA_039680545.1 Bryobacteraceae bacterium | reverse complement strand
TGGCATCTATTATGTGGGCAGCGGTCCGCAATCGGCCGCCGAACAGGTTATCTACTATTACGATCTCAGAAGTCGAAAGACCCGCGAGGTCACTCCATATCCCGAACCGTTCCCACCGCTCGGGAGCGGTCCGTTTTCTCTATCGCCCGACCGGCGCTACCTTCTTTGCGTCAGGGTCGATCCCTCCAGCAGTGACGTAATGCGAGTGGAACCGTTCCGGTAAAAGGGCTGAGCCGGGCGCCATACACAATTCGCCGGTCATCTGAGACACCTGGCCGAATGCCTCTCTGGGAAAACGGCAGAAAGAAAAGACACCGCTAGTCGGGACTTCCGACTCGCTCTGCTGCCTGCTTGATCAAGGTGCGCCCCACGATGAAGGCGAAATCACTTCTAAACTCCCCACATGACAAAAGGGTCTCCTCAACTTGAATCAACATTCTCAACAAAGCCTGTGACTCTTCATCTTGCCTGGAAAAGTTGCCAGCGATATCAGCCAGCAAAAACTGCAGGATATTCCCGCCCAACTCTTTTGTTTCCAAGATTTCGAAGTATCGGCTGAGAATTGTCTCTATCTCTTCAGAACGCACCGCTTCGGACGGGTCTGCGGCTATTACGTCGCGAACAGAAGGAAAAGCGCACGTCATCTTCACAGGGGCCTGCGCCAGCATTCTGCTCTTCCGGGCGCGAAACCGACGCTGGATTGTGTTCAGAAGGTCACCGTCCTTTATCTTGTCCAGGAGCCTAGAAGCAAACCATCTCACTCCGAGCCTCCGAACAGAGCGCTCAGCCTGCGTCACCGCCGCTTCTTGCACAACAGCGCGATATCTCGCTGGAAGAAGTCGAAGACAAAGGTTAGCTACTTCCTTCTGGCGCGCTGCAAACTGGAATCGGCTTGGACCTATGTACTCATTCAGGATCAACAAGCCTTCTGGCTTTAGTGCCTGGGCGATCTGATAGCATACGTGTTCTAAGGATTTAACATGGTGCATCGCACCCTGCATCCAAGCCACGTCATATCGGCAGGCCGTCAATGTTATCTTGTTGACATCGGCGACGTAGTAGTTAATGTTGGTAATGCCTTCCTGCTCTGCTAGCTTCTTCGCCACGACTAATTGAGATTCAGCTATATCGCAGGCGTCACAGAGAAGGAATGCACCTTGGCATGCTAAGCTTCGTTCCAGGCTGCCGCTTCCGCAACCCAGCGAGAGACAATAATCAACTGGTAGTCTCTTGGCAAGGTACTTCTTGAGGACATACGTCGTATAGTCACAGGTCGGATCGCCTGATATCTTGCGATTGATACGCTTGTGTATCTCCGGACCTGCATCCCACCAGCACAGCCCTGAGTTTTTGCCGCCACGCTCCGCAACTGCGTTCCAGGCTCGCGCAGTTCGTTCTATTTCAGAGGGCATTGTCACCCCCCGTACTTTCTCTTGCCGCCCCGGTCACACCGAGAGGTTCTGACCAGGTTTCTGTGCTGCCACCAAGTCTCTTCGCTCTACGGTATTGCCAGAGCCTGGTTTCCCCATCCCAGGTACCCCGGATTATACACCGCCCGGCCTTCAGTGAAGCTATTCTTCTTCATCGTGATTCGCCCAGTGGAATTCAGTTGTCTGGAGAGGGGCTTCCTCGACTTACGCCGTGGCAGGGCACGGAATATGGAGCGCACGGGTGCAACGCGCAGAGCAGGGGTACAAATCTGCCGCCACAGATGAAGGAGTGTTTGCTACCGCTACACCATCATCACCGGGTTCGACCTGACGGAATCGGCCCGCCGCCTAGACGAGTACACGGAGCGGCAGGCCATTCCGCCAAACTCCCGGTTAAACTTGAGCCCCTGGCGGCTACGATTCAATAGTCGGATATGGATGTTAAGTTATTGAAAAGAAATGGTGCTGGAGGAGGGGGTCGAACCCTCATGACCAGTGAAGGTCGCGGGATTTTGAGTCCCGTGCGTCTGCCAGTTCCGCCACTCCAGCGACGACAGCGAATGATGCTTAGGCTATGGACCCTAATCGTGACCCGCCGTCGTCCGGCGTGGCCAAGAATCCATAAATCAGATGGTAACAAAAACCTTCGCGCTCTGCCCAAGTGACGACCACGCACCGTTGTGAAACGAGCTCACAACACGATTCGTTCGCTAGGGACTGGGCCCACGTGCTACAATCTCCGCGTGCCGGATCGGGAGCCAAAACAACAGTATTCCCGCCGCGAAGTCCGCCGAATGCTTAACCTATCGGAGCGGCAACTCTGCGGCTGGGAAAAGGACCGGTTGATTCCCCGCCTCGAGACCTTCGCGTTCCCGGATCTCATTGCGCTCCGAACGTTAGCGCGGCTGAAAAAGGCTGGACTCTCGCCGGTGCACATCCGGCGTGCTGTGCAGTCACTGCGCCAAAAGCTGAGCACGATCGAGGATCCCCTACGGGAACTGAAGATCTACCTCGACGGTAAGAAGATCTCGGTCCAGGTCGAGAGCGGAAGGATGGAGCCGGTCTCGGGCCAGTTGCTTCTGGATTTTGACCAGGAAGAACTGCACAAGATGCTCTCCTTCCCGCGCCACAGTTCACAAGACGCGGAAAGAGCAATGCTGGCGGCGCGCCACGCCGAGGCCGCCGTGTGGTTTGAGATGGCCCTTGAACTGGAGCAGACCGGAGCGCCTGTGACCGACGCGATCGAGGCATACAAAAAGGCCGTTGAACTCGACCCGAAATCCGCCGGCGCATTCGTAAATCTGGGCACGATCTACTTTCACCAGCGGAAATGGGAGCTGGCAGAGCAACAGTATCAACAAGCGCTTGCCGCAGACCCGGAGTACGCCCTCGCTCACTTCAACCTCGGCAACCTTTTCGACGAAAAGGGAGAACACTCCAAGGCATACATTCCCTACGCGATGGCGATCCGCCTGAATCCGAGTTATGGCGACGCGCATTACAATCTCGCGCTGCTGTGCCAGAGCAGCGGCCAGGCATTGCGGGCCGTTCGACATTGGAAAGCGTACTTGATAATCGACCCGTCAAGCCCCTGGGCGGCGATCGCCCGCCAGGAACTGGCGAAGCTTCGAAGTGCCACTGTCGTTACTGGCTCGCGGCCGTCCGCCAGGGGCAGCGAAGCTGAGAGGGTATCCTAAGAATCTGGAGACCTAGCTTGGGAC
>JBDKSR010000594.1:0-3617 GCA_039680545.1 Bryobacteraceae bacterium | reverse complement strand
CGCACCATGGCGGCCCGATAACCGATTCCGGCAGCCTTGTTCGTGAGCGAGACGGTCTCCCGCACGCTCTCCATCCCAGTTCCTGCAAGGAGCAGCCTGCCTGGGGCGGCAAACTCCGCCACCCACTCCCATATCTGGATCTTCTCCTCGGTGGACAGCATCACACTCTCGCCGGTTGAGCCACAGACGACGTATCCGGCGAGGTTCGTCAGGTTCCATTTATCGAGGTTGTGCCGGACTTTCGCCTTGTAAAGATCTCCGTTGGAATCGAAAGGCGTTGCGATAGGAGGGAAGATGCCCTGCAGCTTCATTGAGGGTAAAAGGGGCGGGCTTGAGGACCCGCCCCGAACTGCGTCTTAGCCGACCTTCATGAAGATGATCGCCAGCGTGTACAACGCCAACGACTCAATCAGCACCAGACCGAGCAACAGAGCGAATCGGATGGCGCCGGCGGCCGATGGATTGCGTGCCATGCCTTCCGCGGAAGCGGCCACAGCCTTGGCTTGCGCCAGACCGCAACCGGCAGAGGCGATTGCCATTGAGAAGCCCGAAGTGATGGCCACCCAGTTGGTGCCTTCACCCTGACCTTGAGCAAACATTGGGCTCGCGCAAACCAGCAGCACGAGCAGAAGCAGCAGCTTCACTTTCATGTTCTTTCTCCTATGAATGAATCGCTCCAGGAGGTGGTTCCCGTCATCCTCGTACAGCCGGGCTCACACTGAGAGCGGCATAAAGCCGTTATTAATGCTCTTCTTCGACTGCCGACCCTACGTAAATCATAGTCAGCAGCGAGAATACGAAAGCTTGAAGCAACGATACGAAAACGTGCAATCCCATGAACAGCGCCGGCACCGCTAGAGGAACCAGGCCCAGGAATACGAGCGTCACCAGTTCACCTGCGAACATGTTCGCGTAAAGTCGGACGGTCAACGAAAGCAAACGCCCCAGGTGACTGATCATTTCGATCGGCACCATCAGCGGCGCCAGGACCGGCATCGGCCCCGCGAAATGCGCCAAGTATTTCCCCACTCCGTGAGCCTGCACGCCCATCGCGTTGTAGTAAATGAATGTCACGAGCGCACAGCCGAGGGGAACCGGTGCGAACATCGTCGGCGACTCGAAACCGGGGATGATTCCGATCAGGTTGCAGAACAGGATAAAGAGGAACAACGTCGTGAACAGATGTATGTACTTCTTGCCGGCGTGGCCGACGACCTCATCCGCCTGCCCTCCCAGAAACTGATACACCACTTCGAAAATGTGCTGCATCTTCCCGGGCTTGTCCATCGACATACGGGGCCGCAGGATGGCGAAAACCACGATGAAAATGAGCGCCACGAGGACCTGCATCGCCATGTAGTTTGCCCACGGCTTGGACGGGTCTTCGATTGGGACTCCCGCGAGGGAAAGAATCGAATTTGCTGCACCTGCAAGGTATTTATTAAAGAGTGCAGTGATCCAAAGCTCATGCTCGGCCATAAATCAACTCGTAAAGGATCTCGAGGATGACAGCTGCAGCGGCTACAAAGAGGCCAATGAGGCCTGCTGCGAGGTTCAACCCAAAGAATTTCACTATAACATAGCCTCCGGCCCCCAATAGAAGATACCGGAGCGCCAGAAAGACGAGCAATCGCCTCCGTGGCCCGTGGCCGCCTTCCCCAAGTGCGGAAACGAGTTGGTGCAGCCAGCGGAAGTTGAGAAGCGAGACTGCGGCTCCGGCCGCGAATCCAAGCCCCGCTCCCCATCCCTTCCACCATGCGGCTGCTGCGGCTCCGGCTACGCCGAGGGCGAGGGTAATGTTCACGATCCGCCCGACGGCCTGATCGAACCAGGCGGATTCACTGTTCGGGTCCACGCGTGTCTTTCTGTACCTTCCGGATCAATTGCACGAAACCCGCCGCGATCCCGAGAACCAGGAAGACAGGCTTCAGAAACGACGTACCGAGCGCGTTATCGAGCATGTACCCGATTCCATACCCGACGACCGTTGCGGCGGGAAGCAGCATGCCGAGCGACATGTATTCGCCCGCTAGGGCTAAGAGGCTACGATTTCTCCTCATTTGGCCGTCCGTTCCGGCCTCCCGATCAACTATGGTACTCCTCAGAGTTCGTGCAGAACCTGGAACCCGGTCAGCCGGCCGATGCGTTCGACCATCTCCACATGATCGCCATAGAAGACCACGCGGTGGAGCAGGTCACGCGTATTTGACGGTTTGACACCGGAGACCCGTACAAGGCCCCAGTTGCGGAGGTACTTCCGCGCATCGGTGACCTTCGTCCGGATCTTTGTCCGGCAGCCGCTCTCGTCATCGACGTTTCCGGTCGCCTCGGCTGTTGCGATGAGGAGCTTGTCCGGACCGCTGAATCGAGCCACCGTGACCGGGCCTTCCGTGTTTACCAGGACCTGCATCGAAACGCCTTTGTGGTCTTCAAGATGCGTGCGAACCATGTAAGGCGATCCCGGCGTGCCGACGCCATCCATCGCGGTCGCCGAGACGCAGTGAGCGTGGATCACTTCGTTGCGGCTGGTGTCGAACACGGGATCCGACACAAATCCCGGCTTGCCGGAAAATGACGTGACGAGCAACTGCGTCATGGTCGACTCCAGGTCGCACTCGCACACGCCGTACTGGCCAATGTCATTGAGCTTCGAAAACGCGATGCAGGGATAGGCAGGCAACTGCTTTCTGCCGAAACCGCCCAGGCAATCGATGGTGATCGCGTTGGCGTTTTCCTGCTTCATCATCTGCAGGATGCCCAGGTACAACCGCATCGAATCGACGATCTCGGAACGGGGAGGCTCGACCACTTTGGCCGCCTTCCGGATGAATTCGTCCGCCAACCGCTCTGCTTCTTTCGAATCGGCGGCTTCAAACGCGGCTTTGATGTCGAGATAGCTCGGGAAGGCGAAGTTGGTTCCGAAATGATCGTGGTAATTCTGTCCGGACGGCCGGGTTTTTTCGGGACCGATCACGAGTACCTTGCTGTTCCGCAAGTGATGGATCGTCTGGAAGACGTCAACGTATGGGTCCAGTTCGGCGAAATCGCTTGAGGCGATGACGTCGGCCTTCATCCCCATCTGCGTAAAGGCCGAACAGTGTGACCAGTCATGCCCCGTATAAGGCAACGCGAAAAGCAGCACGGGCCGTCCCGCGCTGACCACCTTCTCCAGCGTCGGGTACCGCCCGGTCGTCATGTTGAACGCCAGCACAGCGTCCGCGTCGCCGCTCGTCGCATTCCACGCCGCCGCCTCGTCGGCGTTATGCAACACCTCTCCTCCGGTGAACCGGATGCGGCCGGGGTAACGGCGTTCCAGTTCCGCCAGATGAGCCTCGATCTTCCGGATGTCGGCTTGGAGGTCGAAACCCGGATGCGGCCATCCCGCGTGCGTTCCTGAAAGGTAGGCTTTCCTGACCACCGCCGGAGAGTTCCAGTTGGCGGTCCCTCCGCTCGACTGTCCGGCGAGACTTGTTGCGTGTACAAGACTTGCCCCGGCTGCGGTCGAGGCCATGAACTGACGGCGGGTGAAAGACGATTTCGGTCCTTGCATTCCACTCTCCTTCACAAAAATCAAAACTGCCCGGCGTTCGGATTCTATCATGGCCCCCGGCCGAATA
>JBDKSR010000593.1:0-10510 GCA_039680545.1 Bryobacteraceae bacterium | reverse complement strand
TCCTTGAGATGCAGCTTGATAAGCCGGCTACCGATTACACGGATCCAGTCCTGAGGGAATCCGAATCGTAGCGAGTTGCCGACGTCGAAGTACGCGCGTACCCACCGGCTTTGAAATTCATCGATGTAGCGCACAAACTCGAGCGGACTGGGAAGAAACCGCGCCCCGATGACGTTCTCGACGGCTACCACCGCTTTGCACTCTTCAGCCAGCGGCAACAACCGGCGGATCTGTTGCTGGGAACGGACCCACGCCTCTTGGTAAGGTGTCCTCGGATCCACCACCGCAGGCACCAGAAGGACCGCATCCGCTCCCCACAGACGTGCCTGACGTAAGCTCGCCTCCATTCCACGGAGTCCTTGCGCGGCCACCTCACTGTCGGGTGACGAGAGCGGGCATTTCCAGTTCGATGCGTTCAGCACAGAATGTATAGGCAATCCGGTCGCTTGCGAGGCATCTGCGATCTCCGCAGCAGTTGCGTCGTCGGGGGCAGTCGTACATTCCATCTGCTCGAATCCAACTTCGCGTGCTAAACGAAATCGGTCCCGCCAGCTAAGCCCCTTGGGAAGCATCGTGGAGAGTACCCCTTTGCGGATCGGTAACCGCTCTGCCCGCAACTGCCATGCTCCACATCCGGCGGCGGCCATGAGAAAAGTGCGTCGTTGCATGAAGTGCTCCAGTCAATCACGCTATGGTCGGCGTGCGCTGTCTTTTGCGAGCGGGGTAACGGTGATGTTGCGAAGCTCTATAGCTCCGTGGTCCCCCTGGAAGACGATCGGCCCCAGTCGCGATTCATCGGCGTCGATCGCGATAGCGTTTGGCCCTTCGATCTCGCTCTTGTGAATTATTGTTTTGCCGTTCAGGACTACAGTGACTTGGCGGCCAACCAGCCGGGCACGCAGGTCCTGCCACTTGCCCGCCCCCTTGCCGGCATTCACCTCGGGCACGATCCGGCTATAGATCGCGCCGGTTCCATTGCTTAAGGGAGGATCGCCGGCGTCGTCTTTCATCTGGATCTCATAGCGCCCGCGCAGACCTAGCCCGCTGTTGCTGTTTGGCGCCAGTTTGAACTGCAGATGAATTTCGAAGTTCCAGAATGTGGCTTTGGAGGCGAGGTCGCTGCCTTTGCCCGCGTTCGACAGCCGGCCATCTTTCACTGACCAGCAACACGAGCTTTCAGGCACTACTGTGCGCCATCCCTCCAGATCCCGTCCGTTGAAAAGCCGCACGGGACGTTGCCTCTTCCACGTCCCATCGTCTTTCTCCGGCAGGACCGGCGCCCGCACACCGCTCCAAGTAATCGCCGGGCCCGCCTTTCCTGCCTCACGGAATGTGCCCTGTAGCTTTTCCCCGACCAACCGTGCACGGTATTCCAACCGCCTTCTACCGCCATCCTGCCGTTTCGGGAGAAACGCAAATATGATCTCGTCTCCCTGAACCGATAGTTCGTCGATGTCATTCACCTTGCCGTCGTATGCACTACTGAACCACCCACGCAAACCGCGTCCGCCTGAATCGTCGATTTTGAGCCACCAACCGCGCGGACGCCCGGTTGTGGCGGGAGTGATGTCCCAGCGCCCAACGAACGGGTTCTCGGCACCAAAGAACTGGCAACTCAGAAGCAGGACAAACAGAATCGACCTTCCAGTAAGCGGCATCACGCTCGAATTCTACCCGGACCCAGATTTCAAGACAATTGAATACTGTTGAATTCAACTTCATCGCTGTCTAAGATACGAAGATGGAATTCAGGGAAGTTCGCTCGCTTGCCCTTCTGGCGGATCTCAAAAGCATTCAGCGCGTCGCCGACGCCGTCCACCTCAGTGCCCCAAGCGTTCACAAGCATCTCAAAACCCTCGAAGAGGAGCTCGGTGTGCCGCTTTACGAAAGAGACGGCCGCGCGCTGAAACTGACCGAGGCGGCACAGACCATCCTGCCGTATTTCCAGCAAATCATCGCCGAACGTGATACCGCCCTGCGTGAGTTGGATGAGTGGAAAGGCGTGAAGAAGGGGCTCGTGCGTGTGGGCGCCGGCCAGATCGTCGGCACCTACCTAGTTCCGCGCATTCTGAAGGAGTTCATGGACCGTTACCCTGGCGTCAACGCGTCGATCCAGGCTGCTCCCGTCAGACCACTAGTGGAGAATCTGAGCGCCGGACTGATCGACCTGGCTCTTCTGGCTGTACCGGAACTACACCAGGAGCGGCACCTCTCCACGGATGGCATCGAAATCGTTTGTGACATTACAGACCTGGCGATGGTTCTGGTCTCGGGTGCTCCCCGCTCACCACGCCAGTGTTCTATTTCAAGCTTGTCTGGTGTCCCCTTTGTGCTTTACGAGCGGGGGTTAGGAATTGATAACGTGATGGAACGCTACTTCACAGAAGTTGGCTTCCGCCCACGTGTCGTCGTTCGTTGCGACTACACGGAGACTATAAAGGCCATGCTCCAGACGGTGCAGGGGATATCGTTGCTGCCTTTCCGGGCTGTCGAAAAGGAGGTCCAAGCCGGTATGCTCTGGCTGGTACGCCAGCGCGAGCAACCGCTGTCTTTACGCATCGTGCTCGCAAGGCGCAAAGGCCATTATGCCCCGCCGGCAGTGCGCGCCCTCATAGACGTGATGAAAGAGTATTCAGTCCGCGGCATTGATAGCTGACGGCGAGTCCCTCGGTCGGCCCCGCGCGGATATGATCCTTTGATCTTCGCCAATATCTAAGTTTCCTTCACGAATATTCAATTGCGCTGATTATTAATTCGCCATATGATCCCAGGTGATCGTGCGGCTTCGTGACCGCTTTATGACGGTGCCGCACGGATATTTCTGTGCCTTGGAGTTTTGGAGCGACCGGCTTCTGTAGAGGTATTTGGGCCGGCGCCGGCACGGCACAGAACTTGAACACCGGAACGTGCGCGCCGTCGCCTGGATGTGCGTGGGCACGAAAAAGTACGAAGGAGCGTCCCGGCCTGATAGGGGTCTTGAACAAGGACGAAAGGAGTTCGACATGACGTGGGTTCGTCTTGGTAAACATTTTCTACTTGGGAGTCTGCTATTTCTCTCAGGCGTGGTATTCGCTCAGGAATACCGCGCAACACTGTTGGGTGTAATTGCAGATCCCTCGGGTGCATCGGTGGCCGGTGCCAAAGTCACCGTTACGAACATCAACACTGGAGTCATCACTACCGCCGAGGTCAACAGTGGAGGCGAGTACCTGGTCCCCTTCCTGTTGCCAGGCACATATCGTCTTACAGTAGAACACCCTGGTTTCAAATCATATGAGCGCAGTCCCATCGAACTGCACGTGAACGATCGCACTCGCATAGATGTCCAACTACAGGTCGGCGAGGTCACTGATCACATCAGCGTTGTCGCAGAGGCGCCGCTGCTTGAAGTATCCAGCAGCAGCCGAGGGCAGGTTGTGGACAACCGCCAGGTGAGCGAACTACCGTTGAACGGCAGGAATCCATACACGTTGATGAACTTGTCCACAGGCGTGCAATACACAGGCAGCCTGTTCTACTTCCGCCCCTTCGACAACGGAGCCATCGCAGACTTCTCGATCAACGGAGGCCGGTCCGGCGTCAACGAATTCCAGATTGATGGCGTTCCAAACAACGCCAATTCGGGCCGCAACGACTTGTCGTACGTTCCGCCGGCAGAGGCGGTTCAAGAGTTCAAAATTCAGACCAATACGTACGATGCTCAGTACGGCCGAACGTCAGGCGGCGTCATAAGCCTCTCAATTAAGCCGGGCACAAATACGTATCACGGCGCCGGATATGAGTACCTCCGGCGGACGAGCCTGGAAGCGAACCAGTTCGCTAACAACGCCAGCGGGGCACCCAGAGCAAAGCGGCTTGTTGATCAATACGGTTTTGAAGTGGACGGGCCTGCGACCATCCCGGGGCTATATCGAGGCAAAGACCGGACGTTCTTTATGTTTGCCTTTGAGAAGTACAGAGAATCCGTGCCTAACTCCTCTGTGGGATCAGTGCCCACAGCCGAGCAGCGAGCCGGTGACTTTTCGCAAACATTGACTAGCGCCCGGAAGCTCTACACGATATACGACCCGCTCACCATCACACCGAACCCAGCCTATGATCCGACCAAGGCTGTCACCCTTTCTAATCTGAACTACATACGTACACCGTTTGCAGGGAACCAGGTGCCTTCAAGCCGGATGAATTCTATTGCCACGCGGGTTCTGAAAGACATTCCACTGCCCAATCAGAACGGTGACTCAGTCACCCACATGAACAACTGGCTCGCAACGAACGCCGCTGAAGTAAATCACTTCCATAACGTAGTGACCCGCGTCGACCACAATATCGGCAGTAATTGGCGGCTGTTCGGACGATGGGACAACAATCAAAGAAGAGGTGATTCCAACTACTCAGATTGGGACACGCCAGGAAATCGGCAAATTTCCGCCTCCCGCAGGAACGACGGAGCCGCGTTCGACGTATTGGGAACGCTGAACCCCACCACTGTTCTCAACTTTCGCCTTGGTTTCAACCGATTCAAATACTGGAGCGTCTACGAACCGATGAATAACATAGCAGCGACGCTCGGTTTCCCACAAAAATTGGCGAGCCAGTTGCCACTCACCGACAAGTATCCGGTATTTACATTCACGAACTACATGACGGTTACTGAGTCGGAACGCCCCATCCAGCCCAACGACAACTACTCCATTCAAAGCAGCCTGCTGAAGACAAAAGGCTCGCATTCCATGAAGTTCGGCTTTGAATACAGGCTTATGCGTTTTGCCCAGTTGAATCGCACCAACGGTTCCGGGAATTACGCTTTTACGAGGAGCTGGACAAGCGCCAGTCCCCAGGTAGACAATTCGAGCACCGGAAACGCGATCGCAAGTTTTCTGCTCGGCTATATGAGCAGCGGTTACGTCACTGCAAATCCGGCGCCGTATTTGCGATGGAACTATCCCGTTGTCTTCTTTCAGGACGACTGGCAGGTCAACCGGCGATTAACTCTCAACTTGGGACTTCGTTGGGACATGGAGGGTCCCGCGGTTGAACGCTACGACCGTCAGACCCGCGGGTTCGATTTCACCTCCAAGAGTCCATACCAGGTGACGGGGTTGGATCTGCGGGGTGGGCTGCTGTTCGCCGGCGTAAACGGGCAGCCACGCGGCGCCTTCGATGCCGATACGAACAACTGGCAACCGCGTTTGGGCTTGGCTTACAAGGTCCTCACGAGCACGCCATTGGTCTTCCGCGCCGGGGTCGGACGCTACTACGTCCCCACAGTCGACTATGGCAGCACGACAGGCTTCGGACAGACAACCTATGCCTCAGTATCGACCGCGGACTTTCTGCCGTACCGGACCCTGTCTGACCCATTGCCGGACGGCCTCCTCCAGCCGCCGGGAGCGAGTCTCGGGCTGGCTACGCAGGTCGGCGACTCCGTCAGCTTCAGCGACCCACGGCGTACAGTTCCGTATGTTTGGCAATACTCGGCGGGCTTTCAGTGGGAACTGACTCCAGGGATGTTGGTGGAAGCCTCTTACGTCGGCAGTCAGACGCGTGAACGGCAGGTGAGCCAATCGATGAGCTATCTGACCACCGAGCAGCTTGCGTTGGGTACTTCGTATTTGAATCAGAAGGTATCAAATCCCTTCTATGGAGTTCTGCCCGTCGGTACGAGTCGTGGTGCTCAGTCGACGATCCAGCGGCGGTCTCTCCTGACGCAGTATCCGCACTTCACCGGTGTCACGATGAGTAACGTGAGTCTGGGGACGAGTTGGTACAACTCGCTGCAGTTCAAGTTTGAACGGCGCTTCAAGCAGGGGTTGACTTTCCTGGTGTCCTACACGGCCTCCAAAACAATGGAGACCGCATCATACTTGAACGCACAGGATGAAAACCTTTCGCGTGAACTGACATCCTTCGATGTCCCACAACGGCTCGTGGCAAGCGGCATCTACGAATTCCCGGTGGGGCCACGGAAACGCTTTTTCAATAGCGGTGCACTTGCGCATGTCATCGGCGGCTGGCAATTCAACTGGTCGATGGTCTTCCAATCCGGTACACCGATGGCATACCCGTCCGGTTATTACCTCAGAGGTAACCCGAAGCTGGAGAGCGGGCAGTCACTCCGCAAGTGGTTTGACACTTCGTCTTCGCTCTGGGTCCAGCAGCCAGCTGACACGCTGCGGACAATACCGATACGGAGCCCGAACATCCGCCGCCACACTGCCCCGCAGCTCGACCTTTCGCTCTATCGGGAATTCGCCATCAAGGAGGCACACCGCCTGCAGTTCCGCGCCATGGCCTTCAACGCGAGCAACACGCCGGTCTTCAATTTCCCGACCACATCCCCTTCATCCCCGCTGTTTGGTGTGGTTTCAGATACGGCGATCAACCGTCCTCGTAGCGTCGAACTCGGTTTCCGCTACGTCTTTTAGGAACAAGCACCGTAGGATGCGATCTGGGGTGCCCGCTCAAGGGCATCCCAGATCGCGCTGTACCGCACTAAACCATCCTTCAGTCCATCACGTCCACACGTTCTCGTCGTGCCCCAACTGCAATCATGGCTCGGTTAGTTATCGCGCACACGGACATCTCTGGGAGATAGACGGTGTGCGTACCCACGTTTCTGCGGCCGATGCGCACGATGGGCAGATTGGCGACTAGCCTTGACGATCTCAGGTGGGCCGCGCTGAGGACGTTATTTACCTGTTTTCGAGAAACGCTCTGCAACCTCTTGGAGCAGCTTGGCTCTGCGTCCCCTCAGACGGGGATCCGTCTGTGCCGTGACAAACGTCTGGGACAGGCGGATCGCCTCTGAAACCGCCGCGATGAAGGCAGGATCATTTACCATCCGTGCCTGCACCTGGTGTTTATCCACGTAAACGAGCCGGTCGGCCTCTGCGAGGAGATCGAAAACCTTCAGGGTGTCACCATCCCCAAAGAAGCCCTGGCAGAACTCCTTCATCACAGACTGCGGGTCGGATGTAACGTCCCACAGAAGCCTGGGATACAGGAACACAGCCGGTGAGACGTGCGAGGCAAAGTAGTTAGCCCCCGTTATGACTCCGAAGGTTGTGACGTCCGGAACACGCAACTTGTGAAGGTACGTCAGGTCTGCTTTCAATACGTCCGGGCGATACGGCAATCTTCCGTAGCCCGTCCGGTTGAATAGGGTGTCGTCGAGCCAGTACCCGAGGACCTGGGCATCCTCGGGCTTAAACAACTTCAGATAGCCCTCGATGTTCTGCCGATAAGCCCGGTTCATTGGGCAGTCCGGGTCGTCAAACGAGTGCGCGAAGCACTGCCGCATGGGTGCCCATTCGAGGAGCACTCCCGGGCCGGGCTTGACATTCTTCGGAGGCGGCTCGGTGCCGAGGTACGCCAAATAAGCATAGCGGCCCTGTGGTCGCGTCCGGCGCAGCGTCTGTGCGATCTCGTTGGAGAAGTACATCACTAGATCCGATACCGAATAGTTACGGTACTTAGGTGATGCGCAGGGAGGGAGTTCCTTATCGGCCACCCACAGGAAAAAGTCGTTCAGTTGGCTCGGCAACGTAGCGATGTACGACTTGAACCGCTCCTTCTCTGTGGCAAGTGCGGCGGTGTCATCAGGACAGAAGCGTTCCCCGAAGAGATGGCGCTCGGCATCGATTGTGAGCCCGCGCGCGCCGATGGCCTTCGATGCAAGGCTGTAAGCGTCATACTCCTTACTGGTGTCGTGAAGCCCGATGGTATTCAGCTTTACCTTTGCCGCGAAATCTACCAGCGATGCGAAGCCAGGAGTTGACGCGAACACTACGATTCCACGTTTGCGAAACGACGGCACCTGGACCGTATCGAAACCGGTAAGCCGAACCGCGACTTGCGGGATCAACTCGTTCTCGGTACCTGGAAAGTACCAACGCGCCCCAAGCGACTCCAGGTAGTGATAGGTACCAAAAAGCACGGCACGCGGTGAATTACCTTTGATAACAACGCCCCGTGCAAAGCTGCGGATCAGAAAGCTGTCAGGATCACGCCCGGCGATCGGATCTTCATACAGTCTGCGCTCGCTTGGCGCCACAGATCCGGGCAAGACGCCGAGATAGACCTCTCCCTGGGCAGGCGCCTTCACGATCTTCGGCTGCGGATTGCCCATTTTAGCGAGATATTTGGCCAGTTCCGCAGCCGCGAACCGCTCGGTTTCTCCGGCATCCGCAGCAGTCACGATTGTTACGGGATTCGCCGTCTTCTGCGCGAACGCGGTAGGCGCTAAGAGGGCTACAAAGACAGCTAAAACAGTACACGCCACGTAGAAATGTCGTTGTTCAGAGCACATTCTGGTATTCCTATCGTGCCGAATCCAGAATCGTAACAGATACGCGTCACGATGAGGCGGTTGCCAACGACCTGCCTGCACCACCGGCAAAGGCGCACCTTCCGCCCTCTCTACCGATGGCAGGAGGCCGGCGATTCCCATTGGAACATGCGTTACCATTGGGGATTCTCTGTAATGTTGCTAGCGACAGAGGCCGTCTTTTGAAAGGAATGAGTATGCAATCGTCAATTTCACGCCGTCTATTCCTGGGGATGGCTGCCAGTTTGGCGGCTTTGGACCGGACCGCAGGCGCTTCTATTCCGTTTGCCGCCGGCTGCCGGGACGCAATGCTCAAGCATTTGGGCAAGCCGGACCCATGGTCGGCCGCTAAGGCCGTTGGCGCCGAGGTCATCGAGGTGGCAGTCGACGACAAATTCGGACTGCCGCTCCTGTCGTATCCGGGCCGGCAGTATACGCTCGCGACTGACGAAGGGATCAAGCAACTCTCTAACGATGTGAAGGAGTCCGGCCTGAAGATCTGCGCCTTCTGCCTGTCTAACCAGTTCGAAGCGCGCGCGGACTTCGAGGTCGATTTCAGCGCCAAAGTGGCCCGGATCGCGAAGAAACTGGGCGTCAAGGTAATCCGTATCGACGTTGTTCCGCGCAAATTGACGGTAGAGCAATTCCTCGATCCGGCTGCGGCTGCACTCAATAAACTGATTGAGGCCACCAAGGGGACCGGCGTCAGTTTCGGCGTCGAGAACCATGGCCGTGGCGCCAATAATCCGGCATTCGCGGTGCCTTTGCTGGAGCGGGTCAACTCAAAACGGTTTGGACTGACTCTGGATGTGGGGAATTTCTACTGGTACGGCCACCCGCGCCCGAAGGTTTACGAACTGGTTGAAAAGTTTGCGCCTCGCGTGGTTCACACGCACTGCAAGAGCATTCAGTATCCCGCCGATCAGCGCGATGTGCAGCGGGCAATCGGTTGGGAATACATGAAGTACGTGGCTCCCATAACCCGGGGCGATGTTGACTATAAACGCGTCGTGAAGATCCTTCGCGCTGCGGGTTACAAAGGCGACCTCTGCGTCGAAAACGAGGGATTGGGTAAGCTCCCGGAAGCCGATCGCATCGCCGAACTCGCCGCGGAAATCAAGTATTTGAAGGAACTGCGGGCTTAGCCGGACTGCTAAATTCTCTGTCAAGGCAGATCACCGTGTGGTCTGCCTTGGCTTCTGCAGATTGACGCTTCACGCTAACCTAGCGGATCGAGGCCGTACCAATTGACTGGCATGTTACCTCGCGAACGAGTGCAAGCGGCACTGGAATTCCGCCCCGTTGACATAGTGCCTGTCGAGTACCACCCATCACCAGCGGGCATCTGGGAGCACGGTGCCGCGCTGCGAAGACTCTGGGAGCAATACCCGCAGGATTTTGGGGACTCGAAAGATTTTCCGGATAGCCGGCCAGACCCACAGTTTCTGAATGGCGAGGGCCGCTATGAAGAGCTGCATCGAGACGAATGGGGTGTGCTCTGGCACCAACTGATCTTCGGTGTCTATGGGCACCCAATCGAGAGGCCCCTCGACGATTGGGCAAATCTAGATCGATTTGAGCCGCCACCCGTGCCGCCAATCAGTGGGGAAGAGTTCCAGCGGGAACGAGCCAAAGCACTCCTTCACATGGAACGTTACTACCTCAAGAGCGGCTGGATCAGCATGTTTGAGACGATGCACGCGCTCCGCAGATTCGAGGATGTGTTGATGGATCTGTCGGACGACGTGACAGAAATCAACATCCTCGCCGACAAGATTCTCGACTATCAGCTGCGGACGATCCGCTACTTGTTGGCGCGCGGCGTCGACGCGATCCAGTTTGGCGACGATTTCGGAACCAGTTCCTCACTGATGATCTCGCCGAAGACGTGGCGCCGGTCTTTCAAGCCGCGATATGAACGTCTATTTAAAGAAGTCCATAATGCGGGCAAAGCGGTGTTCTTTCACACGTGCGGCAAAGCGTCGCGAATCCTGGAAGACCTTGCCGAGTTGGACATCGACGCCGTCTGGCCGCAACTCCAGTCATATGAGCAGGGAGAACTAGCTCGGTTCTGCCGCAAACATGGGATCGCGATCGCACTTCACCCCGATCGCGGCAATCTGATGACCCGTGGCGAGCCATCGGAAATCGCTGCGGCCGTTGAGAAACTGGCAGAGGAGTTCA
>JBDKSR010000592.1:0-2648 GCA_039680545.1 Bryobacteraceae bacterium | reverse complement strand
AGTATGGACGCAGTACGCTCGCCGACGAACGGAATACCGAGTCCAGTAAGGACGCGAGGCAAGGGACTTGACCGGGAATTCTCGATGTTGTCCAGTAGCTTCTGCCCGGATTTTTCCGCCATGCGCTCCAGGCTCATGACCTGTTCCAACCGGAGACCGTAGATATCGGCCACGTTGTGGACCAACCCGCGATCCACAAGCTGATCCACGAGTGCCTCACCCATGCCGTCAATGTCCATAACACCCCGAGCGGCGAAATGCAGGATCGATTCCTTCAGCCGGGCCGGGCAGTTCGTATTGATGCAGCGGCTCGCAACCTCGCCTTCCTGCCGTACGATCTGTCCGCCGCACACCGGACACTCTCGCGGCATGACGAAAGGGCGTGAGAGTTCCGAACTCTTCGTTACGCGAACGACTTTCGGAATCACGTCGCCGCTGCGCTCGATCAGCACCGTATCGCCGATCTTCACTCCGAGGCGTTCGATTTCGTCCTCGTTGTGCAACGTGGCTCGCGATACGGTCACGCCACCCACCACAACCGGCTTGAGATGGGCTACAGGAGTCAGCGCACCGGTCCGGCCGACTTGCGGTTCGATTGCCTCGATAACGGTCTCCTGCTGCTGCGCCGGAAACTTGAACGCAATCGCCCAACGTGTGGCCTTGGCCGTCCACGCCAACGTACGTTGCTGCTCGACTGAATCGACTTTGACAACCACCCCATCGATCTCGTACGGCAGTTCCTCGCGCCGCTCCTGCCACGTATGGCAGAAGTCGAGCAACTCTTCGACGTCCCGGCAACGGCGCCGGTTCGGATTGACCTTGAAGCCCATGCTCTTGAGCGCTTCGAGAGACTCCCAGTGGCTTCCGTAAAACGGGTTGCCGTCAACCAGCAGGAAGTACGGATAGAAATCCAGGCGCCGGGAAGCCGTGATGGCCGGTTCGAGCACGCGAATCGAGCCGGCGGCTGCATTGCGTGGATTGGCAAAGCGCGGCAGCCCCGCTTCGTCACGCTCTTGGTTGAGACGCTCAAACGAACGGCGGTTCAAGAGGACCTCGCCACGCACCTCGAAGTCCTTGAGTTCGTTCTCGATCCGCAGCGGAAGCGAGCGAATTGTGCGCGCGTTCTCGGTCACGTCCTCGCCCTGCGCCCCATCACCGCGCGTAATCGCCTGCCGGAATTTCCCGTCATGGTAATGCACCGCCATCGACAGGCCGTCGAGTTTCAGTTCCGAAACGTATTCAAATCGCGCCGCTCCGAGCAACGCACGGACACGCCGGTCGAAATCGTAGAGTTCACCCTCATTGAGGGCGTTATCGAGGCTGAGCATCGGCGAACTGTGGGCCACCGTGACAAAGCCTTCGCGCGGCTTGCCGCCCACACGCTGGGAGGGCGAGTCCGGTGTAACGAGCTCAGGATGCTGTGACTCAAGCTCGATGAGCCGCCGCATAAGTCTGTCGTACTCGGCGTCGGTAATTTCCGGAGCGTCGAGTACGTGATAGAGGTATTCGTGCCGCCGGAGTTCCTTCCGCAGGCGTTCGATTTCCAAATGAGTCTCAGTGCTCATCCGGGTCTATTATAATTGTGGACTTTCAAGGGAAACGGGGCAAAGCACGATTTATCGCAACGCGGTTCTCATTTACAATCCGGCCGCTCGGGGTCTCGCGGGAAAGCGGGTGCGACGAATTCACCACTCGATTGAGCTTCTGCGGACAGCCGGGCACGTGGTTACCGCAGTCCCGACACCCGGCCCCGGAACCGCCGGCGAGATCGCCCGGGAACAGGCGGCTCGGGGCGCCGACGTAATCCTGGCCGCGGGTGGCGACGGCACAATTAACGAGGTCGCCAATGGATTGATCCACTCCCCGGTGCCTCTGGGAATCCTGCCGGGGGGCACGGCTAACGTCCTGGGCAATGAAGTCGGTATCGGTAATGACATGGAAGAGGCTGCCGGCAGGCTCGCGGAATGGGTTCCCCGTCGTATCGCCGTAGGCTTGCTGCACGCGGCTGAGGAGCCGCCGCGCTACTTCCTGATGATGGCGGGAGTCGGCTTCGATGCTTCCATTGTCAACACCGTGGACCCCGCCCTAAAGAAGAAGAGTGGCAAGCTGGCCTATTGGGTGGCCGGGATCAGGGAGTTTTTCAGGCTTCAGCAACTCGTCGAGGTGCGCAGC
Organism: Bryobacteraceae bacterium; assembly: GCA_039680545.1. GTDB lineage: Bacteria > Acidobacteriota > Terriglobia > Bryobacterales > Bryobacteraceae > JAEHDI01. The sequence goes on along the minus strand of JBDKSR010000592.1, from coordinate 476 downwards.
AGCGAGAGCACGTTTACTTGTACGTTCGGGCTCGCCAGCCGTGTAAGAGACTACGGTGGGACGGTGGACCTGGCAACCAGCGCCTCACTCGCGAACGAGGATTTCGCGGTAGTTGCGGTCAGAGCGCGCCGCCCAATTGGATACGTGCGCTTTCTGCCTGCCGCGTTTCTAGGGCGGCTCGAAAGTCATCCGAAGGTGACTGTCCTTCACACGAAAAGGCTCGAGTTCCGCGGTCCGGCTGGTTCGACTGTGTACGTCCAGGTGGACGGTGAAGCGGCCGGCCGGCTTCCCGCATCGATAGAGATCGTCCCGGACGCCTTAACCCTACTCGTTCCACCTGATTTTCAAGGTTAGAACGGGACCAATTGAACGATTTGCGACTGGCCGGAACACAAGGGCATCAGATGATTGTGACAAAACTCACTCTGTTTGCTCTGCCGATTCTGATGGCGTCCACAACGTTTGGCGCATCAAGC
>JBDKSR010000591.1:0-2012 GCA_039680545.1 Bryobacteraceae bacterium | reverse complement strand
TCACATGCCCCTTGCCGGTGAGATCGTTGCAGAAGAGCACCTCGCCGGAGTGGAATCGCCGCGCTTCGCCGTCGCTGGTCACCACTTCGCCCTCGCCCGACAGGACGATGACGATGTACGGCTGGGGTGCGTTGTGGGCGGGCGCGTCCGTCCCGGCGGAGACCGAGAAAACGCACATGGTCGTGACAGCCCCGAAATCGCTCATCTGCCCCGTGGGGTTCGGCGGGGGGCCCATCGCAACTTCACTGTCTGGTATGTCCTCTACGCCGAAGTGCGTCTCGCCCTGTTCGTCCGCATGGATCATGGGGAATTTCATACCCGTATCCTCCTCGTGTACTGTGTCAGTTCGTTGAACTGTGTTAAAACTCGACTTCAATCTCTTTTGCCTTCGCCACCTCGTAGATGGCGTCGAAGGTGGCTGCCGTGTCCCAGGGCATGTCGGGGGGTTCACCGCGGAACTCACGATAGGCCCGTTCGACGTTCATGAATATCCGCGCCGGGGCGCGCCACTCGGCGTAAGGGCCAAACTCGATCCGCTTGGCGGCATCCAGCGAAGTGAGCCCGGTGTCGATGCACTTCTTCGACTCGTCACGGACGTAATGGAGATAGTTCTTCATCGCGAGTACGCCTTCGGTTCCGCAGATCGGGCCGTGGCCAGGCACGATGACCTGCGGGTCAAGCTGAATGATCAGGTCGAGAGCCTGGAACCACTTTTCGTATGATCCCACCCAGCCCATCGGCGTGCAATGCTCGAAAACCAGATCGCCGGCGAACACCACGCGCTCCCCGGGAACATGGACGATTGCGTCTCCAACCTGGTGGCAGGGCCCCACGTAGATCATGTGGACCTCTGTGCCGTCGAGGTCCAACTCGTAGCGAGCGTCAAACAAGGTCGTTGGCGGGACGAGTTCAACGCCGTCGAGGTTATAGTCCTCCAGCAATTGCAGTCCCACGGCCGCAACGCCGGGATGAAGAGCCTTGAGCGCGCTCAGTGAGGAGGCATCGGCCACGCCGTGCAGCAGGTGCCGGCTGTCCTCCGGATTGGCGACATGTTTCATACGCTCGGGCACCGACCGGTGGGCGATAATCTCCGCGCCCTCAAAGAGCTGATTGCCCCAGACGTGGTCCCCGTCCTCGTGCGTAATGATGACGCGTTTCGGCATAGCGGACCACACCGTGCTGAACATCTCGATCATTTGCCGCGCATGGGCCAGGTCCGACTGCGTGTCGATCACAGCCCCCCCACCGAGATTGATGAGGCCGGAGTTCGCGTCACACACGCGGTTCTTTTCACACATGACCGCAAAACAGTTATTGCTGACCTGCTGCATTTTCATTTTCATCGCATCCTCCTGCAGATATTCCCCTTAATCAGACATTACCTTCTTCCGGGCAGCTTCCGCGCGTAATTTGTCTTCCTGTGTCTGCTGTGCTTTTCCCATTTCCTTCAGGTCTATCGTGACCTTGTTGATCTTGCCGGTAAATTTATATGGTGCCTGAATTCCATAGTTCTCAACAACGGGCGTTTCTCCGTCCTCACCGACATCGGCGCCTTCATCGGCGGAAAAAGCGAGAGGCTGTGTCCGTTCAATGCGTCCCTCTGCAACCTTCCTGCCGTTGACAAAGATCGTTCCCACGCCGCCCTTGCCGAAACCGCCGCCGTCATAGGCGAATTCGTACCGTACCGTCGCCTTGCCGGCGCCGATGGCTTGTTCGGCAGCGATGGTGGTGCTCTTCAGCCCCAGAAAATTGTAGGTATAGGCCGGTTTCCCATCCTTCAGGTAAAGGCTCCAGCCGCCGAAGCGCCCCGCCTGGGCGATGATCACGCCTTTTGCGCCGCCCTCCGGGATAACGACCTCGGCCGTGATCGAATGGGAGCGGTTCTTTGTGTTTATGAACACATTTTCAGACATTCCTGTCATACCTTCAAAGACGGTGAGCGTTGTCCGTCCCGCCATCAGGTCGGGCCGTCCGACCAGGGCCGGGTTGAGACGCTCGATACTGCGGTCATC
>JBDKSR010000590.1:0-8618 GCA_039680545.1 Bryobacteraceae bacterium | reverse complement strand
TACTACGAGACGGGCGGGAAGTCGGCGGCCGAGGTGGAAGCGGACTTCGTGAAGGTTGCCGATGTCGATGCAATACGGGAGCAACTCGGGCCGCGCATCGTCGCCGCCACCGGCGTGATGACCAACTACGACCGTATGTTGATCGAGGGCCGTGAGGAAGACGTCAAGGTCATCGGGACCGACGAGCACTATCCCGCCGTCCGCAACCTGGTCCTTCTTTCGGGCCGCTTTCTCGATTGGAGCGACGTTGCGCTCCGCGAGAAGGTAGCGATGCTCACCGAACGCCTGGCGCAGCGTCTTTACGGCAGCCAGCAGGCCGCTGCCGGGCAGGTTTTGAAAGTGCACGGGCTCCAATTCACGGTTATTGGCACGTTCAGGGAAAAGGTGGAGAGCTTTGGGCTCTCGGAACTGTCGCGCGAGACGGTAGTCATTCCAATCACGGTGATTCGGTACTTCACGCCGGTGGAGCGAATCGACCCGGTCTATGTGCAGGTGGCGCAGCCGGAAGAGGTGGGGGCGGTGACGGTTAATGTGCGCGAGATCCTGGAGAGCCGTCATCGGACGGGCGCGCGCTACCTGGTCGAGAATCTGACCGCCATTTTGGAAGCAGCCAAAAGCATCTCGCTGGTGCTGACTCTGGTTCTGATCATGATCTCCGCAATCGCGCTCGTGATATCCGGCATTGGGATCATGAACATCATGCTCGTGACAGTCACGGAGCGAACGCGGGAAGTCGGAGTGCGCATGGCGGTCGGCGCGTCCCGGCGTGCCGTGCTTCAACAGTTTCTAATCGAGGCGGTGATGATCAGCCTGGGCGGAGGACTGATCGGAATTCTGATGGGGGTGGCAGTTCCGTTGAGCATCGGTGCATTCGCCGGAATCCACATCCCGATTTCAATTACCTCGATCGTCGTGGCCTTTGTTGTCTCTTGTCTTGTTGGGCTCGTCTTCGGACTGTTGCCCGCCAACCGCGCGGCGCGGCTGAATCCGACCGAAGCTCTTCGCTACGAATAGCTTTGCGACGGGAGTAAACATATGCACAAACACGGATTTCTTGTCATTTCGATACTTTGTGTGGCCGCTGGCATGCATGCGCAGGCACCGGGCGAGCGAACGATCACGCTACGCGAGGCCGTCGACCTTGCCCTGAAGCAGAATCCGGACCTGGCGCTCGCGCGTCTGGATGAAATCAAGGCGGCCGCTGGCGTCCGTGTGGCCCGCGACCCCTTTATTCCGAAACTCGCCGCCGGTAGCGGACTCGCATATAGCAGCGGCATCCCCATGAGTATCGAGGGTTCGACACCCTCCATATTTCAGGCCGAAGCCGTCCAGTACGTCTTTAACAGACGCCAATCGCACCTCGTCTCCCAGGCGAAGGAGAATGCCCGCGGCGCTTCCATCGGCACGGCCGGGAAGCGCGAGGAGGTCGCTCATCGGACTGCCCTGTTGTATCTGGACGCCGAGCGTGCCGCGCGAGTCGCACGGACAGCGCAGCGTCAGGTAGAGAGCTTGCAACAGGTAGCCGACGCGATGAAGGTGCGTGTGCGAGAGGGGCGCGAGCTTCCCATTGAGGAGAAACGGGCGGAACTCCGGCTTGCTCAGGCGCGGCTGCGTTTGCAGGGCCTTGAAAACGAGCGATCCAACTCGGAAGGCGCACTGGCCTCTGCACTGGGCATGGAGACGGGCGCCCGCATTCACGTCGCAGTAGAGGATCGGAAGCCGCCGGCACTGCCTGGCTCCGAACAGGCGGCGACGGATGCCGCGCTTACAAGCAGCACGGAGATCAAGCGTATCGAATCGTCCCTGATCGCTAAAGGTTTTGAAATCAAGGCGGAAAGGGCGGGCAAGTTGCCGCGTCTTGACCTTGTGGCGCAGTACGCGATGCTCGGTCGCTTCAATAATTACGAGGACTATTACCGGAAATTTCAAAGGAACAACGTGCAACTTGGCGTCTCGTTTCAGATTCCGATATTTGCAGGCCCTTCCGTCGACGCCTTGGCTGCCCAGGCCGAAAGCGACGCAGCACGTCTCCGCATCGAGCTGCAGGGTACGCGAAACCGCATATCTCTCGATACGCAGCGCCTTTACCGGGAGGTAAGACAAGCCGAAACGGCGCGGGAAGTCGCGAAACTCGACCTCGACGTCGCCAGAGAGCAGGTTTCCGTCCTGCTCGCGCAGATGGAGGAAGGGCGTGCAGCACTGCGTCAGGTTGAAGATGCACGTTTCGCCGAGGACGAAAAGTGGATCGCTTTTATCGACAGCGATTACGCGCTCGAGACCGCGCGGTTCGGTTTGTTGAAGCAGACCGGTGAGCTACTGGCGGCTTTACAGTAGGTTGCTCACCCAACTTGAACCAGCAAAAGGGCTTCCCAACCTGCAACTTCAGCACTAGTACCCTATCGCGGGGTAGTTCAAATTCCGATGAATTTCCTTGAAGAAGGTGTTCTATCATAATTGAGTGCAAGTAGCCCGGGCAGGGGGCGTCTTCAAAATGAGTCGGCGAATTGGATATTTCTTTGTTTTGTTGCTGTTTATCGGAGCGAGCGCGTGTAATCGCGACCCGGAAGTTGTAAAGCGCAAGTATGTCGAAAACGGCAACAAGTACTTCGAGCGAGGCAAATACAAGGAAGCTTCGATCATGTACCGTAGCGCGCTCAAGAAGGATCAGCGCTACGGCGAGGCTTACTATCGTCTCGGCTTGACGCAACTGAAGCTCAGTCAGCCCGTTGCGGCGGTCGCGTCGCTGCGGCGCGCGGTGGAGCTTCAGCCGAACAACGATAACGCCGCGGTAAAGCTGGCCGATCTGTACCTGGCGGCGCTGGCGGCAGGCCACAGGGACCGTGACCTGCTTAAAACCGAAATCAACGAACTTGCCGGGCGCCTGCTCAAAAAGAACCCAAACTCGTTTGATGGCAACCGGCTCGTGGGTTATCTGCTGTTGCGCGATGGAAAAGTCAAGGACGCGATCGCACGTTTCCAAAAGGCGAACGCCGCCAAGCCAAGCGACCCCGACCTTATTCTCGCCCTCAGTCAGGCGCTGGCCAATGACGGGCAGATGGACGAGTCTGAGCGGATATCGAAGACTTTAATTCAGGATCGCCCAACATTTGGGGCGATTTACGACACCCTCTACGTGCTCTACGCCCGGCAGAACCGAATTGAGGACGCGGAAAACATATTGAAGCTCCGGGTGCACAACAACCCCAAGATCAGCGCATATAGGCTTCGCCTTGCAGGTCATTATTATGTTTTGCAGCGCCGGGACGAGACGGCGAAAGTGCTGCGCGAGATGATTGACCGGCCCCAGGAATTCCCGCTGGCCCGTCGTGACGCGGGTGATTTCTATTTGCGCTTCAGGGAGTTCGGAAAGGCGATTCAATATTACGAAGCTGGCGTGCAAAGCGCGTCCTCGGACGAAAACCGGCTGACGATGAAGCACAGGGTCGCCGATGCTCTCAATGCGTGGGGCAAGAAGGCCGAGGCTATGAAGGTGATCGAGGAGATTCTGAAAGAGAATCCGAAAGACGACGTAGCGAACGCCATGCATGCGTCTCTCCTCCTCGATACCGGCTCCCGCGATCAATTGCAGCAGGTTCTCAACGATTTGGAAGCGTCGCTGACGCGCATGCCCAACAACCCGGTTGTTCGCTACAACCTCGGACGCGCTTACTGGGCGAAGGGAGAAATTGACAACGCGCGGACGCAATTTCGCGCGGCGGTTAACATGCGCCCGGACTATCTGGCCCCGCGGCTTGCGCTGGCGCAATTGCATATAAACCGCCAGGAGTGGGCAGCGGCGCTTCAGACCGCGAATGACACGCTCACGATCGCTCCCACAAATCCCGCGGCGCGACTGCTTCGCGCGGTCGCTCTGCGCGGCACGGGAAGTTTCGATCAGGCGAGAGCGGAACTGCTGGGGGTCATCGAACGCGACCCCAATTCCATCGACGCCCGATTCCAGCTCGGAATGCTGGAGTTGAGCCGCCGCAACTACCCGCAAGCCGAAACGAGTTTCCAGGCCTGCACCGACAATGCGGGCGCCGACCTTCGTTGCCTGGTTGGACTGGCTGAGACCTATTCGGCCCAGGAGCAGCACGACAAAGCGGTGCAGATTCTGGAGCAGATGAGGAAGAAACTGCCGGACCGCAGTGAAATTCCCCTCGCGATCGCTAACACGTACGTGCGGTCAGGTAAGTATGACCAGGCCGTTCCCCTTTACAAGGCGCTGATTTCGAAGGACTCGAGATCGAGTGAGCTCCACCTGAGGCTTGGGGAGACGTACCGGCGCATGGGAAGCTTCGAAGCGGCGATTGACTCTTTCCGGAAAGCGAAGAATCTGAAGCCGAACGATCCCGTCGTGTACATCCCTCTGGCCGTTCTGCTCGATGTCACCGGGCGAAAAGAAGAGGCAAGAGGCCTCTATCGCCAGGTTCTGAAGCTTCAGCCGGACAACGCCGTGGCGCTGAACAACCTCGCGTATCTGATTACCGAGTCCGGCGGCGATCTCGATGAGGCCTTGACGATGGCGCAGCGTGCCCGGCAGAGGCTGCCTCAGGATCTGAACGTCGCCGACACGCTGGGCTGGATCTACATCAAGAAGAATCTGGCTACGAACGCGATCCAGATCTATAAAGAGCTGACGACGAAGAATCCGAACAGTCCGACGTTCCGCTACCACATGGCGATGGCGCTCTTCCAAAAGGGCGACAAGCCGCAAGCAAAACGTGAATTGCAGACCGCGCTCCGAAACCGTCCCTCACGGCAGGAGGAGGGCAAGATCAAGGAGTTGATGGCCAAAATCGGCTGAGGTCCGGATCTTGTTCCCAACGGCGGAGCTTGACAGGCTTGCAGTTCGCTACCCGGCGTTGCCGTATGTCGCCCCGTTTGTAGCGTTCCTGCTGGCAATTGCGATCGGACACGGGAGACCCCCGGGGCCGGGATTCTGGTATCCGTTAACGGTGGCGCTGGGGATCGTCTCTCTATTGCTGTTCTCACGCCGGGTCTTGAACATCCGTGTCTCCAGGTTCACGGGAAGCATCCTGCTCGGCGCAGCTGTCTTCGCCGTGTGGATCGCTCCCGACTTGCTCTGGCCGTCGTACCGCACTCACCTGCTGTTCCAAAACGGGCTCACGGGCGAAGCGCGCAGCCATCTGCCGGACTTCCTCCGGAATAGCGCCTGGTTCCTCGTCTTGCGCGTCGGCAGTTCCGTGCTGCTCGTTCCCCTAGTCGAGGAACTCTTCTGGCGCGCGTGGCTGATGCGCTATGCGATTAGCAAGGATTTCGAGCAGGTACCGCTCGGAACGTACACCGCAGCGGCGTTTTGGATCACGGCTGCCCTGTTCGCCTCTGAGCACGGACCCTATTGGGACGTCGGGCTATTGGCCGGAATCGCTTACAACTGGTGGATGGTCCGTACCCGCAGTCTCGGCGACTGCATCCTGGCACACGCCGTGACAAACGCGCTGCTGGCGGCTTACGTTATTGGCGGCAATCACTGGCAGTATTGGCTCTGAACGCGTACTTTGCCCGCCCCGCGTGGATACAATAGGGAAGTCTTCCAAAGGAGAGATCACCGTGACATTCACACGACGCAGCATGCTCGGCACGCTGGCCACTTCAGCGGCCCTGGCTCAGTCCCGCAAGGCAAAAGGTTGGAAGCCGAAGTTGGGCATCCTCATGAACTACTCGGAATCCAACGTGGAGTTTGCGCGTAAGGAAGGATTCACCAGCCTGCAGTTGGAAGTGGGCCGCGGACTTCCGGTCGATTCGACTGACGAGCAAATCAAGAAGATCAAGGACAACACGGACCGCGCCGGCCTATACGTCTCGTCGCTGATGGCCACGGAGAACCACATCGCACCCGATCCCGCCCACCGCGCCGCCGCCAATGCCCGCTTTGTCAAGATCATCGAAATCGCGGCCAAGATGGGCGTTCCGTACGTCGCTACGATGTCCGGTAAGATCACCGGTGAGAAACTTGGCCCGCAGGTAAATGAGATCGTCCGCATATACGAGGAGAAATACTTCCCGGTCTGCCAGAAGCACAACGTGAAGATCATCTGGGAGCCCTGGGCGGGCGGCCCGAACATCGCGACCGGACCGGTGGGATACGAAGCGCTCTTCAACGGCTTCAAGAACTCCCCTTACGTCGGCCTGCTCTTTGACCCGTCCCACCTCCAGTGGCAGTTCATGGACCCTGTCCAGGCCGCCCGCGACTTCATCGACAAGATCTGGGACGTGCATCTGAAGGACACGGAGATTCTCTGGCACGTGCTCCGCAAGACCGGCATCAACCCTCTGAACAACGCCCGTTGGTGGCGGTTCCGCCTGCCCGGCTCCGGCATTGTTGACTGGAAGGGATTCTTCACGGTCCTGAATGAAGCCGGTTATCAGGGAGCGATGAACATCGAGCACGAGGACGAGTTCTACTATCCGGCTTACGACGGCGCCGATTTCACGGAACAGTACAAAGCTGGGTTCCGCTTGGCTCACAAGTTCTTGCGCCAGCATGTGCCTGAATAGACCATTCACGGCCGGCGAGCGTTTTCATTCGATGTATTGAGGAGTGTTTCATGGCGGATTCGAGAAGAGCATTTCTTGGAAAAGCCAGCGCGGCAATTGTGTATAAGCTTGCCGGCTCGGCTTCGTTTCTGAAGGCGGCGGGGCCGAACGATCAGATCGGCCTTGGCTTCATCGGTTCGGGCATCCAGGGTTCGATCCTGATGGGTCAGTTCGTCCAGATGCCCGGCGTACGGCCGGTGATGGTGGCCGATCTGTATGACGGGTGCCTCGCGCGGGCCAAGGAACAGACCGGCGGGGTCATCGAGACCACGAAGGACTACGAGAAGGTCCTTGCGAGGAAGGACGTCGACGCGGTCGTAATCGCCGCGCCGGATCATTGGCACAAGCGGATCGTGCTCGATGCGCTGGCCGCCGGCAAGCACGTTTACATCGAAAAGCCCATGACCTGGAGCATTAACGAGGGTCAGGAAATGATCGCCGCGGAGAAGCGGAGCGGCAAGTTGCTTCAGGTCGGCAGCCAGGCGAAGTCTTCGACGCTGACGGCAAAGGCGCGGGAACTGGTGAAGTCCGGCGCGCTCGGCAAGGTGAACATGATTCGGATGTCGAACAACCGAAACTCTGCCGAGGGGGCGTGGGCCTATCCGATTCCGCCCGACGCTTCGCCCCAGACGATCGACTGGCGGCGCTTCCTCGGCGACCGGCCAAAGAAGCCGTTCGACCCGAGTGTCTTCTTCCGGTGGCGCTGCTGGTGGGATTACTCGGGCGGCGTGGCGACGGACCTGTTCGTTCATCTGTTGACCACGCTGCACGAGATCATGGATGTCCCCGCACCTGTATCCGCTGTTTCGCAGGGCGGACTCTACAAGTGGAAAGATGGACGCAACGTTCCCGACGTCATGAATTCGCTTTTCGAGTACGAATCGGGATTCGTGGCGGATATGTACGTGAATCTGTGCAATGCCCGGCGGGGCGAACCGGCCACGTTCATGGGAACCGAGGCAACCATGGTCATGGATGCCGGGAAGCTGATACTCTACCCGGAGATTACGCGTCCCAACGTTCAGGCGTACGGCTCCTCATCCTGGCCCAAGGCCGCCCGAAAGGCGTACTTTGAGGCAAACGGATACACAGCCGACGGTAAGCCGGCGACGCCGCTTCCTCCACCGAAGGAAGTACAGGAAGTCAAGGTCGAGCGTGGACCATCTCATTACGAATGGTTCATCATCTCCCTGCGCGAGGGCAAACCGAGCCGCGAAAATGCAACCGAAGGCCACTATGCCGCGGGCGCTGCGCACATTGCCAACATGGCGTACCGGCATGGCTGCCGCATGCGGTGGAATTTCAAGACGGGGAAGGTGAATAAGGACTGATTCGAAAAGCGCGGACAAAGAAGACCGGACCCGGAAGGCCCAAGGAATCAGTGCAAGGCCATAGGCCGCTGAAGACGCTCGAACGGGTCATTTCGAAAGCCGGAGTTGGCTCGCGTACCGAAGCACGCCGCTGGATCGGCGCCGGCCGCGTATGTGTCAACGGCCGTCTTATTCAGACACCCGACCACTGGGTCGACCTGGAACGCGACCACGTGACGCTCGACGGCAAACCCGTCCGTGCCGGGCAGAAACTCTACCTGCTTCTGTACAAGCCCAAGGGCTACATCACAACGTATAAGGACCCGGAGGGAAGGCCCACCGTCTACGACCTGATCGAGGACGTGGAGGAGTGGGTCTTTCCCGTTGGCCGGCTCGATCTCGACACGAGCGGGCTGCTGCTCATGACGAACGACAGCCAGTTCGCCGAGCAGATCACCAATCCAAACTACAAAGTACCGAAGACGTACCTCGTCAAGGCATCCACCCATCTCACTGGCGAACAACTCGACCGCCTGCGCGACGGCGTGACGCTCAACGATGGTCCGACGCTACCGGCGATCGTGAAGTGGTTGCGCGAGTCAGGCGGCCACACTTTCTTTGAAATCACCATCACAGAGGGACGCAACCGGCAGGTCCGGCGCATGGTGGAGGCGATCGAAAGCAAAGTACTGAAACTGGTACGGACAGCGATTGGACCCCTGGAAATAGCCGGTCTCCCCATCGGAA
>JBDKSR010000589.1:0-1872 GCA_039680545.1 Bryobacteraceae bacterium | reverse complement strand
CAGGAGCGTCTTCTCGACGCCGAGGCACAGCGTCGCGGAGTGACATACGATTCGCCCATTCGCGACTGGCGTACCTATCGTTTCCAATTCCCGGAAGAGGGCGACCTGTACAGTGAGGATGCGTGCCAGGACCTTCAACCGTCTCCGGGTACATACCTTCAAAGGGCGGCGGGTGAGTGCCATCTCATGTGGCAGGCCATGGCGCTTTTCGAAGTATTGTCCAATGACCGGAATATGTCCCTGGAGATAGCCGGGGACCAGGACCCGCAACTTGACCAGCGGGTCATCGACATGGTCGCGGGCATGCAGGGCACGACGTCGAACGCCACACCCCCACCTCATTACCGCGCAGGACTTCTTATGAATGACGAGTCGGCGAACCTGGAGGTTGAGGATGCCTATGTCCAGCTGCTCGTTCATACCCTGCGCAAGATTCGCGATCTGTGGAATTCCATGTCCAACAGGGATAACAATGTGCCCATGAAACGGTCCACCGCCGGTCCCATCCGGGACTTCGATTTCAACCTGGAAGGCCTCGCCCATTACGGTATGCTGCCGGACATGTTCCAGGACTTGAAAAACACAGGCTTGCCTCGTGATACGTTCAGCAAACTCCTCGGTTCAGCCGAGCGCTATATCCAGGTCTGGGAGAAATGCGCCGAACTAGGCGCAATGATAAAGGATTGATCTCGGAGGAGGATCGCTTATGCCCAACTACTACATTCATCTGCAGGCTGCCGCCGAAACGATGGAACGGCTGAAGGCCGGTTTGCCGACGGGCTCGCCCCTCACCCGGAAAGAAGCCGACGATCTCTTCGACATCGCACACACAAACCGCAACTACTTCGCTGCAGGCGCGTATGGCCCGGATCTGTTCGTACTGCTGCCGGACTTCTTGGGTGACAACGGAAAGGTGCTCCAGAAGATCATAGAATTTGTCATGACCACATGGAAGACGTTCGACGAGAAGCTCTACTCCCACTGGGAGGAATGGATGACCCCGGTGCTCGACGAATCGAACACGCTCGCAAATGGGATAACGGGAGGCATGCTCGGCGAGATATCCCTCGCCCTGGATACCTTCGGCGGCGCGGTCATGAATCTCGAACTCGGCCTTATCACTCAGATGACGGACATCCTGGGATTGCTGACGAGCGGCACGCAGACCGGCTACGATGAAAAGAGCTTCTTCTGGTCCGACATGTTCCATAGCCGCAAGACTTACAAGTTCGCTCGTACCTTGTACAGCAACGCGATGCAGGCCGATAACGACAAGGCCCCCAAACAGCGGGCCTTCGCCCTTGGTTGGATCAGTCACTGCGCCACCGATGTGGCCGGGCACCCGTTCGTCAACGCAAAATGCGGCGGGCCCTATCGGACGCACTGGGCGCGGCACCATCTGATCGAGAATCACATGGACGCGTCCGTCTACCAGCAGAAACACCCTCAGCCGGCGACCCTGTACTACGATTCGTTTGCTTCCTCGGCCCTTCATTTCTCAATGGCATTTCGCCCCGATGACAAACCCTGGGACGATTACGACTACTTTCCCTCTTCCGAGCGCCATCCAGAGTACCCCCTGGGCGAGACGGCCGGCGATAAGGCCAGCCGTAAGCAAATTTTTGATGTCGGCACCGAGCCTTTCCCGGAGCACATCTGTGAGCTTATACTCAAGACCATGCAGGACGTGCACACGGGTCCGAACGACCAGGATGGGCCGCAGATCTTACGTTGGGATGAGGGTATGCATACGGAGCCCGGCGGACGCCCGACGGTAAAGATGCTCCAGAACATGTACCAGCTTGCGTTCGAATACATGAAATACACCACCAGCTCAGGGCTCTCCCTGCGCCCGCCGAAGCCGCCAGATGT
>JBDKSR010000588.1:0-3828 GCA_039680545.1 Bryobacteraceae bacterium | reverse complement strand
ATCGACCTTCGTCCTTTGGCGGTGAGAGAAAAACGATGAGGATCGCCGGCATCCGCCTTCAGGTCTCCCGCGGACCATGAAAGGCGTGCGTAATACGTCGTGCCATCCACCTTTCGCCGGAAGCCGGCCAATCTCTCTGGCTGGCGGGTCAACTCCGTCCTGTGTGCCCCGGGATTTGCGAAATCGCCCATCCACGCGTCTCTCTTCCGGCTGGGATAGGGAAAATCGAGGGTCACTTCCAATTTGTTGCTTGCCAGCAAGTCTGATTCGATCTTCACGGAGACGGCGTCGAGCTTTGGATGCACGGATACCCAGACTTGGACCGGTACGCCATCCAGTTTGAATTGCGAAGTCAACAGGCCCGACCACAGCTCGACTCTGCTTGAGAGGCCGCTGATCTCGCTCACGGCGATCTCACGCCCGTCACTCCAGCGGAAGCGTAGGCGCCCCAAATTGAAACTGTGGGGGTTGGCAGACATCCAGGTTCGCAATGCCTGCAAATCTGATGGCCACGGATCGCGCCCGGTTGGGCGTCCCTTCTGAAAGGTCCCTGTGTCCGGTATCTGATCCGCCGTCACCCCCGCAGGCATCGGATAGGAATGCCAGGCCCAGTGGGCCATCGTATTGCCGCCGAAGGTCTGTAATCCGGTGCCGTCGGCATTGAAACAGAACTCACCGTTCCCGAGCGGCATGACTCCTGTGGGATCAGTCCACGTTACGTCATGGCGGGAGACGAGTGCGTGCCGGTCAATGCGCGCCGCGCTCGCCGAAGCCGCGGTGCCGGTGGCCACGGCAATGAGGATTCCGGCGACCACACAAACGCGCCTTACGAGGGAACGCCCCCTCCTCGTCTGTAGAGCAATTCGATCAATGGACGTGTGCACGGAGTCGAGCATAGGATCAGCCACAGATCCGATTTTCGCCCAGTGAGGCGTTCGATTTCAGATCCGTGAGATTGGTAGGCTGAAAAATTTTCTTAGCTCTTCCGGCGTTTCAGCGCACGGCCATGTGACAGTTTTTTGTCACTTCGAGGCCTGGATTTGAGGCTCAAGGAGGCGGTCGGGTGGGAAATCGACGGGTCTCTCAATTGACGGCCTATTCGGCGGACGAAGGGAGTCAAGGCAGGGGATACTGCGGAACAACCTGCCGTCCTTGAGCCTTCCTCAAATCAGTCACACCACAGGTGGAGCAATTTGGAGTCCACTCAAAGACGGCCGTATTTTCTGTCGCTTGCGGGCCAGCGGGCAGTCAGGCAATGTCAAAATGGCTCGGGCCTGGAACAACCCGTGCCATTTCGGCACACTTCACAACCTGCGGGCAGCCTACTTCGGCGATTCAGGCAGTGCGCTGGGAGCGCGGGATACCCGGCCCGCCATCGCCTCGTCAACCGAGACGTTGTTGCTCGTCAGAACCTGGCCGGTGGCCATATCGAGGTCTACTCTGGCCTTGCTGTACGTGCTCAGCGCGGTTACCTCGGTGGATCGCGCGTCAGCGAGGTCGCGTTGCGCCTGGATCACGAGGAAGATGGTCGACGCGCCAAAGTTGTACTTCTTCTGCTCGGCATCGAGTGTTTCTTCCTGGAGGACTCTTGCCTTCGCGGCTGCCTCGTAGCTTGCCCGGGCCTGTTGAACGGCGATGAGCGCGTTGACCACGCCTACCCGGATCTGATTCACGAGCTGTTGCTCGCGGATCTGCTGCTGCCGAAGGGCGAGTTGATCGCTGATCATGTTGGCGCGCGCGGCCCGGTTACTGAGCGGCACGCTGAAGTTGAGCGTGACTCCGTAATCGGGGAAATTCCTTCGGAAGATCTGAGAGAGCACCTTGCCATAGCCGCCGATGAAATAGGAATCCACCCCTGCCGCGGCCGCTGTTCCGGACAGACCGTTGTTCGTGGCGAACAGCGCGAGATCGAGCGACGGGCGCAGCGAGCTCTTGGTCCCCTGCAGGCTGATCTTTGTGTTCTCCACCTGCAGGCGTGTCTGCGCGATTTCGGGACGGCTGTCGAGCGCGCGGTTCACAAGGTCCTGCATGGGTTCGATCGCCTCGGTCTGCGGCATGCGCATGACGTCGGTTGCCACGATGCGGGCGTCGGCGACCGCGGGACTGGCTATTCCGGTGCGGCTGAGCGCATTCTTGATGATCGTTTCCTGTTGGAGCACGTTGGTCTCCGCCACAGTGAGCGCCTGCTGGCTGCTTGCCACCTCAGCCTCGGCCCGAACGATCTCGATAGGCGCCAGCGTGCCGATCTCGACCTGCTTCTTGTTGTCGTTGTACAGTTTTTCAGCCAGCGCCAGAGCCTGTTGTTTCACCTTCACCGTCTCGTTGTAACTCACCAGGTCCCAGTAGAGACCGATGACGGAAGCGACCGTCGTGATCACCTGCTGCTTGAAAACGAGTTCCGAAATGTGGCGGTCGTTCTTTGCGATCCGTATATAGCGGTTATTGACTGCCGTGCCGAAACCTTGCAACAGCTTCTGCGTCACTGTGACACCCAAGCTGCTGCCGACCGACGGGTTGAACGCGGAGCGCGTCGAGTTCGACTTGTATGGGGTGTTTTCAAAGTCCACCTGGAATGACGTACCCGTCAGGAACCCCTTCTGGAAGCTCAGATTGCCTACCTGGCTATCGACGCGCAGGGAATTGGTGCCGGTTACGAACGTGCTCGTTTGCGGTGTCGTCGCGTGCTGCCACGTGTACTTAGTCGAGAGGATCGAGTCGAGCGACGGAAGGGACGGCCCGCCTGTTGTACCCGCCGCTCCGACGGACGACAAAGCGCTCGACAAGCCGCTCGACTGGGTGGAGTTTGAGTAAATTCCCGTCGAGACTCCGTGGGTCGAACTGCCCGTGCGTGCCCTAAGGATATCGGCATCCGCGAGGCGAGGGCCGTAACGTGACAGCTCGATATCCAGGTTATTTTCGAGTGCCAGTGCTATCGCGTCCTGTAGCGAGAGGTAGATCTTTCCGGCACGCAACAGAGAATCCAGGCGGCCCGAGTTCGACAGATTGATGGGCGGTTCTTCCCGATAGCGAAAGGCCTTGAGTGGCCCGCCCGGGGCGGCTTTTTGCTGCTGGCCGGCCGGATCCGGCGAAGCGCCGACTTGGGCCGGCAAGGGCGCTGTCACAAGCAGAGTGCACAACAAGGCGGTAAATTGTTTCATGCGGTTCTCAGAACCTCGACAGATCTGCGGTTCAGCCTCAAAAGTGTATCGACGTAAATAGGTGCGCCAGTGTTCCCCGAAGTTCCAATGCTATAGTAGCGTTCTGTGATGCTGCAAGCTGACGAGACTCTAAAACTTTTCGACGAGACGGGAGCCTACCTGCGCGGCCACTTCCGGCTGACCAGCGGCCTCCATAGCCCCGAGTACCTGCAATGCGCCCTTGTGCTCCAGCATCCGCGCCACGCGGAGCGCCTGGGACAGGCATTGGCGGCCCGCGCCAGGGAGATTCTGGTTCCAGGGCAAACGGTCGATGTCGTGGCTTCTCCTGCCATCGGAGGGCTCATCATCGGTCACGAAGCGGCACGCGCGTTGGGTGCGCGTTTCGTGTTCGCGGAACGCGATGCCCAAGGGAAGATGACGCTGCGCCGCGGCTTCTTCATCAAGCCGGGTGAAACGGCCGTCGTCATCGAGGACGTTGTGACAACGGGAGGGAGCACGCGCGAAGTCGTTGAGGTGCTTCAGTCCGCTGGTGCCAACGTGCTCGCGGCCGGTTCGATTATTGACCGGAGCGGCGGGCGCGCCGACGTGAGCGTCCCGCGCGTGGCGCTGGTTACGCTGCAGGTGGTGGCCTATCAGCCCGATGACTGTCCGCTCTGCCGTGACGGTGTCC
>JBDKSR010000587.1:0-1569 GCA_039680545.1 Bryobacteraceae bacterium | reverse complement strand
TCTTCAGTTACAGCGGCGGCCGCTACCGTACGGGCAACCGGAAGTTTCTGAGTGTTCCGACGGCGGCATTCAGACAGGGCGACTTCTCGGCGCTGGCGGGCAATATCACCGTCCTCGACCCCACGTCGGGCACTCCTTTTACTGGTAACAAGATTCCGGCGAGCCGAATCAGCAGCGTCTCCAATGCCGTTCAGAACATGATCTATCCGGATCCGAACTACCCAGGATCGGGAAGCTATGGCTTGACCAGCAACTATTACGCTGATCCCGGAGGCCGGTATGACGCCGACAATTACGCTGTTCGTGCGGATCAGAAGGTCAGCGATAAGAACAACCTGTTCGTCCGGGTCGGGCTGGCCATCAACAACAAGGATACCTATGCCGGTGGGCTCAAGAGCGGTTTTGGGGAATCCAGCTACTATGGGAACCATCCCAGCCGCTCCGTGGCGATCTCCGATACGCACACTTTCAGCCCCACTATTGTGAACGAAGCGAAGCTGAGCTTCGCCCGCGACTTCGCCGGGTATTTTGATTACAACTACGGCGTGGACGTCATTTCGCAAATCGGCTTACAGGGTATTTCCAATCCCGATAACGACCCGGTACTGGCGGGCATGCCGGCCTTTAGCATTGGGGGTGCGGAAAGCTTTGCGGGCACCAGTACAACGGGATACTCAAACCAGGGATCAAACACGTATCAAGTTACGGACAACCTCTCCTGGTTTCGCGGCCGCCACAACCTGAAGTTTGGAGGGGACGTCAGGCGTTTTCAAGTCAACGACGCATCCCAAAGCCAGTCAGTACGCGGCTCGTTCTCCTTCAATGACCAGTTGAGCGGTTTCGGCTACGCCAATTTCCTGCTCGGTCTTCCTTCGAGCGCCAGCCGGGTCATCGCCAGACCGAACGCTTATGTACGGAGTACGTTGTTCGGGTTTTACGCGCAAGACGAGTTCAAGGTCAACCGCCGCATGACGCTGAACTATGGGTTGCGCTACGAGTATCAGACTCCTTGGGTTGAGAAGTATGACCGCTACTTCACTTTCTTTCCAGCGAAGAGAAGCCTGGTAACAGCGGGCTCGACGCTTCCCACGGACATGGTTCCGGCCGTCGCCTCCACACTGTCGATCATGACGGCTGCAGAAGCCGGTTTCCCGCAGCGCAGCCTGACGAAGAACGACCCCTTTAACTTCAGCCCGCGCCTGGGACTGGCCATTCGTCCCTTCGGCGACAGCACCACGGTAATCCGTGTGGGCTACGGCCTCTACACGCAGATGTTGCCGGGTCTGCACGGTCTGCGGAATACCGGCGGGCCATGGAAATCGGAACAGGCGTTCTACATTGTCAACAATCAGCCCACCATCTCATTCCCAGCACCGTTTGTCACGACCAGTGAGTTCTCAGGCCTGCAAAACATCGTTACGGCGAATGTCGACTTTCCCAATGAGAGGACGCAACAGTGGAACATTTCGATCGGCCGGGAGTTCTGGGGAACCGCCATCGATATTTCTTACGTTGGAACGAAGGGGAAGAACCTGCCTTTCACGGATGACCTCAACCTGCTGCGTCCCA
>JBDKSR010000586.1:0-4064 GCA_039680545.1 Bryobacteraceae bacterium | reverse complement strand
GGCCGATGCGAATGTCCGCCTGAACGGAGCCGGGCCGGTCGACCATAAGAATGCTGCGCTCGGATTTCGGAAACTCCGGCGCGGGCGGCGCCGGGACTTCACGCCGCGCCCACTCGCCAAACCGCGCCTTGATCAGATCCAACGTCTGTGCCCGAGGCGGCAGCGCGCCGAGGAGTAACAGCACGGCGTTGTTCGGCGCAAGCATCTTATCGCGAAAACCGGCCAGCACCTCGCGGTTCACCTTCTCGATGGATTCAGGCGTCGGATTCGTCCGCGCATACGGGTGCGACCCGAAGACTGAAGCGGCGATCTTGTCGTCAGCCCAGAACGCGGCGTCGGAACGCTCCGCGAGCAGCTCCTGCAAACGCCTCGACTTGAATATCTGCAGTTCGTCCTCGGGGAAACTCGCTCGGATGCTGACGTCCGCGAGGAGGTCAAGCAGTATAGACGTGTTCTCCGCCAACGCGTTGCCCGAAACGACGAACGTATCCGGTCCGGCGTTCGCGCTCAGTGCGCCGCCGATTTCAGCAAGTTGTTCTGCAATCTGCCGGGACGTGCGTGTAGCCGTGCCCTCGGTGAGCAACGAGCCCACTGCCTCGGCGAGCCCGGGACGATCGGCTGGATCGAACTTCCCGCCGGCCTGGAATCCGAGGCGCACGGTGACAAGCGGAAAGCGCCGGTCCTCGATGAGGACCACCTGTAACCCGTTGGGAAGGGTCGTCTCAAAAACAGGCGGCAGTTTAAATGCCGGGAGCGGTCCCGTCTCGGGCGCTTTTGTACGGTCAACAGTCTGCGCGGAAGGGTTCATGGTCGTAACAACGGCAAACAACAGGGTCAGCAGTCCTCTAGTCATGGTTGCCTACTTCTCCGCTGCCGGGACGCCGGCTTGGCTTTGTTCCGGCTTCGGCGCAGGCACGATCTCCAACACAAAACGCTTCTCCGGCACGCAGTATTTCCGGGCGGCCGCTTGGACCTGGGCCGGCGTCACTGCGAGGAAAGCGTCCATTTCGGTGTTGATGTAATCCGGGTTACCGTCAAACAGCTCATATTGTCCGAGGAGCGTGGCGCGGCGCAGTGAACTCTGCAATCCGCTGACGCGCGAGGCGCGGAAGAACGTCCGTATGCGGGCAAGCTCCTTTTCCGGCACGCCATCCTTCTGAATCGCGGCAATCTCGTCCTGCACTTGGCCGACAATCGCATCTCCCTTGAACGCCGGATTGTGCAGAAGCAGCATGGCGTAGTGTCCGGGGTGCTTGTAGTCGGCGGCAGAGGCGAAGGGCCAGCCGAGGTTCGCTTCGTACTGGACAACCGAGCGCTTCCCTTTCACGAGGTTCTGCTGGAAGCGCGAGCTGTCGCCTCCGGTGAGGAGCACGTCCAGCATCGCGAGCGCATAGAAATCCGCCGAGCGCCGCTCGGGGCCGGGATAGCCGATGATCACCGCGGGCACTTGTGCCAGCGGGTCCTTGTAGACTTCCGAGCGTGCTTTGACATCGGACGGTTCCGCGAGGTCGGGATGCTTGGGCTGCGGCTGCGCGGGGATATCTCCGAAGTACGTCTCCACCAGCTTTTTCGCTTCGGGAATATCGATGTCGCCCGACAGCACAAGCACCGCGTTGTTCGGCGCGTAGAACGTCTTGAAGAACGCTGTGACGTCCGCCACCGTCGAGGAATTCAGGTCCTCGAACGAGCCGATGATCGAGTGGGAGTTACTCCAGTTGCGAAACGCGATCTCGGGCCAGCGGTCCACAATGGCCGTAGCATAGGGCTGATTGTCGAATGACAGGCGCCGCTCCTGTTTGACCGCTTCTTTTTGGTTCGCAAGGTTCTCCTCGGTGATGGCGAGGCTCCTCATGCGGTCCGATTCAAGCCACAGTCCGACAGCCAGCTTGTTCGAGGGGAGCACTTCGAAGTAATCCGTGAAATCCGGGTGCGTCGAGCCGTTCAGGTTTCCGCCATTCGACTCGACGATCGTGAAGTGCTGGCCTTTCGGCGCGTTCGCGGACCCCTGGAACATCATGTGTTCGAACAGGTGCGCGAACCCGGTCCGGCCCTGCTTTTCCGAACGCGCGCCTACGCCGTAGATCACATAGGCGCTCACGACCGGCACGGATTTGTCCTGCGACAGGATTACTCGCATGCCGTTTTTCAGTTGATACTTCTCGAAGGGAATCTTGAAATCCGAGCCGGCTATCGCGGCTCCAGCGCATAACACAAGCATCGCAATCACACTCGGCCTCATGAGGCTCCTTTACGCCGTTACGGCCGGAAAAGCACTCCTGGGAGCGGTCCACCGCCGGCGAACTCTCAACTTCTACGCAGAAACCGGATGAATTGTTCCTCGGAACGTGTATTCATGATATCATCCGCCGTCAGCCATCCCCGTCTCGCCATCAATACACCGTATTTGATGTTTGCGAGGTGTTTGGGATGGTGCGCGTCGGTCGAAATCGTGAACCGGCAACCCTTTGCCCGTGCAGTGCGGAGCAGCGTCGCGTCCAGGTCGAGCCGTTCCGGGCTGGCGTTGATTTCAAGGCATACGCCGCGCCGGGCGGCCTCGCCGGCAATCCGCTCGAAATCAAACGGGAACGAATCGCGGTGCAGAAGCACGCGGCCCGTCGGATGTCCGAGGATGCGCAGGTACGGACTCTCCAGCGCCTTCAGAAGACGCTCGGTCATTTCGGCCCCTTCCAGGTTCATATAGCTGTGCACGCTTCCGATGACGAGGTCGAGTTCGGCGAGCGCGCTATCCTCTAAGTCCATCGAGCCGTCGCGGCGTATGTCGCACTCGAGACCCGACAGCACGCGTATACCCAGGCCGTCCCGGTTCAGCTTCCGGACCTCCCGAGCGAAGTCCACGGCGCGCTTCTCATCGAGGCCGTTGGCCATGGCCAGCGCCTTCGAGTGGTCTGTAATGGCGATGTACTCGTACCCGAAGGCGCGTGCGGCTTCCGCCATCTCCTGAAGCGTCGCCCGGCCGTCGCTTTCGATCGTGTGCATGTGCAGGTCGCCCCGGATGTCGCCCGCTTCGACAAGCTTCGGCAGGCGTTTCTTCTCCGCCGCCTCGATTTCGCCCATGTTCTCGCGCAATTCCGGCGGAATCCACGCAAGGCCCAGCGCCTCGTAAACGCCCTCCTCCGTCGTCCCTGCGATTTTCGTATCGTCCGGCGCACGAAATAGCCCGTACTCACTGAGCTTGAATCCAGCCTTCACGGCGCGGGAGCGGAGCGCGACATTGTGCTCCTTGCTGCCCGTGAAATACTGGAGCGCCGCGCCGTAACTCTCAGCGGGAAGCGCACGCAGGTCAACCTGCATGCCCTCCAGCCCGAACTTCGCGCTTGCCTTGTTCTCCCCTTTGGCCAGAACCTCACTCACCTTGGGGTACGCAACGAATTTCTCGATGGCCGCCCCCGCGCCGGGTCCGGTAGCGAGCAGATCGAGATCGCCGACCGTCTCCTTTCCGCGCCGCAGGCTCCCTGCCGGAGTGACGCGCTCGACACCGGGCTCGGCCAGAAGAAACTTCGTCAGTTCGTCCGCCAGATCCCCGGCAAAGCTCAACAGGAAACGTCCCACGTGGCGGCGATATTGTGCGATCGACCGCAGCACCTTTTCTTCGAGCTTCGCGCCCATGCGAGGCAGCACCCGAAGCTTCTGTTCGAGGCATAGACGCTCAAGATCGTCGATCGTGCTGACGCGATAGTGTTCCCAGATCAGGGCGATGCTCTTCGGACCCAATCCCTGTATTTTCAGGAACTCGAGGGCTGTAGGCGGGTACTTTTCGAGGAGTTTGTCGCGGCGTTCGAACGACCCGCGTTCCTCAATCTCTCCGAGAACCGCGGCGAGACCTTTACCGATTCCTGGGATTTCAGTCACAGAGCGGGCCGGATCCTCAAGGATGGCGGCGATTCGCTCGGGATAGCCCTCGATGGCCGAGGCGGCGTTGCGGTAGCTGCGGATGCGGAACGAGTCCTCCGCGGCGATCTCCATGAGATCGGCCGTCTCCGCAAGAAGACGCGCAATCTCCTTGTTTTCCATACGATAGGTGCCCCCCGGTGGAATTGTAGCGC
>JBDKSR010000585.1:0-7720 GCA_039680545.1 Bryobacteraceae bacterium | reverse complement strand
TGTCCGCGGCAGCGCACTCGGCAGGCAGGAACTTCGTTCAGGCTGCGTTTACGCTCGCATGCCTGCCTTACGAAGCCTTCCTCAGCCTGGACGCGATTGCGCGCACCACAGGGAGGATGCTGGTCACGCACAAGCGGCTTCTCGAATGGAGTCCATCGTCCGACTCGGACCACCGTGACCGAGCTAGCCTGGCCACTTCTTTCCAGACGATGTGGATCGCACCGGCGATTGCCGTCACTGCGGCTATCTATCTGGCGCTTACGGGCCCGGCGGTATCAGGAATCGCGGCGCCCATACTGGGTCTGTGGCTTACCTCGCCCGCCATCGCGTGGTGGATCAGCCGGCCGCTGGCTCGTCGCCAGACCGGGCTGACAGCGGACCAGACCGTCTTTCTACGGAAGCTTTCGCGGAAGACCTGGGCGTTCTTCGAGACCTTCGTCGGCCCGGAAGATCACTGGCTTCCGCCGGATAACTACCAGGAGCATCCCGTCGCCGTGGTCGGGCATCGCACGTCGCCGACCAACATGGGGCTTGCTCTCCTGGCGAATCTGTCCGCATATGATTTCGGCTACATCCCGGCCGGACAACTCATCGAGCGCACGGCGAACGCACTTCACACAATGGAAACATTGGGACGTTTCCGGGGCCACTTCTACAACTGGTACGACACGCAGTCACTGCAGCCGCTACCGCCCCTGTACGTCTCGACCGTGGACAGCGGGAACCTCGCCGGTCACTTGCTGACCCTGCGGGCGGGTCTCGACGCGCTTCCCGGACACAAGGTCCTGGGGACTCGGTTGTATGAGGGGCTTGGAGACACGCTCAGGATTGTCGTCGAAGCTGCGGGCCAAGCTGCGTCAGCCCCACTGGCCCAACTTCAGGAGGAACTGGCATCCGCGTGCAAATTGCCAGCCACGCTTCCGGCGCCACGGCCGTACCTGGAACGGCTGGCGGAGGCCGCCAAACGGCTGGATGTCCCTCCCGAGAGCCAGGCACGATGGTGGGCAAATGCCCTTGAGCGCCAATGCCTGGGCGCGCTCGGCGAGATGACGTTTCTTTCAGGGCTCGAATCCTCCGCCGTTCTCAGCGAAGCTCCAACACTCCGCGAACTTGCGGGACTGGCGACGGAGGCAGGACGGCGTGCCAGAGCAAGGATCGTGGTCATCGAGCAACTGGCGCAGCTGGCCGGCGAACTCGCCCAGATGGAGTACGACTTCCTGTTCGACAAGGGCCGTCACCTGCTGTCTATCGGGTACAACGCCGGCGAACGGCGGAGAGACTCGAGTTATTACGATCTGCTGGCTTCCGAAGCCAGATTGTGCAGTTTCGTGGCGATCGCGCAGGGACAAGTGCCGCAAGAGGCTTGGTTTGCCCTAGGGCGCCTGCTCGTTGCCGCCGGAGGCGAGCCGGTTCTCCTTTCCTGGAGCGGCTCGATGTTCGAGTACCTCATGCCGCTTCTGGTGATGCCGACGTACGAAAACACCCTGCTCGACCAGACTTGCAGAGCAGCCGTTAGAAGGCAGATCGAGTATGGGAGAAAGCGCGGGGTACCGTGGGGCATCTCGGAATCCTGCTACAACGCGACTGACGTCCATCTCAATTACCAATACCGCGCGTTTGGCGTCCCCGGCCTGGGGCTCAAACGCGGGCTCGCCGACGAGTTGGTGGTGGCGCCCTATGCTTCCGCCCTCGCGCTGATGGTAGCCCCCGAGGAGGCGTGTCTGAACCTGCAGCGTCTCACCGCCGAGGGATTTGAAGGGAAGTTCGGCTTATATGAGGCGATCGATTACACTCCGTCGCGTCTGCCCCGCGGGCAATCGAGCGCCGTGGTCCGCGCCTTCCTGGTGCATCACGAGGGCATGAGTCTGTTGTCCTTGGCCTATCTGCTCCTTGACCGTCCGATGCAAAAGCGATTTGAGTCGGATCCGCTGTTTCAGGCGACAACACTGTTGCTCCAGGAGCGGGTTCCCAAGGCCACGGCTTCCTACTCTCAGACCGCCGAGTCCTCCGGCTTGCGTGAGAGTCCAGAAGCCGCGGAGACGCCGATGCGTGTTTTCAGCAGCCCGGACTCCGCCGTGCCCGAGGTGCAGTTGTTGTCGAACGGCAGATATCACGTGATGATCACGAATGCCGGCGGCGGCTATAGCCGCTGGAAGGACCTTGCGGTCACGCGCTGGCGTGAAGACACTACCTGCGACAACTGGGGCACATTCTGTTACATCCGCGACATAACGACCGGCACGTTCTGGTCAACTGCCTTTCAGCCGACGCTTAGACGCCCCGAGAGTTACGAAGCAATTTTCTCGGAGGCGCGCGTGGAATTTCGCCGCCGAGACGAAGATTTCGACACTTACACGGAGATCGCAGTTTCACCCGAGGACGACATCGAACTGCGCCGGATCACCATCACCAATCGCTCCCGGACACGAAGAGTGATTGACATCACCAGTTACGCGGAAATCGTTCTGGCATTGCCCGCCGCGGACGCGCTGCATCCGGCGTTCAGCAACCTCTTTGTCCAGACCGAGATCCTGCGCCAGCAGCAAGCGATTCTCTGCACTCGCCGGCCCCGTTCCCTGGAGGAGCACTCCCCCTGGATGTTTCATCTCATGGCCGTGCATGGAGCCCCGGTCGAGAAACCGTCCTATGAGACCGACCGCATGCGGTTCATCGGCCGCGGGAACACCATCGCAGATCCGCAAGCGATGGGCAAATCCGAGGGACTCACCGGCAGCGAGGGGTCCGTACTCGATCCGATCGTCGCGATCCGGCATCGCATCGGGCTGGGCCCGGGAGAGCCGGTGACGATCAACATTGTCTCCGGTATCGGCGAAACACGTGAAGCGTGCCTGGGTTTGGTCGAGAAGTATCAGGACCGGCGTCTCGCGGACCGGGTCTTCGATTTGGCCTGGACACACAGCCAGGTGCTCCTGCGGCAGATCAATGCCACGGAGGCTGATGCGCAGATCTACGGACGTCTGGCCAGTTCTGTGGTTTATGCCAACTCCTCGATGCGCGCCGACCCGAGCGTCCTTGCCCGGAACCGGCGTGGGCAGTCCGGTCTCTGGGGGTACTCTATCTCCGGAGACTTGCCGATCGTGCTGCTGCAAATTGGCGACCCTGCCAATATCGAACTTGTCCGCCAACTGGTGCAGGCCCACGCATACTGGCGCCTGAAGGGGCTGGCGGTGGACCTGGTGATCTGGAACGAGGATCACGCCGGTTACCGGCAGTTACTTCACGATCAGATCATGGGGCTGATCGCCGCCGGGGTCGAAGCCGGCGTTACCGATCGTCCGGGCGGCATCTTCGTGAGACCGGTGGACCAGATATCGGCTGAGGACCGCATTCTGTTCCAGTCAGTCGCTCGCGCCATCCTCACCGATGGCCGGGGGACGCTGGCGGAGCAGATCAGCGGCCGCAGTCCCTTGGAGGTCGCAGTCCCGCGTACCGAGCCAGCCCGAGTTCCCCGCGCCGAATTCCCGGCGGCCAGCGCGGCGCCCCGCAACGACTTGCTCTTCTTCAACGGGCTCGGTGGATTCACCCCTGACGGGCGGGAGTACATTATTACGACCACGCCCCAGCAGGCGACCCCGGCCCCATGGGTGAACGTGTTGGCGAACCCGCAGTTCGGCTCTGTCATCTCGGAGAGCGGCTTAGCCTATACCTGGGGTGAAAACGCCCACGAGTTCCGCCTGACTCCGTGGAACAACGACCCCGTGAGCGATTCGAACGGGGAAGCCTGTTACCTCCGGGACGAAGAGAGCGGCTACTATTGGTCGCCCACGCCGCTGCCCAGCCGCGGGACCACGCCCTACGTCTGCCGCCACGGATTCGGCTACAGCGTCTTCGAGCACACGGAGGACGGCATCCGTTCGGAAGTTTGGACTTATGTGGCCCTGGATGCGCCGGTCAAATTCACGGTGCTGAAGGTGCGCAACGAGTCGGGCCGGTCGCGCCGGCTCTCCACTACGGGATACGTGGAATGGGTACTGGGAGATCTGCGGCCAAAGTCCGCAATGCACGTGATGACCGGGATTGACCCGGCAAGCGGCGCGATCTTCGCCCGGAACCCGTACAGCACGGAGTTCGCGGGCAGAGTGTGCTTCTTCGACGCGGGCGATGCGGCGCGCACCGTGAGTGGCGACCGGACTGAATTCCTCGGGCGAAACGGATCTCTGCGAAGGCCGGCCGCGATGCGCCGGACCGGACTGTCCGGGAAGACGGGGAACGCTCTGGATCCCTGCGCGGCGATCCAGGTTCCATTCGAATTGGCTGAAGGACAGGACATCGAGATCGTTTACACACTCGGCATGGGGCGTGACACGGATGATGCGAGCAACTTAGTGCGTCGCTTCCGGGGGACCGCCGCGGCGCGTGAAGCGCTCGAAGCGGTTTGGCAGCATTGGAAGCATACCCTCGGCGCGGTGCATGTGGAAACCCCCGACCAGTCCCTGAACGTCCTGGCGAACGGCTGGCTCCTGTACCAGACACTGGCTTGCCGTCTGTGGGCGCGGAGTGGATTCTACCAGCCTGGAGGAGCCATCGGTTTTCGCGACCAGTTACAGGACGTGATGGCGCTCGTGCATGCCGAGCCCCAGCTCTTACGCGAACACCTGCTGCTCGCAGCGGCCCGGCAATTCCGGGAAGGCGACGTCCAGCACTGGTGGCATCCCCCGTCGGGCCGCGGCGTGCGAACACACTGTTCCGACGACTATCTATGGCTGCCGCTGGCGGTCTCCCGCTATGTTTTGGGCACGGACGACACAGGGGTGCTGGATGAGCCGGTCCACTTTATTGACGGCCGGCCGGTGAACGCGGAGGAGGACTCCTACTACGATCTGCCCGGCCGGTCCGACGAGACAGCCAGCCTGTACGAGCACTGTGTCCGGGCGATTCTCAACGGTCTCAGACTGGGTGAGCATGGACTGCCGCTAATCGGCTCGGGCGACTGGAACGACGGCATGAACATGGTGGGCCAGCACGGCCAGGGCGAAAGCATCTGGCTGGGCTTCTTCCTCTATGAGGTTCTCATGCGATTTGCCGAGGTCGCCACTGTGCATGGCGACGCATCGTTCGCCGAACGCTGCCGCCGCGAGGCGGACCGGGCGCGCCTGAACATCGACCAGAATGGATGGGACGGCGAGTGGTACCGCCGCGCCTACTTCGACGACGGCTCGCCGCTTGGTTCGGCGACTAACCCCGAATGCCAGATCGATTCAATCGCGCAAAGCTGGTCTGTTCTCTCCGGGGCGGGCGATGCCAAACGTTCACGCCTGGCGATGGAAGCGGTGGACCGGCGCCTCGTTCGCCGGGATCACGCCCTGGTTCAACTCCTGGATCCGCCGTTCGATAAGTCTGACCTAAACCCCGGCTACATGAAGGGATACGTACCGGGCGTGAGGGAGAATGGCGGGCAGTACACGCACGCGGCAATCTGGGCGGCGATGGCGTTCGCGGTATTGCGCGACTCGCGGCGCGCCTGGGAACTCTTCGAGATAATCAACCCGGTGAACCACGCTGCAACTCCCGCAGCTTTGGCGAACTACAAAGTCGAGCCCTATGTCGTCGCAGCCGACGTCTATGCGCTCCCGCCGCACATCGGCCGCGGCGGGTGGACATGGTACACGGGCTCGGCCGGGTGGTTGTACCGGTTCATCCTGGAATCGCTGCTTGGGTTGAGGCTGGAAGGCTGCCGGCTACGCTTCGCCCCGTGCCTTCCCGCGGATTGGGCGGAATTCAAGGTGCACTACCGCTACCGGGAGACCATCTACCACATCACCGTTTCGCAGATGAGCCCGACGGATGGCGGCATGAAGGTTACATTGGACGGCCTCGACCGGGACGACAAGACAATCCCCCTGGTGGACGACCGCCACGCGCACTCGGTGGAAGTGAGAATCCCGCTCCCTAAGCGAACGGCCTGAATGGCCGGCAGCCCGTGGGGAGTTCTTCACTACTTCAATCGGAACGACGGTTCAAGACGGGATTGTATTCTCGTATCAGCCGCTCTTGGCGGGTAACCCGGTCGTGGGGGACGCAGAGTTCAAAAATGAAGCCGGTGGGCGCCCGCTCCAGTACGGCTGTATGCGCCTCCTGCAAGTGCCTGAGCAATGCCCCTTTGATGTTGTCCGTTTCTCCAACGAGAATCCACTCCCGGGCATTCGATAACCCGTACACTCCCGACGACGCCGGGGCATTTCTCTGCACCGAAACAAACGAGAAATTGTGTGGCGTAAATCTGTCAAATGGCATTTAGGCCCTCATTCGAACACGCCCAAAGTACGCCGTCTGCCCGGTGTAACCCTGGCAGACGCCCGGTCGTCCCAGAGAATACCGAGGCGGCTCTATCGCCCCGGTTTCGGCGGTGCCGCCGAGAGCCTCTTCCTTCCTTGATTCGCCAGCCCGATCGAGCGCCCTGCTTGTCGAGGAGAAAACATCGATGGGAACGAGAAACACCAGTTCGGCGCTTTGCTACGTGTCTTTCTCGACCAGCGTTTGCGGATAACGTGACTGGACGGCTACTGGCGGCTTCGGGATGAGCCGGGCGGGCGTGCTCAGCTCTTCGGCGGCAAGGCATTCACTTTCCTCCCTGTGGATGAACCTGGCGCGCCGCTCGCGGTCCGCGCGACCTTGGCAGAGCCGATGATACCGGCCTTCACAAGGTCTTCGAACATGCTGCACTCAGCGTCTGATTCGAAGTTCGGGTAAACGTCAGCCCGCACCTTCGATGATGGTGGTGTTGTCCTTGTTAATCGTCGCACGTTTGGTGCGATCGAATGTGCCTGGCTGGACGCCCTCGCGCTCGATGCCGGTCCTCTCCGTGATGGGCTTGCCGCTGCGCTCGATTTGCTACAGCCACAACCTAGGCCAAACCAGCGCGAGCGCCTTTCACCCATCAACAAACAGTGAATTGCTTCCTCACCGCTTTAACTCGCCACTTGCCGAATCAATACACGCTCTACGGCATTCATTCGATAGAATTGTATGTTTCCGATGGACAATCACATGCTTACGATGCGATGTTGGCGATCTTCAAGGTACCTCCTGGCTGCCGGAATACTGAGTTGCTTCTTCCCCATTGGCGCCCGCGCCGGTGCAGCCCGAAAAGACGGGGAGATACGGCTCATGGTCCTCGATCCCGGGCATTTTCACGCCGCATTGATGCAGAAGGAAACGCTGCCGGGCGTCTCCGAAATGGTGCATGTCTTCGCGCCGCTGGGGACGGACCTGTCGGCGCACCTGAACCGCGTGTCCGGATTCAACCATCGCGCCGAACGCCCCACGCACTGGCTCCATCGCATCTACGCGGGTCCTGACTTTCTCGATCGAATGATCGCCGAGCACCCAGGCAACGTGGTTATCCTGTCGGGCCGGAATCAGGGCAAGATCGTGGCGATCCAGCGCGCCCTCACGAGCGGGATCAACGTCATGGGCGACAAACCATGGGTCATTGAGCCGGAGGACCTCGCGAAGCTCGAATTGGCGCTCAAGACGTCCCGTATCAAGAAAGTGGCCGCCTACGATGCCATGACGCAACGGTACGAGATCTCATGCATTCTGCAAAGAGAACTCGTCAACGACGAGGCGGTGTTCGGCAAACCCGTGCAGGGCACCAAGGAAAAACCCGCCGTAACGATGGAGAGCGTCCACTACCTCCTGAAGCTCGTTGCGGGCGTGCCAAATCTTCGTCCCGCGTGGTTTTTCGACGTCCGGCAAC
>JBDKSR010000584.1:0-5007 GCA_039680545.1 Bryobacteraceae bacterium | reverse complement strand
TTCCAATCGGGTATTTGCAATGAGCTGACGCTGGACGGTCCGTTCCTGTGCAAGAACATCATGGGGCTGTGGCTCCTGCAGCAGGCCCGTGCTGGTTGGGAGAAGGCCGGCCAAAGCTATTCCTATCAGGAGCTTGTCGAACTTGCCCGGCAGGCCCCAAAGAACGGCGCCCTGATTGATCCGGTCGACGCCTGTTTCATCGCGCCGCTGGATATGAATCAGGCCATCTGTGACTACGCCAAGCGAAGCGGGCAACGACCGCCGCAGGATGCAGCCGGAGTGGCTCGCTCGATCCTGGAGAGCCTGGCGCTGTGTTACCGCCACTGGCTGCACAAGTTGGAAGAAATGTTGGAGCGGCGATTCCGCGTTCTGCATATTGTGGGAGGAGGCTCGTCAAACACACTGCTATGCCAGTACACTGCCGACGCAACCGGTATCCCGGTCCTGGCTGGCCCGAGGGAGGCTACCGTGGCCGGGAACCTGCTCGTACAAGCCTTGACCTGCGGACGCCTCGAATCTGCAGAATCCATCCGGCAAGTTGTCCGCCGTTCCACTCGCATGGTGGAGTATCAACCCGGCGACACAGCCGTGTGGGATGACCGATACGAAATTTACCTGCGAATCATTGGAGCGGCACGCGTGGCGCGCTGACAACTCCGTGGATGGCCTCGTTGCATGATTCGGCTGTGGACGGTGCAAGCGCCATCCGCAGTTCTAGCCGAAGTGGTAATTACTCTCCTGTGTACAGAGAGCAATGAACTTTCTAGCAATAATATACGTGGGAAAGCATTTTTCTTGATTACGATAGGCGCCTACTTGTATAATTGCACCACTTCACGCTGCCGTGAAAGAAAGGGAAAGTCGAGATGTCACCAAGGCACGGGCTGTATTCAGAGAATCGGTGGGATCGTGGTCGCAAGACACGGCCCCAAGATGGCGTCCGGAGGTGCCATCTGCTGACTTTCCGGGGAGTTGTCCTCTTTCTGCTCGCAGCCGCAACTTGGCTTCCGGCGGCACCGCTCTCCGAGGTCTATGCGAAATTCCGGACTCCGCCCGCCGGTTACAGCATGCTACCGCTGATGCGCATCAACGACAAAGTGGACCGAGCGGAGATTCGCTGGCAATTCGAAGAGATGAAGCGGCATGGTATTCACGGAGCGTTTCTGGCGCCGGAGCAGGTCGGACCAGCGTACGGCTCGAAGAAGGATGCGGGCATGCCTTACGAATATCTCTCGGATGATTTCTTTCAGATGATGCGGGAAGCGGCCGAAGAGGCCAAGCGGATTGGCTTTGATCTGTGGGTGTATGACGAGTTGGATTGGCCGAGCGGCAACGCCGCTGGGAAGATCGGAAATGTACCAGTCTACCGGGGGCGGTCTATCAATGCGACCCTCCACTCTTACGACGGGCCGCGGCAGGTCAACCTTGAGTTAACGGCGGGGGCCGAAATCGCCGCGATCACCGCCTACCGCAAGACCGGCAACCGGGTGGATGCAACCAGCCTCCAGAATTTGCTTCCCAAGGTGTCCCAGAACCGGCTCTCCTGGAATGTGCCGGACGGTCATTGGGAAATCGCGGTGTACTACCTGGAGTTGAATAAGGGCCTCTACTATCCTTACGATGCCGACCTCATGAATGCGGAGGCCATGAAGGCGTTTATCGGCAAGACGCACGCGCAGTATCGCAGTCAGGTGGAAGAGCGCACGGGGCTGCGCTATCGGGGCACTTTCACAGACGAACCGCATCTCTCCCCGTTTCGCAATTCAAGGCAGTGGCACTGCCGTTACCTGCCCTGGACCGCGGCGTTGCCGGACACCTTCCGCCGGCTCAAAGGCTATGACATCCGCGACCGCCTTCCGCTGCTCTACTTCGACGCAGGACCGGAAACGGCCAAGGTGCGGGCCGACTTCTGGCAGGTGATCGCGAAGATGTTCGCTGCCAACTATTTTGGCCAGATCGCCAGATTCTCCCATTCCGCCGGCTGGCTCAGCACCGGCCATCTGAACGGAGAGGAGAGATTCTGGTGGCACCTAACCCTCGACGGCGGCGATGAGTTTGCCAATCTTGCGGAGATGGATTACCCCGGTGTGGACTGGATTTATCCATTCAACTTCGATTACACCAACGGCTGGGGCCAGGGTTGGCTGAGTGCCTTTGCCGGGAAGTTGGTCAGTTCGGTTGCGCATGTGCACAACAAGCCTCGTGCTTTGGCGGAGATTCTGGCTGCGGCGGGCTATGGCGTAAGCCTGGACGAGATCCGCAACATGGTTAACTGGGTCTGTGTTCTTGGCATGGACATGGTGGTTCCCATCACCTACAAATACTCATTGCGCGGCGAGGGCCGTAGTACTTTTTATTCGCCCGGGATCTCATACCAGCAGCCTTGGACCTCGGACTCCAAGCCGATGAACGACTACATCGCGCGCCTAAGTTACCTGCTCTCCCAGGGCCGCTTTGTAGGCCAGGTAGCGGTTCTGCTGCCCGTGACGGAGGTCTGGGCCAATTCCCAGGACCGTGAGTACCTCGATAATCTGACGCGCAAGGTGGACTGGTTGACCGAAGCGTTGTTGCGGGAAGGATACAGTTTCGATTTCATCAACGATGACGCACTGCAAGGGGCTAAAGTGTCTGCCGGCCGCTTGGTGATTGGCGCACAGCGATACCAGGCCGTAGTCCTTCCCCCAGCACGGATCGTCAGCAGCAAGTCGCTGTCTAAGGTTGCCGAGTTCCACCGTGCGGGCGGGGCCATCATTGCTGTGGACCGTTTGCCGTCGGGATCCATCGAGAAAGGAGATCTCGATCCGCAGGTCGCAGCGACACTGAGGAAGATTTTCGGGCTGAAACGAGGTTCAGACGCACGTACCGCACTCGCCTTCATCGATACGACGGGCGGCGGCGTGCCGGATGCTTTGCGGCGATTTGTCCTGCCGCCCCTGACGTTGCGAGGGAAGACCAGCGATATCTACTCCCAGCACCGCAGGATCGACGGCTGCGATTTCTTCTTCCTCGTAAATGCTAGCGCAGAACTGAGGGAGTTCGAGGCCATTCCCCCCGCGTCGGCCGCGGTGGAGGTATGGGACCCAGAGGCCGGAACGCGCGAGTCGCTGGGCCGGGCCGGCTCCGCAGGCGCGGTCAGAGTCGTCCTGCGGCCGCACCAAGCCCAATTCCTGGTATTGAATTCCGGGCTCCCGCCCACCGGCAACAAGTGGTGGTGGACGGCGCCGTTCAGCAGTGTCAGCCTGACCGGCGATTGGAGGTTCCGTGTCGAGCCGACAATGACCGCCCCGCATCTGGCATGGAACTTCAGTCCCGTCCCGGAGGGCTGGCAGCTCAAGAACGTGGACTACTCCAAAGTGCAGACGCTACGGGCCGGCGACTGGACCGGCAGCGGCCTTCGATATTATTCGGGGAAGGGTATCTACGAGAAGACGTTCGACTCCGGTGAAGTCAACCCTAACTTTCGGTATCTTCTCGACCTCGGTGGAGTCGGGGTGGCTGCAACGGTCTGGTTGAACGGCAATCTCGTGGGCACTCGGCTTTGGACGCCCTACACATTCGAAATCACCGGCGCGCTGCGGCCTGGGAAGAATGAGCTTCGCATCTCGGTAGCCAACACGCTGGCGAACTACTACACGCAATTCGACGCGCTGAGGAATGCACCGTTGAATGCCGGCGGAAGCCTGCCCTGGATGTTGCCGAGCGGCATTCTGGGGCCCGTGAGCATTCGAGGATACGCGCAATAGGGTGTTTTGTTGGCTCCCGATGCTCGCCAAGCATCCCTGAAAGCATTCGAAATTCTACAATCTCTGGAGTCAACAATGTGAGTTTTCTGTGCTTGAAGTGAGTAAGAAAATTTCTCAATATTCCGCAACATTGTACGTTTTTTGCTTGACACGATGAGTGCCTGCCCTTAAAATTGCATTGATCTGCATTGTCGAGAAAACAATCACTCATGACCGGTCTGGTCAGAGCGAGAAATGAGGGTAGCCAAGGGTCGCTCACGGAGATTCAACAGCGTCCGGCTATTTTCTTGCGGTTGGAATGAGCCTTTCCAAGCTGCACGACGAGCCACCTTTCACAGGAGTGAAGAGATGAGATTGCATCGTTTAGTGTTGTACGGGTACCTATTTCTAGTGCTAATGGTCGCGACGCCTAGCTTTTCGCAGGAGTCGCGTGGCAGCATCGTGGGACGCGTCACTGACTCGTCTGATGCAGTGGTCGTTGGGGTGGCCGTCAGCGCCACTTCCGAAACCACCGGCGTAGTCACGCCGGCGAAGTCCAACGAGCAAGGGAATTATGAGATCCGGTTCTTACCCCCTGGCCAATATAAGGTATCCGCCAGCATGCAGGGTTTCAAAACATGGATTCAGAAGAATATTGAGTTGCGCGTCAATGACCGCATCGGGCTTGACATTGTGCTGGCGCTCGGCGATGTGTCAGAGAATATCGTCGTCTCAGGGGAAACACCGCTATTGCAAACAGCCACCGCGAATACCGGACAGGTCATTGACAACCGCCGGATTGCTGATTTTCCTCTTATGTATGGCAATGCCACCATGCTCTTGTTCCTGGCGCCAGGCGTGAATACGGGTTACCCCGGAGGATTGTCGAAACAGGTAGCATCCGGCCAGACAGCAGCAACAACCATGGTGTCGTTCCACGGCGCGCCATTTGGCACGACCGATTTTATGCTGGACGGCGCCACCAATACCCAAACGACGAACGCCGATGTCGGCATGGCTATCTCCATCAACCCACCTACCGATATAGTTCAGGAGTTTAAAGTTGAAGTTGCCTATGATGCCAGCGTCGGACACACGTCAGGGACGGTAGTCAACCATGTGACCAAGAGCGGCACGAACGGACTTCACGGAACCGGTTACCTCTTCTACCGCGACCCGGCGCTCAATGCCAACTCGTTCTTCGGCAACCGCTCCAACCAAGCAAAGGCTAACTTGACTTTTCGACGGTGGGGCCTGAGCAGTGGAGGTCCAATTGTCTTGCCGA
>JBDKSR010000583.1:0-3664 GCA_039680545.1 Bryobacteraceae bacterium | reverse complement strand
CTGACCAATCCCTCCCTTATCGGTGTGATCGAAGGCTATTGGAAGAGGGGCGGGAGAATTCAGTTCATCTCCAACTGTGGTGGCGGCAAAGTGCATCAGATGATCCGCGATTCGGTCGACCATGGTGCGTCGGCATGTTACATCCACGGCGGGATTGCAGACCGTACGGTGAAAGAGGGAAAGGTTGAGTTGATCGGCGAATGGTTGGAACTGATCCGAAAGGAGGGCGTGACTGCCGGTATCGGCGGGCACCGACTAGAAACGGTTAAGGCCTGCGTGGAAGCCGGTTTGAAGCCGGATTTCTGGATGAAGACTTTCCACAGCCTGGACTACTGGTCGGCTCTGTCCGAACCCAACAACCACAACAACTGGTGCGAAGACCCCGCTGAGACTGTCGCATACATGAAAGAGCTGCCAGAACCTTGGATCGCCTTCAAGATCCTGGCGGCGGGGGCGATACATCCGAAAGACGGCTTCCGGTACGCCTTCGAAAACGGAGCTGATTTCCTCTGCGTCGGCATGTACGATTTTCAGATTGTGGACGATGTGAACATCGCGCTAAAGACGCTCAACAGCAAGCTTGATCGCCAGCGTACGTGGCGTGCGTGAGAACGCTCGATCCGGCCCCACCGGACATTGCATCTCACGCGATCACGACTGCGCAAGATTAAGACAAGGCGCGAAGGGGATACCTCGAACCGTCACTTGAGACCGTGCACGTGGTCAGCAAAGGAGTGCTGTTCCGGTAAATAGGAGAGAAAGACAATGTACTTACGTCGAACTTTTGTAGAAGGCATGACCGCTGGCCTACTGGGCACGCTGGCACAGCCTACCCGGGTGCTGGGCGCCAATGATCGAATTCGGATAGGAATCATCGGGCCGGGCGCTCAAGGTCAGGCCGTCGTGCGTGCGGCAATGTCCTGCCCCAATACAGAAATCGTCGCGGCTGCCGACGTTTATACCCGGAGACTCGAAGAGTTTAAGGCACTGGCTCCTGGGGCCAGGACGTACTTGGACTTCCGCCACCTCTTGGAGGACAAGAGTATCGACGCAGTCTTGATAGCCACACCGCAGCATCTGCATTGTGAGCATTTTGTGGCCTCGCTCGATGCCGGCAAACACGTCTATCAGGAAAAGACCATGGCTTTCACGGTCGCTCACGCCAAGCGGATGCGAGCCGCCTATCAACGAGCCGGACGCCGCACCGTGCAGATCGGTCACCAGGGCTGTTCCCAGGGGCAGGTCGCCGACGCCTGCGAGTTCACGGCCGCGGGCAATCTCGGCAAGATCACGGCGATTCACGCCCACATGTACCGCAACACGGCCCACGACAAGCCGCAGTGGGCGCGCCCAATCCTTGCCGACATGATCCAGAAGAA
Source organism: Bryobacteraceae bacterium (assembly GCA_039680545.1). Classification (GTDB taxonomy): domain Bacteria; phylum Acidobacteriota; class Terriglobia; order Bryobacterales; family Bryobacteraceae; genus JAEHDI01. Next base: position 2,285 of record JBDKSR010000583.1, on the reverse strand, counting down.
CATTAACTGGAAGGATTTCCAGGGAGAAGCGGCGCGGCACGAGTTCGATCCCAACCGTTACATAAACTGGAGGTTCTTCTGGGACTACTCGGGCGGCAATTTCTACGAGAACATGTGCCACCAACTGGCGTTCTGGTACAAAGTCCTCAAACTACGGACTCCTGCTGCGGTCACCGCGGTAGGAGGGATCTATCTCTGGAAGGACGGACGCGAAGTGCCGGACACCATGAATGTGGCAATGCAGCATTCGGAGGACATTCTTTTCACTTGGGACTCCGGCTTCGGCAACAACGAACTCGGAGTCACCGAGCACGTGTTGGGTACTGACGGAACCATTATCGACGCCTATGCGATGAGAAAACCGGTCCGTTACGTTCCTCAAAAGGTGAATCGCCCTGACGGTACCGAGTTGGTAGGCCGTGCAGGGACCGCTAAGTGGCCTCTTCTGCCGCACGTGCAGAATTTCCTCGATTGCATTCGCTCTGGCAAGGAGCCGAACGCACCGTTTGATCTTGGCTTCCGTACATCGATCACTGCACGCATGTCGGTAGAGAGCTACCGCCAGGGCCGCACAGTGCGTTGGGATCCGGTAAAGGAAGAGATCGTCTAAGAGGCGGCGATTCTTCAGTCCGTGTCGAAGACGCCCGCGATTACTTGGACGCATTCCGATTTGATCTGCATATCAGGAGAACGGAGTCAGGGTGTGGCAGGCAAGACTTTGCTTGCCAAGCGTGAGCCGCCCAAAATGCTTGAAAATGATCGACTTATGGGTTCCGAGTAACACATTAAACTGTACGGCGGTCGAGCAGGATTGAGACTTGGCGCCAGGAGAGAGTCTTGGTTGGGGCGATTCAGATGTTCGGCGGGAAGTTCCGGTATATGATTGTGAACAAGCTTTCATCTGAATTCCTTGATCGTTGAGGCTGAATATCGACGTCAGAACCTGGGACTCATACAGTGGCAACGGTGCCCCAGAAAGACTCAGGAGGGATTCGCTATGAGAACACTATTGCTTGTGCTGCTGGCTGCGGTATCCGCGGCCGGCCAACAGAGTTTCGATTTGGCCGTCTATGGGGGCACGGCAGGTGGTGTGATGACTGCCGTGGCAGGCGCTCGGAGTGGTTTGAAAACAGTTCTCCTCAACCCCGGTAAGCATATTGGCGGGATGGTGAGCGGCGGGTTGTCCGGCACCGATGTTGGCAGGCGCGAGGTGATCGGAGGGATGTCGCTCGAGTTCTACTGGCGAGCCGGGAAACACTATGATCTCGACCGTCATCTACAAGAGACTGCCTGGATGCCCGAGCCGAAAGTGGCCGAGGCAATCATGCGGGACATGCTCAAAGACGCGGGCGTCACACTCATCGAAGAGGGTCCGCTGCGCGAGAAGACCGGTGTGCGGAAGGATGGCGCTCGCATCGTAGAGATCACCGCTGAGAACGGTTCTACGATTCGCGCGAAAGTCTTCGCTGATTGTTCCTATGAGGGCGACCTCATGGCGCAGGCGAAGGTCAGCTACACGTTCGGCAGAGAAGGCATCTCGCAATACGGGGAGTCGCTTGCCGGGGTACGGGCGGTTACGCCCAGCCACCAGTTTGCCGTCGATATTCCGGCGCGTGACGAAAACGGAAAGCTGTTGCCCGAGATTTCTCCCGACTCGCGCGGTGAGCCGGGTTCGGCGGACAAGCGGATACAGGCTTACAACTTCCGGGTCATCGCCACCGACCGGCCTGAGAACCGGATCCCGTGGCCGAAGCCGGATAATTACGATCCGAAGCGCTACGAGCTATTGGCGCGCTACCTGACCGCCATGACCGCATTCATGGGAAGCCCGTTGACATTTAATGAGGTGGGCCTGCTGCGCATCATCCCGAATGACAAGGCGGACCTGAACAACAGGGGCGGATTTTCGACCGACTACATCGGGAAGAACTACGGCTACCCCGACGGCACCTACGCCGAGCGGGAACGCATCTGGAAAGACCACGAGGAGTATCAGAAGGGTTTCTACTACTTTCTGGCCACCGATCCTCGCGTGCCGAAGCCGCTTCAGGAGGAGGTACAGCGGTACGGGTTGGCGAAGGACGAGTTCGTCGACACGGGGAACTGGCCCAATCAGCTCTATATTCGGGAAGCGCGGCGCATGGTGGGTGATTTCGTCGCCACGCAGAAGGACTTGCAGTCAGAGCGGACCAAGTCCGATGTCATCGGCATGGGCAGCTATAACTCGGACTCGCACAACTTACAGCGCTTCGTAAACGACAAGGGCTTCGTCGAGAACGAAGGCG
>JBDKSR010000582.1:0-5522 GCA_039680545.1 Bryobacteraceae bacterium | reverse complement strand
CGCCCTTGCGTCTTGAGGAAACCCTCTACTGCCTTGATGAGGAGGTAAACCTGTCCTTTATCGTCGCTCGCGCCTCGGGCGAAGAGATCGTTGCCGCGGACTGTGGGCTCAAAAGGAGGAGTTGTCCACTCGTCAAGCGGGTCCGGCGGCTGCACGTCGTAGTGCCCGTACATGAGCAGCGTGGGCTTGCCGGGAGCGCCCAGCCATTCGCCGTAAACAAGGGGGTGACCTTGGCCTTGGATGACCTCCGCAAGCTGCATTCCGGCCTGGCGCAGTTCATTGGCGGCAAATTCCGCCGCTCGCCGGATGTCGGCATTGTGCTCCGGGAGGGTACTGACGCTGGGAATGCGGAGGAATTCCTTCAGCCCGGCAAGGAAAGTCTCGCGGTTTTGCTCGTAATAGGTCATACGACAGGAATCATACCAATCCGTATCGGCTAGGGCTAGAATGAGGGCATGGCCGCACAGGCGTTGGGGGGCATTGTTCCCGCCGTCGTCACACCGTTCCGGCGGGATGAGTCGATTGATTACGGCGTGTGGCAACACCTGATTGAGCACCTGATCGCGAGCGGGGTGCACGGGTTGTTCGCGATCGGGGGGCAAGGCGAGTTCTATGCGCTGGACGAAGAGGAACGCACGGTTGCGGCGCGATTTTGCGTGCAGACCGCGGCCAAGCGCGTCCCGGTCTATGTGAACGCCGGTGCGGTGACGACCAAGAAGACCGTGCGGTTGGCGCAGCAGGCCGAAGCCGACGGAGTGGACTACATCGTCGTGACGACGCCGTACTACATACGGCCTTCGGCGGACGAACTGGTCGATCACCTGGTCGAAGTCTGCCGCAGCGTGCGGATACCGGTCCTGGCGTATAACATTCCGGAGCGGACCGGGGTCGCATTGACGCCGCTGATTCTGCAGCGTGTCGCCGTTTTCGCCGAGAACCTGATCGGGTTGAAGGATTCAAGCGGGGACCTGGACCTGATTCCGGAATGGATATCCGCTAACCTCTCGGTATTCATCGGACGCGATCACATGGTACTTCCGGCACTCAAGCTGGGAGCCGTGGGCGCTGTGACGGCCTGCGCGAACGTTATCCCACGAGCGTTCGTGGACCTGTACAACGCGTACAATGAAGGAAACATCGCGGAAGCGGAGCGCTTACAGACGCTGATTTCACCGTTAAGGGAAGCCTTTGGACTGGGGACATTCCCCTGCGTTATCAAAGAGGCGATGAACCTGGTGGGGATGCCCGTCGGGCATTGCCGGCGTCCGGTGAGCGAACTTGACGAATCCGGCCGGGAAAGGCTGTCGGCGGTGCTGGATCGCTTACGGCAGGAAGGGTACGTGCCGGAGAAGGCCGCATGGGCGGCCCGCGGATAGTCGAATCGAAGGGGCTGCTAATAGCATCCAACTCAGACAGGAGGAATTGATGGAGAGAGCAGGAGCTGCAACTTTAAAAGGAAACCCACTTACTTTGGTCGGCCCGCAGTTGAAGCCGGGCGATAAGGCGCCGGACTTTGAGGCGGTCGATAACAACCTGATTCCTGTCACCTTGGAAAAGACAGGTAAGTCGGTACGCATTTTTAGTGTGGTGCCGTCTCTTGATACGCCGGTCTGCGACGCGCAGACAAAGCGGTTCGACGAGGAACTGGGGAAGATGCCGAAGGTGGAGGTTTACACCGTCAGTATGGACCTCCCGTTCGCCCAGAAGCGCTGGTGCGGGGCGTTTGGAGTGGATCGTGTGAAGATGCTTTCCGACCACCGCTCTGGTTCGTTCGGCACGGCCTACGGCACGCTGATCAAGGAACTGCGGATCGAGAGCCGCGCGATTTTCGTGGTGGACAAGGAGAACAAAATCCGTTACGTCGAGTACGTAAAGGAAGTGACCGATCATCCGAACTACGATGGCGCGCTGGCTGCGGCACGTGCCTCGTTGTAAAAGTTATTGTTTTTCGCAGGACGGGTCATGCCGTCTGGCTGGAGCAAGCACCTTCGGCCAGACGGCATGAGCATTTTTGGACAGCCGGAAGAACGTGGTCTCTACGATGGCCGGACCGAGAAGCATGTTTGGCTGTCAGAGAAAGAATTCCGGATGTGGGCAAGGCTTTACTCGATACCTCCCTGCTCCTCGAGACTGCAAGCCGAAACCGAACCTACTCACTTCGGCACGGGTGTTTGCAGTACCAAAGTAGAATCCCTCGGCCCACTCGCTCGGTAGGTGGCTCCGTGTCTACCCAAAACACGCGCTGACCCGTGGTGGTGGTCGTTTGGTGCTCCAGCAACTTGAGCGCGGTCAGATGAGCCGCGTTCCACCCTGGGCTGGGGTGCGTCAAAGAAAATGCGGTCACCTCCGGAAGCCCGGGTTCCCGCGCTGCCGGAAGCAACGCAACCGAAGACGCTTTCAACTCGCGAAGCCTGCGTCCGAGCCGTTTGTTGTCTTGCCCCCAGTCAAGGTCTGAATCTATCAGGATTCGCTCAGGGTGGAAACTCGCGGCCTCGTTGAAATATGCAATGTAATCCGGATGTGCGATTACGCCACTTACGATAAGCCATCCCAGGAGTACGGCCGCCAGACTTGAGGCTCGCGGAACCGAGCCGAGCGCACGTGCTCCTATGCCAGCAACGATTGAAAGCGGAACGTACAGCGAGAGCACGTGCCGTATACCAATATTAATATGGCAGCAGACAATCGCAATGCTGAGCATTCCTATACTGCAAGCGAGTGGAATCGCCGTTCGCAAATCGCGCCAGTGGCGAAAACAGACGCCGATTCCGATGAACGAGAAGAGCAGGAATGGAAGGGGAGTCTTTACAGCCAAGGCGATCGGATAATAGCTGGTGAATCCATGTTGACTGAACCTCCCAAGTAAGTACGCGAGATGACCAGTTCGATTGTGCCATCGCGCGGTCTTGATCCCGCTGAAAAACTCGGGCGCCGGCCGAAGCGGCCCCGTACCGTTGACGAGACCGAACGAGAATCGATATCCTGCCCAAACGAACAAGCAACACACAACCAGACCGAGCAGCAGTAAGAGTAAGTGACGCACCGTTAGGTACCGTAGGCGACTTGGCTTCACGATTAAGAGCCAGATGACAACGGCGGCAAGAGCGGCGGCAAAGAACGGCATGCTGGAAAGTTTTGAGAGCACGGTGCAGGCACCGGCGACTGCGAGAAGAATGGTCCGTACCGCAGTCGGCCGCTCGAACCAGAGGAACGTCAGCAGCAGCGTAGCGCCCAAGAAGCCCGTCAGCGCCATATCGGTGGCCGCGAGCCCGGCGTGTCCAAGGACGACGGGAAGGGTCGAAAATAGGGTAAGACTGAACAACGCAGTCAGGCGATCCGCGAAGTGCTCGGACCAGAAGTAGACACTGGCGCAAGCGATCCAAAAGAACGGTAGGACTCCGAAACGAGCGAGGAACAAGTTGACGTCGCGACCGCGTCCTGAATCAAGGACCGCGATGCCTTCCGAAGATGTGTCTGAGAGGCCTTGGCTGTGTGCTCCCAGGAGCCAGGGGAGAAATGCTGCCGCGATTCGCGCTAACGGTGGATGTTGATCTTCGTAATAATATGTGCCTCTATCGAGCCACTCCATCCCGCAGGCGATGTGTGCCGGTTCGTCAGTTACGTAGCTAAATACGCTGTAAGTCGCAATGATCCGCGTAGACGCCAACAGAATCAGTACAAGAGCGACCAAACGTGCGTGAGTGTTGAGAAATGTTGCTAATGTGACAAGGCGGTGCATCTATTATCAGCCTGTTCAATGGTGCATCACCATAGTCTCTCAATTACATACCTGTCGTCACATTGGAGACCACGGCTGTTATGCTCAGGTCAGTTCTTTACGCACCAACCGTTCCCAGGCAAACCGGCGGGCCGATCTGGGCCGTTTGAGGTTACAGCTTCTGATTTGTGTACAGTTGCCGATAGCTCATGTTGCTTCGGGGCTTTTGTGCGGGTTCGCTTCAGCGCGGGCCCGCGCTTCCGTCCTTTTGCCTCATGGGCATGGGATCGAGCCGTCCGTTGTTGTAAGAGAACGCCGAATCGTATTCCTCAGGGTTCACTCCCGCGGCCGGCGGCTGATCCGTCTTAGTCACTTCGATGGCCATGTCGTTATAGGTGAGCCGAGTCACATACAGCAGGAAGTACGTGTCCCGAGGAACAGGATCACCGGCGAAAAGCACACGCGCGCCACGCTTCATGCGCGGTTGGACGCGAAGAAGTTCGGCGGCCATCTGACGGGCAGGAGGCTGCACGCTCAAAAAGCCCCGGTATGTGCGTGCGCTCTCGCGCGCGTGCAGCGGGGCCAAGAGGCAGGCCAGCACCCCAACCAGCACGGCAGCCCCACGGCATCCCATCTCCAGCTTTGGAAAGGCCGGCCAGAGCTTGCGCATCGCACGGAAGAGAGCGTCGAGGATCATCGTCAGGCTAACCGCTGCGTAGAGTGCCCAGCCGACGGAGGGAATGTACTGAAAAAACGCCGCATAGTGCGCGATGAATGCCACTGGGAGAAGGCTCAACGTGAGGAAGAACCAGGAGAAGATCAGTGCGCGCGACCGGCTCAGAATGGCAAGCAAAAGCATCGCAATCAGGAGCCGGATGGTGTTCGGGTCCCGGAAGAAATGGTTCTGATAGAGAAGCGGATTCAGGTACAGGTGGAACGCGTCCAGGAACTTGCCGGGTGAGACGGAAACGTCGTAGGAAGAGATCTTCGTGAAGGCGCTCGATGGAGAGAGTTTGCCGATCACATAGGGGATCGTGAGCGCGGCTGTAACGAGTGCGAAACGTCCTTCGCGGATGGGCCAGGCGATGGCGGAGCGGGCCGTCATCCGTGGCGTGTGGTAGATCCATTCATAGAGTGTCAGAAACAGAGGGAGTGTGACCGCCATCTCCTTCGCATTCAACGCGCAGACGTAAAGTGCGGCGAGCCCAACCGATTCCATCGCGGACGGAATCCTTCCCGCCTGCCTGATTCGGATGTAGAGAATGAATGCGCCGAAGTAGAAGAAGAAGCACAGCAATTCGTAGATTGTGCCTGAGCTGTAGTACAGATCGATGAACCAGGCGTGGTAGCTCACCAGGAACGTAGCGAGGTAAGCCACGTGTGTCTTGCCGGATGCCAGACGGCAGAACCAAAACGTGAGAACGAGGTTGAGTCCGAGGATGACGAAGCAAACGGTCCGGAATGGAAGCGGATTGAGACCGAACAAATGGTAAAGAGGCACGTAAAACAGTCCGCCAAGGGGCCGGTAGGAGGGAGACCAGTAGCGGAGGTTGTCGAGGAGCAGTGCCCTCGATGGCTTCATGAGGTACCCGTGAAGGTTCATCATGTCGTCGCCGGAGAACGGCGCGAGGAGGCCTTTACCCGCAAACCACAGAAACCAGGCCGCGATGAAAAGAATGCCGGCGATTATCCAGGCAAGGTGCGGGAAGCTCGGGAGAGGAAGGGAAGTCTTCTGGTCCATCTCAGATTCCGCGGGGGAACGACGGTCGACGAATCTTCACATTAAAGATTCTATGCTGCGGCG
>JBDKSR010000581.1:0-5181 GCA_039680545.1 Bryobacteraceae bacterium | reverse complement strand
GCTTTGAGCAAGTCTCCTGGTCAAAAGCGGTAACAGAAGTGGCAAGCCGATTCCAGGCGATCAAGGCTCGGGACGGCAAAATCGGCATCGTCGGCTCGACGCACACGACGAACGAAGAAAACTACGTGCTTCAGAAGATGGCCCGTGCCGGACTTGGTACCAACCACATCGACCATCACCGCTCAGGCGATGTGGCGGCTCTGCTTGACGCACTCGGCGATCGCACCGGGGCGCTTGCCACCACCGCTGACCTTTACAACAGCCGGGCCATTCTTGTCGTGGCGAGCGATCTGGCGCAACAGCACCCCCTGCTCGCCTACCAGATTCGCGCCAACTGGCGGCATCACGTTTCACACACGTATACGGTGACGCCCGGCCCTGTCCGTGAGGACGGTTTTGCCGTCCGCAGTGTCCGCGTACCGGTTGGAGAGGAAATCGCCGACATCGAGTCGCTGCGTGGCCTATTGAAGAACGAGCCGGAACTCGTGATCCTCTTCAGCGACGCCGTGAAGGGCGAGACCGTCCGGCAACTGGTTGCGTTCGGCGATTCGCTCGGTATCCCAGTCAAGTACGTATGTCTGGTGGATTACTCGAACTCACGCGGCGCGATGGACATGGGGCTGCGGCCCGACCTGCTCCCCGGTTATCAATCGGTCGCCGAGGCAGGTCTCACGCCCGGCATGACGCTTCCCGAGATGCTGGCGGCACCGGACCTCGACGCCTTGTGGGTGGTAGGGGCGAACCCCTTGAAGAGCAGATCCTTGGCCTCCGCGAGCACATTCGTCGTCGTGCAAGATCTGTTCCTGACGGAGACTGCACAGCGTGCGGACGTCGTATTCCCAGCGGCTTCGACGTACGAGAAATCGGGTACGGTCACGAATGTCTGCGGTGAAGTGCAGCACTTTGTGAAGGCGCTTGAAGTGATGGGAACCAAGCCGGATCTCGAGATTTTCGGATTGTTGGCAAAGGAAATGGGGCTCGGCTTCGAGATCGGCGCCGCGGATGCAGTGTTTGAAGAAATTCGCGGCGCAGTGCGCGGGTATAATATCGCTTTGCCTGTGGCGGGCACGGGCGGGGCTGTGCAGACAAAGCCGGGGCGTGGGCCGATTGGGCTCGATCCGCAACCCGATTTGGTTCACTCTGCGGGAGATACACTGTTCACCTCTGGGTCACTGGGGCGTTACTGCAAGACCCTGAATTCCGTGACCGAGAGAACTGGTGCGTTGTACGGCGGCAGCAAGGTGCAAACATCATCCCGATGAGCTTCCTGAGCATCAGTCTGCTGAAGGCGGCCGTGGTCGCGGCGGTGTTGCTGACCACGCTTGCCTATTTGCAATGGGTCGAGCGAAAGGTCATCGCCCATATCCAGTTGCGGCTTGGTCCGTCCCGCGTGGGGCCGCACGGCCTGCTCCAGCCGCTCGCCGATGTTCTTAAGCTCGTGACCAAAGAAGGCCTGATGCCTCCGCAGGCGAACAAGTTCCTGTATTTGCTCGCTCCGTTTCTGGCGGTCATGCTCGCGCTGCTCTCGGTATCAGTGATCCCGTTCGGACCCGATATAGAGGTGTTCGGCGTCCGGACCGCGATGCAACTGACCGACCTGAACGTTGGCGTATTGTTCGTGCTAGCCGTCTCTTCGCTGAGTGTTTACAGCATCGCACTGGCCGGATGGGCGTCCAACAATAAGTACGCCTTGCTTGGAGGCTTGCGCAGTTCGGCCCAGATGATCAGCTACGAACTGCCGCTCGCGGTCGCCCTGGCATCGACCCTGCTTCTTTCCAACACGCTCAGCCTGCGTGAACTCGTGCAGGCGCAGGGCGGCTTCTATTTCGGATTCATACCTCGCTGGAATGTATTTCAGCTTCCTTTTCCGCAAATTCTTTCATTCATTGTGTTCCTGATCGCGGCATTCGCTGAGACGAACCGTGTCCCGTTCGATCTTCCTGAAGCCGAGAACGAACTGGTCGCGGGGTTCCATACCGAATACAGCAGCCTCGCGTTCGCATCATTCTTCATGGCGGAGTACGCGAACATGATCACGGCCTGCTCGATGGCGACCGTGTTGTTTCTCGGCGGCTGGCAGCCGCTTCTTCCTTCAAATCTGGGAGCGAACTACATACCCGCTGTGGTTTTCGGTATTGCGGGTGCGGTTGCCCTGTATCACGGGTTGAACCCGGTCCGGCGGCGCGACCGCCTGACGCTGCCTGGCGTGGCGGCTGTGTTCTTCGTGGCGGCAGTTCTCTTTCTGATCCCTGTCTTGCGGGGTGTCCTGGAGCCGCTGTTCTGGTTCGGCGCAAAGGCCGGTTTTCTGCTCTTCGCATTCATCTGGGTTCGCGGCACGCTGCCGCGGTTTCGCTACGACCAGTTGATGCGGTTCGCGTGGAAGTTCCTGTTCCCCGTCGCCATGCTGAACCTTCTGGTAACGGGATTGTTGGTTGCTGTTTTTACGGCATAGACATGGACGCTATCTTCTTCTTCGTGTTTGCCGGTATCGCGGTGCTCTGCGCGATCAACCTGGTCATACAGGCCCATCCCATCGCGAGCGCGATCTCGCTCGTCGGCGTCATGGGTTCGCTGGCTGCTTTGTACCTGTTGCTCGGCGGGGAGTTTATTGCCGCTGTGCAGGTGATTGTGTACGCCGGCGCGATCATGGTGCTGTTTGTGTTCGTCATCATGCTGCTAAATGCCGGCTCGGAGAAGAAGACAGGCCACTCCCTGACTGCGAAGCTCCTCGGGGTCCCTATGTTGATCATCCTGCTCGGCCTCCTGAGCTTCCTGATTCGAGCCATGCTTCCGTCTTCGGAGACAGTGAAGTTCGGCGATTTCGGCGGCGGTTCGCCGGAGGCGGTTGGGCGACTCTTGTTTACGCGTTACCTGCTGCCGTTTGAGGTGACCTCCGTACTCATCCTGGTGGCGATCCTCGGCGCCATCGTCCTGGCCCGTAAGGAGCTCGATTAGCCTATGCCCGCCATTCCACTTACCTGGTACCTGATCCTGAGTGCGGTGCTTTTTGCGCTGGGCGTGGCCGGCTTTCTCATCCGCCGCAACATCATCACGGTCTTCATGTGCATCGAACTGATGCTCAACGCCGTGAATCTGAGTTTCGTGGCGTTTTCCTATGAACTAAGGCAAACCGACGGTTATATCTTCACCTTCTTCGTAATGGTGGTGGCGGCGGCCGAGGCGGCCGTTGGCCTGGCGATCATCCTCACGGTGTTTCGAAACCGTGCCACGTTGCAAATCGATGAAATCAGCTCGATGAAGAACTAAACCGATGCTGCACCTCTGGCTCATCCCCGCTCTCCCGCTTGCCGGTTTCCTCATCAACGGCTTGTTTGGGCGACGCCTGCCGAGAGCCGTGATCAACATGGTGGCCGTCGGTTCCGTGCTGCTGTCCTTCCTGTGGGTACTGAGGACGCTCTATACCGCGGGTTCCATGGAGACGGCGTACGTCGAACGCTACTTCGACTGGATCCGAAGCGGTGCTCTGCGTGCCGGTTTTGATCTCGCTCTGGACCGGCTCACGGCGGTCATGCTGCTCGTGGTGACCGGCGTCGGACTGATTATCCACGTTTACTCAGTCGGCTACATGGCCCACGAAGGCGGTTATTACCGCTTCTTCGCATACCTGAATCTATTCATGTTCTTCATGCTGATTCTGGTGATGGCAGCGAACTTCCTGCTGCTGTTCGTGGGATGGGAAGGCGTCGGGTTGTGCAGTTACCTCTTGATCGGTTTCTATTTTCGTCGCAAGAGCGCAGCCGATGCCGGCAAGAAGGCGTTCATCGTCAATCGAATCGGCGATTTCGGTTTTCTACTGGCAATCTTCCTTATCTTCAGAAACTTTGGTTCTCTCGATTTCGGGGTGGTATTCCCGGCAGCTTCGGGGATGCCGGTCGAATCGAGCGCCGGTATCCTGACGATCATCGGACTGCTATTGCTCGCGGGCGCGACGGGCAAATCGGCGCAGATTCCGCTCTATGTCTGGCTGCCGGACGCGATGGAAGGCCCGACGCCGGTCTCCGCTCTAATACACGCCGCCACGATGGTTACGGCCGGCGTATACATGGTGGCCCGGAGCGCCGTGATTTACTCCCATGCACCACTCGCGCTCGACGCGGTTGCAGCTATAGGGCTGCTGACTGCCGTCTTTTCCGCAACGATCGGTCTTGCACAGAACGATATCAAGAAGGTCTTCGCCTACTCGACCATCTCGCAGCTCGGATACATGTTTTTGGGGCTCGGAGTGGGCGCGTTTTCCGTCGGCATTTTCCACCTTGTTACACACGCGTTCTTCAAGGCTCTGTTGTTCCTCGGCGCGGGGAGCGTCATCCACGCGCTCGGCGGCGAGCAGGATTTGCGGAACATGGGCGGGCTTCGGAAACACACGCCCGTCACTTTCGCAACGATGTTATGCGCGGCCCTGGCCATCGCGGGGGTCCCGCCTTTCTCCGGATTCCACAGCAAGGACGCGATCCTTCTGGCTGCCTATCATCATGCTCCGTGGATGTATTGGATTGGTGTTTTGACAGCCGGAATGACGGCTTTCTATGTGTTTCGAGCCGTATTCCTTGCGTTTTTCGGCTCGGCACGCGGCCCCGAGCGTCATCCGCACGAATCCCCTGCCGTCATGACGCTGCCGCTCGTGGCGTTGGGACTCCTCTCTCTGGCCGGTGGCTATTTCAATGTCCCAAGATTCCTTGACCCATTGTTCCCCGTCGAGGAAGAAGGGCACAGTGCAATTCTCGTTGCGATTTCGGTGATTTCAGGGTTCGCCGGTATCGCCCTTGCATGGTTGTTTTACGTGGCTCGTCCCGGCCTTGCCGACTCCGCCGCATCAGGCTTCGGTGCGCTCTATCGCTGGGTCTACAACAAATACTACGTGGACGAAGCATACGACGCCGCTGTCGTCCAGCCCATCGTTAACGGCTCTGATCGAATTCTGTGGCGCGGGATTGATGTGGGAGTAATTGACGGAGTGGTGAACGGTATCGGCAATCGTGCCCGGGGGTTGGGCGGCACCCTCAAACTGTTCCAGTCCGGGAATATACGCAGCTATGCCGCCTGGGTGTTGGCCGGAGCGGTCATCGTCCTCATGATGTTTGCGTTCGGGGGAGGCGTCCGATGACCATGTTGAATCTCAGCCTCATCCTCCCGCTCGCAGGATTTCTGCTCCTGTTAGCC
>JBDKSR010000580.1:0-8628 GCA_039680545.1 Bryobacteraceae bacterium | reverse complement strand
CGCTACGGCTGGGCAGAGTCGGCAACCGCAGTGAACAAGTCTTGTGACAACCGAGCTAACTATGCGTACAACTAAGATCCTACTTTTCCTCGCCCTATCTATCTCAGCCTTTGCCCAATGCACCTTGGTCTACAATCCATTTACTAACGAGTGGAACTGTGGTGGCGGTGCGGCTGGCGCAGTAACTGGCGCGTCCAACCTAACGACAGCCGGAGCGATTCCTTACGTCTCCGCGCCGGGGATTCTCAATCAAGACCCTACGGCGCTGTTCTGGGATGCGGCGAATGATCGGTTGGGGGTGGGGACGAATAGTCCGTCTACATACTTGCATATAAGAGGCGCAAATATACCGAATCTTGGTCAACTTCGGGTTGAAGGACCGGATATATCTCAAGTTACATGGTATATTGGCGGATCTCAAAAGGGTCAAATTTACACCCTGACCTCTCCAGAGGCAATGCACCTTCGATCTTCTGGGGTTAATTCTTCATTGGTTTTTGCTACTGGAGACGCTGGCGGAACTGCAATAGATAGAGTGAGAATCACTGGCGGGGCTTCCGGCAACGTCCTCATCGGCACCTCCACCGACTCCAACTTCAAACTCGACGTAGCTACTTCCGGCAGCGCGGGTACGGCGCGGTTTTACGATCAGGCTTCGCCGCTGGGATCGACGAAGGTTGTCGTACGGGCTGGCGCGGGGCAGAGTGGTAACCTTCAGGAGTGGCAGGTGAGTGCGGGGGCGGTTGCTGCGTATATTAGCGGCAGCGGAAACATCGTGGGCACTGCTGTAGTTTCATCGCAAGAATATTTCGATACCACGTCAGTCGCTGCTATTGGTGGTTCTGCTGGATCTAGCTGGGGCGGATTGATGCTTGGATCTGGTGGGTTTTTGAGGTGGAGAAATAACGCAAGCGTATTTGCTGGCACCTCCGACCTCTCCCTCTCTCGCGCTTCTGCTGGCGTCCTTCGGGTGGGTGATGGGGGGAGTAATGCGAATGGGCAGGTAAGTGCCACCCGCGTTCTGCATGCCGGTGTTCTCGTCGCTGCTCTCCCTGCCGCTGCCGCTGGCAACGCTGGCTCCATCCAATATGTAACCGATGCTAACGCCACAACGATTGGTTCTACCGTCGCTGGTGGTGGCGCAAACAAAGTCATGGTGTGGTCCGATGGGGCCGCATGGAAAATCTTCGCAAATTAAGGTAAAAACATGAAGAAACTTATTCTTTCTCTTTCTTTCACTCTCGCCGCCTTCTCCCAGGCGACCATCAACGCTCCTGCCGTCACGCTTGACGCTGAAGGCGCTGCCGCGATCCGCTCATGGATGGCCACGCAGGGGACAGGCACCCAGACAACGCTATCCGCCCCGGTCACGGCCTCGGCGACTGCGATCACTGTTGCCAGCGGCCAAGGCATTGCTGTTAATTCGGTAGTCAGCATCGGCTCTGAACACATGCAGGTAACGGCCAGGGATGGCCGCAACCTCACCGTGACTCGCGGTTTCAACGGAACAGCAGCCAGTAGCTACCAGGAAGGTGCTGCGGTCACGGAAATGAAGTACCGCACACTAAACGGCCTCGCCAAAACAATCGTGGTTGAGAACCTACGGCAGATCATTCGGCAAAACGAAATCAACGCTGCGCAGGACGCCGCAAACAAAGCCGCCGAAGCAAAAGCGGCGACCGCAGTTCAGTAGATCCCGGCACGATTCCAGCACCCTAAGCCCCTCCGCCCTGACCAGGCGCGAGGGGCTTTTGTCGTCTATAGCCGTCGAAGCTCAGCGATTAGAGCCTCGCTTGCGGCGATCAGTTGGAGTTGCGCCGCGATCAGGCGCCGCTGGTGGTGCAACAGCCTCTCTAATTTCTGCAACGATTCGCTCGACTCTTTCGATTCGGGCCTCAACAGGTGTATCTGGTCCATTCTGAACAGCCTCCGTGAGCATCTGAATTAGTGACTCGGTGCTGATCGTTATGGTGTCCGGTTCTAGCTCTGCCGGCAGTCCTCCAGCCAAGGCGGCGAGTTGGTCCGCAAGCGCGCGAGCGGTGGCAGCCGCTTCGCGCAGCTTGTGGGCGGCGGGGGGTGGGGGTTTGGCGGGGGAAGCGACGTTTCCAGACAGAGCCGCCCGCACTGCCTCGCGCATGAAGTGCTGGGGCGTCACCCTTTGCTTGGCGGCTCGGATCTTGATTTGTTCGTACTCGTCATCTGGAATCAAAAGTTTTGGTTCAGCCATTGCAAAGCACTTTCTTTCGCAAAGTGCGAATTTCCCTATTGCGCAATTTCCCAATTTCCCGTACAGTCATTCTTGTGAGCGACACCGAAGCGACACCTAATCATATCGAAGAAGTGGAGGAAAGGCGCACATACCACTGGAAGCTCCGCCCATCACAGGCGAAGCGCCTAGCGGTTTACGCCCGGACTCGCGGTCTGATGTTGGGCGGCGCTATCGAGCAGGCTATCGACCTGCTGGTAGGCACTCACGATGATAGACCCGAGGGAGAAAAGAAATGACGGCACATTTGCATCTTATTCATTCGCGGCCACTTCCGGTCACGAAGCTGAACCAGCACGAAAAATCGAGCATAGCGACGCGCGCTTTGGTATTTGGCACCTCGCGCTTCACCATCGCTCGCGAGTACGGAATCCAGCGGTGGCAGGTGGACGACATCTGCGACGCCGCCATGTTTGAGCGCGGTCGCCGCGTCGGACACAACGAAGCGCGGTTTAACCCGCCCATGGGCCGCACGGCCTAACCGAAATCAACACAGACCCGGCCTGCTGCCGACGCGGGCCGGGGAGGAGCCAAGACATGTATCAGAAGTGCTGGATGCGAGTAGGACCGCAGGAACAGGTGCCGCCGAACGTTCGCGCCGCTGGCGAAGTGCTGGAGCGGGCGATGCAAAAGAAACTGCATCACCGCGCCGCTTGGGCCTACGTTGAGATGGCCGCGCGGGGCGGGGATCAGGCCGCGCTGGACCTGATGGAGCTTGTGGGAGGGCTGAAATGAGCATCGACGTTATCCTCTGGCTCGCCGCCGCCGCCGACCTCATGCTGCTGGCGTGGTGGAAGTTCCGGCTGGCCTTCGGGCCGCAAGGACAGCACTCGTGGAGGTATCACCACACGCAGTTCAATAAAAGCGCGTGGTATGCGCTCGCGTCCGTGGTCGCGGTTGCGGTGGGGTTGGCATGACCTTCAACGAAGCGCGGAAGGCGGCGGGGCTGACGCAGCAGCAGATGGCAATCGAGATGGAGTGCGGATTCTCTAGCGTCCAGCGCTATTGTTCTGGTGCGAACATGGAGCCCGCCTTTATGCGACGGGCGCGAGATGTCTTCGCTAAACACGGCGTCGAGTGGGGGCCGGAAGTCTGCCCGTGCTGCGGGAGGGCGCTGTGACCGAACAGATCACCCCCGGCACCGAGGCCGACCAGATCAACCAACTCGCGATCAAGCTGGTTGACCTCATGGACGAGGCCAACGCCATGGGCTGCTATGAGGTCGAACTGTTCCTGAAACGTGCCCACGCGCAAGCGTGCCGCGCACTCAAGTATGCGATGGAGGACGAGCGTGCAAGAGCTAATCAGATCGGCTGAGACGCCGATAGAGCAGGAAGCCGCCGACACGGTGATGTCGGTGCTGAAGAAGTACAGCGGAAACTTCCGCAAGGTGCTACCGCCGCATCTGTCGCCGGATCGCTGCGCGATGCTGGTCATGAACTCGATTGCCGTGAATCCGGCGCTGGCTGGTTGCTCTCCGGTGAGTTTTCTGAACGCGGTGCTGTTGGCGTCGAACCTCGGGCTGGAGATTCGCAAGAACTCGGCGTACCTGATTCCATACGGTCGCGAGTGCCAGTTAATCGTGGACTACCACGGAAAGATGGAGTTGGCGCGGCGGGCTGGCGTGGGCGCGATCCACTGCGAGTTGGTGCGAGAGGCTGACGAATTCGACTACGGATTCGACCGCGACGGGCTGGTGTTTCATTGGAAGCCTGCGCGGGGCGAGCGCGGCGAGGTTGTCGCGGCCTTTGTCTCGGCGCGGGTGAACGGCAGCAACCAAGTCACCATCATGACCGTGGACGAGATCGAGGGCATCCGCCGACGCGCCAAAAGCGGCGCTGGCGTGCCGTTCAAGCACTACGGTCGCGAGGTGCCGGGGCTGACGCTGGAGCAGATTCGCGCTATCGACCCCGCCACGCTCGAATTTAAGAGCCCGTACCGCCTGCCGTGGGTGACCGACTGGGACCGGATGGCGCGTAAAACGGCGATTCACCGCGCCGCGAACGACTGGCCGATGTCGTCGCAGTTGCTGACCTCGCAGGATGTCGATGTCGCGGTGGAGACGGGAGCGCCGATGCCTCTAGCGGAGGGCATGGCGACGGTGGTGGCGGCAATCGACCCCGCCGACAACCTTCCGATGGTCAACGGCGGCGGCGAGAACTTCGACGAGCAGCGCGAGACGCTGAAGCTCGTCGGCGAGAAAGAACTGGCGAAAGCCAAGGAGCGAAAGTAATGCCTTACTATGCACACGCGACGGTCATGGGACACTTGGGCCGCGATGTCGAGACGAAGCACCTCAGCAGCGGCAAGGCCGTCCACGAATTTTTCGTGGCCGTGTCCGACAAGCGCGGCGCGGAAAAGGTTACCTCGTGGTACGCCGTTAAGGTTTGGGGCGACATGCCCGAGTGGAAAACCTCCGAACTCCGCAAAGGGGCGCTCGTCATGGTTGCTGGCCGGCTGTCGGTCGAGACGTGGGAGAGCGGCGGCAAGAGCGGGAGCAAGACCGTCATCACGGCGGACCCGTTCAACGGCGTCAACGTGTTCGGCAAGGCCGAGGACCAGGGCGGCGGCATGGTGTCGCGGCCTCGCGGCGCGGCGCAACCTGTCGCGGCGGGCATCTCAGACGACGACGTGCCCTTCTGATCGGCGGGCCGCAGGTGGCGCAGCCTGCGGTGAGCCGACCACCGGGAGAGACGCCGCGATGGCAGGATAGCGGACCCGGAATCGGCTCATCGGAGGCTGATGCTTCCAAATACGGACATAGGAGGTATGCCTAGCCGCAGCAACTAACGCTTCAGATGGTTGAATTCTAACGCCGCCCTGACCTCTTAGGGGAGGATTGGGGCGGCGAAAAAAACGAGGAGAGAGAGATGGAGATAATTGCGATTGGATTACCGTTAGTCGGCGGGGCCATCTGGCTTAAGCACCGCCCGCGCCGCGCGGACATTTGGAACTGGATCGCGGCCTGGGCGGCTGCGAACCGAGACGCGGAGATAACGCGCGAGGAGCGGCGGCGCGAGTACCTTAGCGCGGAGGTGGCGCGATGAAGTTGCGAAAAGTGCCCGGAGAGTGGACCGTTGGCGACCTGTGGATTGACACGGCGAACATCGTCGCCATCGAGTCGCACGGCGGTAACAAGTGCTGGTTTTGGATTCGCGGCGATGCTGACCAGTTCAGCGTGCAATGCACCGCCGCCGAGTTCGTCGCGTGGCTGAACGGCGGTGCCGCATGAGCCAGAAAGCTATCCGCACCACCGCCGAAGCGATGGGCCGCCCGATCCTAGTCGAAGTCGTCGGCGACCGGCTGGAGATGTGGCGCATGGGCGAGCGCGAGAGCGAGCGCCGCAGCGTATCCATCGAGTCGATTTACCGTGATGCCGTGGCGACTGGAGCGCCGCGCAACATCATCACGCCGAAGACCTCGAACAGTATCGTCGCTTTTTACGTCGGCTGGAAGCGTGGCCGGAGTTACTGGAAGCGCACGGATACCGGGGAGGAGCTGACCGAGGGCCAGTTGCGGCGCGCTTCGCGACTGGAGGGCCGGCCGTTTCTGCCGCTGTACGGGATGCCGCCTGAGCGGCTGTACAAGGCGAACGGCGGTGCCGCATGACGCCCGCTGAGTTGCTGGCGTGGGCGGCGCGGGCAGAAGAAGGCGCAAACATTGCCGAGTCTTATTTTGGCAATACGCCAGGATGGGCGCGGTACGTAAGAGATTACCGCCTCGCCGCGCGGCTGGCGCGGTTCGCGGCGGAGCGGGGTGGGTTACCTCAGGAGGAAAAAGATGGAAAAGCGTGATCCGAGGGTCGAGCCAAAGCCGGGTGACATTCATGCCGGTCCGGTCGTGAAACTTCGCGTTGACCGCGCTATGTACGGCATCGGCGGTTCCCTGTTGTATGTCGAATGCTCCATTTGCCATCGGAGCAAAGACGATTTTAGCGGGGATCGAAAGTTCACTCCTGCCCAGTTCGCGCAGTTCGTGGCCGGAGACAAAGTGGAGGTTCTCCATGTCGCAGACTGACCTCGACGCGCTCGACCGGATGGTAGCGGAAGCCGAGGCCGCGCCGATTCTGTGGGCATCTCGGGCCGCGTTTATATGGAACGCCTACCCCGCCCTCGCCGCCGAACTGCGCGAGGCGCGGAAGCAAAACGAGACGCTGATGGATGCCTTGTTTGGCTCCGAGGGAATCGCCATCGACGGCGAACTCGGCCCGACGAAGGAGAACTTCACCGTTTGGCTCGACGCCCGCGACCGGCGCATGAAGGCGCTGGGGGCTGCGGAGTGGCTGAAGAACTTAGCCGGCGATGCGGACGGCGACATCCGCGTCACACACGAATGGCTACGCGAACGCGCCGCCGAACTCGAAGCGGCGGCGGGGGAGGGAGAGGGTGATGTATCGTAATTGCCAAAAATGCGGTGCGTTGATGCACGGACCAAGTTATCCTGCGTGGCAAAACAACTGCATCCGATGTGAGCAAGACAGGATCAAGGACGTCCAGCACGCCGAGGAGCTGGCGAAGGCGAAGAGTCAGCTCGTGTCTAGTGGCCCTATCGTAGACAGCCAATCTGTCGCCGAGATCGAGAACGAGGAGATCCGCGCCGAACTCGCCGAACTCCGCGCCAAGCTGGCGGCCGCGACCGAGCGGGCGGAGAAGGAAAGTCGGGAGGCGGGCCGGCTGCGCGATCTGAACGGGAAAATTCAAAATGAACTTGATGTTGCCCAACAGGCCGTTGAAACTTGGGCCAAACGAGGCGATTACTGGCTCCAGGAGCGGCAAGAGCTAATCGAGCGGGCGGAGAAGGCGGAGCGGGAGCTGTCTATGGTGATAGACAAGATCAAATACGAGGGAGAAAGGGACATGCACGAACGCCAGCAACTTATCGCCCGCGCCGAAGCCGCCGAGGCCGAGCGGGACGCGCTGCGGGCGCGAGTGGCGGAGTTGGAGGCTCTGCAGACGATGTATGGGTTGTCCTTGGGAGAGCTATCGAAACGCCATATTGCTCGCGATGCCCGTATGCGTCGGGAGGGCGCGGCGGAGTGGCTTACATCGCTGGCCGAAGAAGACGCGTTCAAGCGGCTGGAGTTTATGCACGTCGAGCGCCTGAAGTCGGAGGCCGCGCGCCTCCGGGAAGGTGGGGAGTGATGGCGAAGCAGTTGGCGCTGAAAGGCGATGAAGTTCAGCGGCTGATGATTACCGGGGAGATATCAGTCCGCAAGCCAGTTCGCCCCGGTCGCGGTCAGAACTGGCTGAAGCAGGAATGGATTGACTCCGTGAAGGAAGTTGAGTTCGACGGCGGGGAATGGCTGGTTCTGAAGCACCCGGAGGGCGATGGGAACCTGACTTGCATCCGCAACATAGTCGGCAAAGTCGGCGACATTCGGGCGCACCGGGCGCTGACTATGCGGATAACTCACGTCGCCGTCGAACGGCGGGAAACTTGGGAGTGGGTGATTTGGCTGAAGAGAGTGGAGGTAGGGGAGTGATGGCCGGACAACCATGCGCCACCTGCGGCAAGCCATCCAGACTGCTCTGCGACGGCAAGGTGTTCAAGCTGCAAGACGGGACCTTGCATCGTTTCGGACGGACGCTTGGCGGTAATGTCCCGAGAGCCGCCGCGACCTGCGATGCGCCGATGTGCCTGGAGCACCGAACGAAAGTATCAGACATCCACTTGCATACCAACAAGGGTTGCCGGTGGGACACTATCGACCTTTGCCCGCTCTGCGCGGCAGTAACTCAGGAGACGAAATGAAACAGAACTATGCGGCAATCGCCTACGAAGCCTATCGCGCATACACCGGCGGGACCTCGCTTGCCACCGGCCACGCGATCCCCGAGTGGCACGAACTCCGGAAAGACATTCAACTGGCATGGCATCAAGCGGCGCTCGCCGTCGAGAATCAAGTGTTGGCCGACAGCGCGTCGCGGCGGATTGCGGCTGAGGTGGAGGGCAAATAGTCATGGCAACCGAGCAGGATCACGTTTGGGCGATGTTGGATGACATGCAGGTTTTCCTGGCTAAGAGGCACGTTCCGACGCCGGAGAGGACTTATAAACTCGATGGCGGGTGGACGCTGGCAATGGATGATTTGCGGAATTTCATTGACCGCCTAATTGCCGAGCGCGACGCCCTGAAACAACAACTCGCCGCCGCCGTTGAGCGGGCGGAGAGGGCGGAGCGGGAGCGGGACGCGCTGCGGGCGAAGGCGGAAACCTACGACGAACTAAAGGATGGACTGCCGCCTGATTGGCCGTGCCAGTACGGCGAGACGGGAGTTAGCATCCTTGATGACGTCAATGACTTAATCGCCAGCCACTCCGCCCTCTCCCGCCAGAACGCGGCGCTGCGGGCGGCGCTGGAGA
>JBDKSR010000579.1:0-2892 GCA_039680545.1 Bryobacteraceae bacterium | reverse complement strand
GACGTTCTCTACACGGGGCGGACCATTCGTGCGGCGCTTGATGCGTTGTTTCACCACGGCCGGCCGGCGCGAGTGCAGCTTCTCGTGCTCATCGACCGCGGCCACCGCGAACTTCCCATCGAAGCGCGCTATATCGGCCGTGTGGTGCCGACGGGGCGGCACGAAATCATCGAGGTGAAGTTCCGCGAGATCGATCAGATGGAGAAGGTGTTGCTGGTGGAACGTACCGGCGGGTGAATTATGCCAACGGGTTTATTGGGAATCGAGGGACTCGGGCGGGACGAGATTGAGGCGATCCTGACCCGCGCCAAAGACTTCCAGCCCATGCAGGACCACGCCTTCAAACGGCTGGACGTGCTGCGGGGCAGGATGATCGTCAATCTGTTCTACGAGGCGTCGACGCGCACTCGAACCAGCTTTGAAATCGCGGCCAAGCGACTCGGCGCGGACGCCATCTCGATCACGGCGGCCGGATCGAGCGTATCGAAGGGCGAGTCGCTGGTGGACACGCTGAACACGCTCGTCGCGATGCGGCCGAACGCCATCGTCATGCGTCATTCGGCCTCTGGCGCCCCGCACTTTTTGGCGCGTCATCTGGACATGCCGATCATCAACGCGGGCGACGGCACGCACGAGCATCCAACGCAAGCGCTTCTCGATGCGCGGACCATCCTCGACAATCTGCCGTCTCTCGAAGGGCTGCGCGTGGCGATCATCGGCGACATCGCGCACAGCCGCGTGGCCCGGTCGAACGTCCACCTGCTTTCGAATTTCGGCGTGGACATCGTGCTCTGCGGGCCGGCTTCCCTGGTGCCTCAGGAATTGGCGTATATGGCGCCCGGAGTACGGATCACCTATGACATGTGTGAGGCGATCCGGGACGCCGACGTGATCATGATGCTTCGCGTGCAACTCGAACGGCAGCACGAAACCGCGTTTTCGGCGAGCGAATACTTCCAGTTCTACGGGTTGCGCCTGGAGCATCTGCAACTGGCGAAGCCCAACGTGATCGTCATGCATCCCGGCCCGATCAACCGGGGCCGCGAAATAGCTTCTGAAGTCGCCGACTCGCAACGGTCGGTGATCCTGAACCAGGTGGAGAACGGCGTCGCCGTGCGGATGGCGGTGCTTGAGCGAATCTTGGGTTGACCATGGCCAGGCTACTCATCAAGAACGGGCGAATCATCGATCCCGCCGCGGGGCGGGATGAAACGGGCGATGTACTGATCGTGGACGGCATTATCGCCGGCGCCGGACCGAATCTGGAAGCGAACGGAGCCGAACTCTTCGACGCAACCGGAATGATCGTCGCGCCGGGCTTCATCGACATGCACGTGCACCTGCGTGAGCCCGGCTTCGAGCACGCCGAAACGATCGAAACGGGATCTCGCGCGGCAGCCGCGGGCGGCTATACCTCCATCTGCCCGATGCCGAATACGGCTCCCGTGAACGACAACCCGACCGTCACAAGCTACATCGTCGAGCGGGCGCGGCGCTTTGCCGCCGTCAACGTTTTCCCCATCGGCGCGATCACCAAGAACAGTGCCGGTGAGGAGCTTGCCGCTGTCGGGTCGATGAAGGGCGCCGGTATCGTGGCGGTGTCTGACGACGGGCATCCGGTAATGAATGCTCGGGTCATGCGGCGAGCGATGGAAGCCGCGAAGTCGTTCGACCTGCCTGTAATTGACCACTGCGAGGACCTGAACCTTAGCGCGGGCGGGAACATGCACGAAGGGATTTACTCGGCCCGGTTGGGTCTCCGCGGCATCCCGGCGTGTTCTGAAGACGTGATGGTGGCCCGCAATATCCTCCTTGCGGAAACCACCGGCGCACGGTTCCACGCCGCGCACATTTCTTCGGGACGCTCCGTCGGATTGATCGCCGATGCCAAGGCGCGCGGTATTGCCGTAAGTTGCGAAGCGACACCGCACAACATCGTGCTGACGGACGCGGAACTCACCGCGTATAACAGCAATTTCAAGATGAGGCCCCCGCTCCGCTCCGGTAGTGACGTGGCCGCCGTCGTGGACGGGATCGTGAAGGGAACAGTGGATGTGATCGCCACCGATCATGCTCCCCACCCCGGCAGTGAGAAGATGCAGGAGTTCGAAAAGTGCCCGTTCGGCGTCATCGGTCTTGAGACGGCGCTTGGGGTCGCACTGGAAGTCCTGTATCACAGCGGTAAGATCGGCCTCTCCCGCCTGGTGGAGCTGTTCACTGCCGCTCCCGCGCGAATCCTGCATCTCGACCGCGGCACGCTGGCGGCTGGCGCGCCCGGCGATGTCACCGTTTTCGACCTCGCCACCGAATGGACTTACGATGTCAACCGGTCGTTCTCGAAGAGTAAGAACTCCCCGTTCGACGGACGTACTTTCCGTGGCGGACCCGTGGCTGCGATCGTCGGCGGCTCCGTCGCCTGGCGCCGGGACTGAGCGGCGCGATCAGCCTGCACTTGTGAATCGTACGCCGGGTCGAGCGTTCTGCTAAAAGAGTAGGGATGCCTAACGTGATCGCAGGCGGCCGGCGCCGGCTGAGTTGGAAGGCCGCGCTCTTTCTCATCCTCGCTGTGTTGTTGCTCGGCGGGCGATTCTTTGCCAACTACTACATCGAATACCAGTGGTGGAAGGAACTGGGCCAGGTCCCGACGTGGGTCGACATGCTGCTGTATGGACTCGCGCCGGTAGTGGTGGCGGCAATCATCTCGTTTGCCGTTCTGTGGGTGACGCACGCCCGGGCGGTAAGGTTCGCGGGATCCAGCCTGCGGCTCTATCCCATCTACGCCCTCGTATCCACGATCCTGTTGCTGATCGTGGCAGTGTTCGCGGCGACTTCGACGATCGACACGTGGACCGTAGTGCGCTATTTCGGCGGTCACGGGTTGCCTGAGTCGGC
>JBDKSR010000578.1:0-16036 GCA_039680545.1 Bryobacteraceae bacterium | reverse complement strand
TCATCAAGAACCACGCCGTGCGCTGCTTCCTGAGCCAAGATCACATCCTCCGCGCTGAGCACGGGCGCAGCCGTAACAGGCAGACCTCGCTCCGAGTTCCGCAGGATGTGGCGCTCGCTGGCGCGGTCGGGATAGCCCATGCGCAGCCGCAGCAGGAAACGATCCAGTTGCGACTCGGGAAGCGGGTACGTGCCGTGATGCTCAAGCGGATTCTGCGTGGCGATGACCATGAACGGCTCGGGCAGCGGGTACGATTTGCTATCGATCGTGACCTGCCTCTCGTTCATCGCCTCCAGCAGCGCGGACTGGGTTTTCGGAGTGGTGCGGTTGATTTCGTCCGCGAGCAGAAAATGCGTGAAGACCGGGCCCTTCTTGAATTCGAAGGCTTCCGAGTGGGCGTTATAGATAGTGACACCGAGAACGTCGCTCGGGAGCATGTCACTTGTGAACTGAAGCCGGTGGAAGGTACATTTGACCGACTTCGCCAACGCTTGGGCGAGTGTCGTCTTGCCGACGCCGGGGACGTCTTCGATAAGCAGGTGGCCCCTGGCGAGCAGGCATACCAGAGAAAGCCGTATGACGTCCGCCTTGCCGCGGATAACCTCGCCGAGGCTGGCTTCAAGCTCGCCGAATTTCGAAGTCGCGACCGGCGGGTGGTCGGTTATTTCCCGCTGGGCCATTCACTGCTATAATAACAGGGTTCGCGGGTTGAACCTGCTTCAGTGGCTCGCGGACACCCACCCGAAAGGGCGCGTAGCTCAGTTGGTTAGAGCGCCTGCTTCACACGCAGGAGGTCACAGGTTCGAGTCCTGTCGCGCCCACCACTATTTTCAATAATGGCTCCACGTCAAAAGGCTCTACGCCATTAATGGGGGCAGGTCCCAGTGCTGGCGACTGCAGTGGGCGGCATTCTTGAGGTAATCTCGTAGGGGCGGAATGGCTTCCTGCTGCCGCCGCCGGGAGGAGGGCATGATGCCGGTTTACCTTCGCCACGTCGAGACGCTCGTTCCAGAGCACGGATACACGCAGGAATTTGCCAGCGAGCGCATGAAATTCTGGCTCGCTGAGGAGAAACAGCGGCGGCTGGCCAGCCGAATTTACAAGTACTCCGGAATCGACACTCGTTACAGCGTGCTGGGGGACTTCCTGACCGGCGCTGCGGACCCCCTCTTCAAAGTCGACGCCGAAGGCAAACTCATAGAACCAAGCACGCGTGAACGCAACGAGAGATTCGCGCGAGACGCCAGAAAATTGTCAGTGGAAGTGGCACGCCGTGCCCTTGCCGGATGTCCCGAGGTGTCGCCTGCCGACGTCACGCACGTAATCACGACGACCTGCACGGGCTTCTTCAGCCCCGGACCTGATTTCCACATCATGCGGGAACTGGGGCTTAGCGGGGCAACCCAGCGATATGCCCTTGGGTTTATGGGCTGTTTTGCGGCGTTGCCTGCCCTTCGCATGGCGTGGCAATTCTGCCAGGCAAATCCATTGGCTGTGGTGTTGGTGGTGTCCATAGAACTGTGCAGCCTTCACCTGCATTTCGCCGAAGATACGGACTCACTTCTGGCTAACGCCCTCTTTGCAGACGGGGCCGCGGCGGCGATCGTGAGCAGCCGGCAACCGCCCCTTGGGGGCGCGGGCTCCTGCATACTGGAGAGTTTCGGCTCGGCTCTTATCCCGAGCGCGGAGAGGGAAATGGCCTGGAGAATCGGGGACAAGGGTTTCGAGATTACGCTCTCGTCTTATGTGCCGGATATCATTGGCGCGAACATCCGGCCTTTGCTCGAGTCGACTCTCGCGGCTGATGGGCTCGCGCTTGCCGATGTCGCCCGCTGGGCCGTCCACCCGGGCGGCAAAGCAATCCTGGACAAGGTGCAGAGCGAGTTGGGCCTCTCGCCGGATTTGATGCTGGCTTCGAGGGAAGTATTACGCAAGTACGGCAACATGAGCAGCGCCACGATCCTGTTCGTCATCAAGGAACTTCTGGCGTCAGAGCCCGCCGCTGGACGAATCTGTGCTATCGCCTTCGGCCCAGGCCTTACCGTCGAGACCGCCCTTTTGAGCGTGGTGGAGTCGTGAGGCAATGGCTCCGCATTCTGAGCTGAAAATTGGCGGTCACCTGGACACGCCGGATGGCAAGAAGGAATTTTGCCGAAGACTCTTCACTGAGGTCGCTCCGCGGTATGACTTCATCACGCGGGCCCTATCGTTTTGGCGCGACGCCTCGTGGAAGCGCGACTTGATCGCCGCGCTTCCAAGCCGGCCCGCGCCGATCTGCTTGGATCTCGCCTGCGGAACCGGCGCCATTACTTTTCTCCTGGGACAGAGGTACCCGGGTGGCCGGATCATCGGTGCTGACATTACGGCTCTCATGCTTGACCTCGCCAGCCGCCGCAACGTACTCTCCAACGTCCATCTTGTGAACCTCGATATGGGGCGTCTGGCTTTCGCCGCGGATTCGGTGGACGTGGTCACCGGAGGCTATGCCCTCCGCAACGCGCCGGATCTGGAGACGGCGATCGGGGAAATAGACCGGGTTCTGAAACCAGGAGGAGTGGCCGCCTTTCTCGATTTCTCGAAGCCGGAAGGTCCGCTCGGCCAGCATATCGAGTACTGGATATTGAAACTGTGGGGTGGATTTTGGGGAGCGATCCTACATCGCAATCCCGAGGTTTACGGGTATATCGCGGAAAGCCTCAGTCGTTTTCCAGACCGCGTTCGACTTCATGACCTGTTCCGGAAGAGAGGTTTTGCCGTTGTGCTTTCGCGTCTCTACTTCCGGGGCATCACTGAGTTGCTCGTTGTGAGAAAAGCGACCCGATAAGCAATGTCCGGTGAGGAGCTCTTAGGACTGGTCCGGATGGCAACTTATGCGAGCTTGATCTGCAAACCGTTTATTCGGCTCCGCTCGGATAGAAGAGAGCCGTCGGCAGCCGCAACTCTCCGATCATAGCCAACAACCGGCCGCCCAGGTCGCATCTCTTCCGCAGCACCTGAGCCGCGAAATACGCCAGGTGGGGGCAGCCCACAATCTGTTGAACCACGAATTGGAGGCCGTACCGGCCTCGGCGTATGGCCCGAAGACTCGAACGGGCTATTCCCTTGAGTGTCCACGGCAGTAGTCTTGCGTCATCGATGCGCGTTTGAGCGTCTGCAAGACCGAAGCAGATGGGGACCCCGCCGATGCCGGACCATTTTGAGCAGCCCCTTTAGAATCAAAACGTTTGCCAGTGTCTCCGAGCCACAAAATACCCTTTGTTTGACTTCGGGAGCCAACAACTTACAGACATTTTCGTTCAGTTCAAAACAGTGACTTTTGGGACTTCTTGTAGGCCCCAATCAAGTTCTCGGCTTTTTCTTCTGTTGGTCTCCACGCCATTAATGGGGGCAAGCCCCACGCTGACTGAGATCACGAACACATAATTTTAACCCTCAAGCGGTTGTTGTTGAAGTTTCCGAAGCCGCAATCCGACATCGACGGGGCGGAGAGCGTAGCCAAGCAAGGGACGCTCTTCTACGGCTCAGTTTTCCCTTTGCCGCCTTCGCCACGGCGAGACTGGCGGTTCTGCTTTTCCGCGAGAAGTTGCTCCACTCTTTCGAGCAGCATATCCCTCCGCATCTCCCAACGTTCTTCCGGAGACAGGTCGCAAGCCCAGTCTTGCCCTGGCTTGCGCTGCTCGCTCTTTGATTTTGTCTCGCCTAGCTTTTGTGGCACACCTAATCGTACAACCTACAAATGCAACCTTTTCAATCATCAGCGGCCGGTGCCCGATGGCGAGCCATTGCAAGTTGACGTCTGAATATGGACAGTTTGGCTCGGACTGTAGCCTGCCCTTGGTTGCGATAGAATTGACCGACTGTGACCGATTGCTGTCACGGCTTGCCGGTCCAGGTTGATGCACTACGAAAGCGGCGATTACAGATGGGCAATTATTCCTGGCAACTTTCCGTTAACCGTGCTGAGTTCGCGCAAGGGCTTAAGGTCGTGTCCCGTGCCGGTCGATCGATGCGTCATGCCGATGCGACACTGACGTTCAGCCAGAATCAGCTTTACGTTGATCTTGCCGGTACTGTGGCCCAGGTCCCCGCCACAGGCGATTGGCCGACCGAAGTTCGGATACCCGGCCAATATCTCGAAACCCTTCGAAAAGCGCTTCCTGAGGACGATCCACTTCCCCTCAGGGTCGATGGCGAACGTCTCTTTTTGGGACGCTTTGGCGTCCCTTGTGAATGGAGTATTCAGTCTCGCCCGGCCTCGACGCCCGTGCGTGAGATGGTACCCGCCAATTCCGACCTTTTCGATGTCCTGGCGATGGTAGCTCGCTGTTCCAAAGAAGAGATTGATGCCGCCGGTGCATCGGGTCTTGTCTCGAACGCCCAGGCGAGGCTCGACAAGCTCTGTGACAAGGCGGCGGGTTTCCTCACTGCCTACGGCGTCCTGCCTCTGCAACTCAGAAGACTCTGTGAAGGTCACGCTGCCGAGGGTGACCGGCGTTTTCGGGAGACCGAGGCTAAAGAGATTCGACGGATTGCCGACGCATGGTGCCTGCTTGCGCCGATGGGAGTCGAACCTTTGGAGATCAAGGCCCTCATGGATCAGTGCTTGCGAAACGCATGGACGAACCCGAAATGAGATCGAACACAATTCTGTTCGCACTCACTCGGCGATGTCCGCCAGGAGCAGCCACCCGCGCCCAGGCTGCACGGGAATTGCGTCTCCCCTGCCGAACTCGCGCGCATCCTGGAAGCCCGGTATACACGGAGCCGAAAGTCTTCCCAGCCGGAAGTCCGTGTGCAAGCGGCAATCGACCGGCTCTCTGCTCCAGCTTGCCAGCGCAATGAGAACCCTGTTAGCGCGCACATACGCCGTTGCGAGTACACCGGTCTGGTCTGTCTTCACGGGGCATCCTGCGTCCCAATAACCGAGCATCCGCGCCCGGCCGATGCCAAACTCGTCCCATATCTTCCAGATGTGTTTTGGCTCCGCCCCCTGGTAGTACCGGGCAGTCATCCCGTAGATCATTCCGCGCCACGGATTGCCGTTACGCTCCAGCATCTCGCCGAACAGCCCAAACGGAATCCCCGAAATCTCCACCAGCCAGTAGTCAGGATCGGAACCGTAGTCGAACATCTCTCCAAACCAGAGGCTGTTGACGTACGGAAAGTGCTCCATATAAGCCACCGCGGGGCTGATACGAAGGTCCTCGTAGTCGAAGGAGTTTCCGGAGTGGAAATCAATCAAACAACCAGAGCGGTTCTGGTCGAGCACACGCCGCACGCGCTTCATCACTTCACGGTCATATCCGATGCCATCGAGATACAACCCATCAATGCCAACGTGCTTCAAAAGCCAGGCCAAGCCTTCGAGGTAGTAGTTGTGCCAACGCGAAAGCCCTGCGGTGGCGACCGCCGCGTCCACCTCGCCGTTTGCAAGAGTCTGGTGCCACGCAGGCGAGTAATCGGCTTCCAGGTGTTCGCAAAGCCACGAATGGCCGTTCCCTGGACCGCTCGCAAGCACCTCATTTCCCAGGCTTCGAAGGGCCCATATTTCCACGGCACGACTGCTCAATTCGCGTACCGTGTAGTAGATTTTCACCTTCACACCTTTGCCGTGCGCCTCGCTCACATACGCCTTCATCCGGTCCGTGCTGAGGAATGGGTAGTTGATATAAGGATTGATATCGCACCCGTGATGAATGTTGACGATGGTTGCTCCGGCTGCAAGTGCTTCTTCCGGCGGTGCGTAGCGATGGTAGTACCGCTGCCGCCAGTGGTCCGGATCGAGCGGTTTCACCGGAGTTATCAGGAGCCCAAAGCGCAACACGAGTTCCTCTCCGGCAGGGAGGGTTCGTGCGCCGGTATAAGCGCGCAAGACGACACGGTCCCCTTCCTCCTGAATGGAGCAGCCGCCCTGACCGCCGTTGCTCCAATTTTGGGGAATACCGGAGGATTTCAGGTCGTGCAGGTCCCAGGTGTCTTCCAGCCCTTTCAACTTACACATCAGTCCAGCGGTAACGGCGCCGATCCAGACAGCGTTGTTTGCTCGGCCAGCATCCCACTTCCAGTCCCACTTCCGGGGGCGTAGACCGCCACGCCTACCCATCCCCATCATGTATGTTGCGGCTTCCGTGCGGATGGGCATCTCCAGACGGATGTCGCGTACCCGCGCCCGGCTTTTGGCACTTATCCGTAGGCGAAAATCGAGGTAGCCGTCGAACTCCATCTTTGACGAGCAGCGTACCTCAAAGGTGCCGGACTGGTTCTCGGACTCGCGCTCCACGAGCCCGCTCCCAGCAGCCACGACACGTGATCCGGCCGCAGTCCATTGCTCCGCTCCGCTATCGGTCTCCACCACCAGTTGCGCCGGCTCCGCCAGGATTTCCACGGCGCCGCTACGGATACTCGCTGGAAGCCCATGCGGCGCGAACT
Organism: Bryobacteraceae bacterium; assembly: GCA_039680545.1. Taxonomy (GTDB): domain Bacteria; phylum Acidobacteriota; class Terriglobia; order Bryobacterales; family Bryobacteraceae; genus JAEHDI01. The sequence continues at coordinate 9,607 of JBDKSR010000578.1, read as the reverse complement.
CAACTGTTCTGTTCAAGCAGGAGACCGAGGCACCGTCCACGCTGAGTGCCGTATAGGGAGCCGTGGGGGTGTCCGCGATGCCGATCGTCGAATCAAGCCAGCGCAGACGCGTGAACCGCCAGAGGTCGGAGTCGCCTTTATCCTCGATAACGCGCCCATCCACGCGCAAAGCGATCTGCACCACCTCCTGGTGACCGTTGCTTTCGACCTCTACTCGCATCTCATACAGGCCCGGGCGGACGTCCAGCGGCACCTCGACTCCGCACCAGAAGGCCTGAACGCGGCCGCCCGCCACTTGCACTCTCTTCTGGAACGCGCGCCCGAGCCAGTCCGTGCCGCTAAGATTGATACAGCGGAAGGCGAATGGACCGGCGCAGCGAACCTTCACCTCGCTCAGGTTTTGCCGTGGGGCCCACACACCGAGCTGAAATACGAAAAATTCGTCGCGCTGCGCTTCGCCACGAAGCGTTTTCACAGGGCCTGACTCGATCCAGCGCAATGGCAGATAGCGAGTCATTCGAATGGCCCGCTGCCGTTCCTCGGCGAACACTAAGAACGGGACTGCGGGAAAGCGGTCCGCCAAGCGCCGCATTTCCGCAGTGGTGGCAGCCACTTCCATCGGATCGAATCGATCAAATTCGCTGCGTGCCTGAATGTCGATCAGCCGTGCCCAGGGCAGACCCACTGCAGGGGCACCCGACGGAGCTTGTGCAGCAGGCCGATACACCGTGCGGTATGCGTGCGGCAAACGCTTAGCCGTGTACGGCATGTAATATACGTAATATTCACCGGGACCAAGCGGTCGAAACGCGAGATCGCATGAAGCCGATGTCGCCGTAAAGATCTCCACGTCGTCAATCCGTCTGCCCGTCGCGGCGTGCACGACGAAAATTTCTTTCCCGGACGGGTCATCGTGCCGCCGCCAAGGGATAAGGGCGGCCACCCGGTCTGCGTTTCGTGGCACGCTCAACCGGGCACGGTGATTTCCGAATTCCTCCGGCCACGATCCCACCGAATAGGCAACGCCGGGCTCACTCGCGGCAGTAAGGTTCGGGGCAAGCACCGTCGCCAAAAAAGTGCGCCGTTTCATTTCACCGGCTCCTCGGAGTCCGATGTAAACAGACTCTGTTCAACTCTCGATACCACGTGCAGACAAAGGCGGGTGAGCATGGGATCCCTATGCGGGGGCAGAAACGGCAGGGGGCTAACCAAGTGCCCCCTGCCTCCCGGTCTGCGTCCTAACGCCCCGCAGACCGGGCCAGCGCTACAGCATTATGCGCGAGCAAATAGTTAAAAGCTCAGCCTTGCACCGAATTGCATGATGCGGGGGCTGTTGGCCTGTCCGTAAGTCTTACCGAAAGTTACGGAAGTCGGATTCCAAGCCGTGTTCGGATCGCTCGGGATGAAGCGATTGAGTGCGTCGAACGCCTCTGCGCGAACCTGGAGTTTCAACTGCTCCGTGATCTCGAACATCTTGAAGACCGAGATGTTCTCATTCTTCGAGGCGAACCCACGCACGTTGGGCAGGATGTAGGCCGAAGTCCCAATACGGTAGCCGCTGACCTGGCTCCAGGCGGCCGAGTTCAAATACACGGACTTGCCCGGCTCCCAGTCGCCGGATCGGGCCACGACCGGTGAGACACCGAGAACGGAATCCGGAGTCACGATACGGGACTCAGCCACACCTCCGGCGGTAATCGCGTTGTAATTTCCAGTGATCGCCAAAGGATACCCGTTGGCGTACGACAGCACGGCGTTGACTTGCCAACCTCCGAAAACATGCTGTAGTGCGCCTCTTTGCCTGAGGAAACGCTTGCCCGGCCCAAACGGCAACTCGTACATCGCTGTGACACTGAGGACATGAGTGCGGTCATCCGGCGACAACGACTTGTCGAGTTCCTTGTTGAAGGTATCGCGAGCGGTCACACTCCCGTAAGCTGTCCGTAGTAGCTGAGAGTTGGTATCGGTCAAGGTTTTGGAGAGGGTGTAGGCCGCCAGGAACGAGAATCCGTCCGAGAAGCGCTTCTGCAGCTTTGTCTGAAGAGAATGATACGTCGACTGACCATCGTTCCGGGTCAGGCTGAATCTTTGATATTGCGGATACAGCGAAAGCGCCTGCGCGAGCGTGGTGGACCGGAAGCCCTTGTACGGCGCGCTGTAGCCGGCGGAGGCGACCGCCCCCGAGTAGATGTTCTGAGAAAGCAGGCTACCGAGATGCCAATACTGCGGCGGCAGTTGCTTTGCCTGGAAACGCATACTCGGCAACCGCGTGCCCTTGTTCCCGACGTAGTCGGCCTCGATCACCATGTTTCCCTTCAACTGCTTTTGAAAACCGGCGCTCCAACTCTGGATATAAGCGTCTCGCCCAGCTTCCGGCGGAATCGCTGAAGCCGTGCCTTCATTCGCAAACGTCGAAACGAGGAAGGGGGGGAGTGTTGATGTGATAGCGTACGGTTTGTCCAGGTTGTAGACGCTTTCCCAACTATTCCCGGCATCGTTGGTGTAAGTAGCGGAGTAGCCAGTGCTGGATCCGCGGAAACCGTTACCCATGCCGAACCCGGCGTTGTAGAAAATGCCGTACGCCGCCCGGAACACGGATTCCCACGGTAGCCTGTAGGCCAGACCAATACGCGGTCCAAATTCCTTCCAGGGGGTGTCCAGGAACGATTTCTGCCCGGTCTGTTTATACCAGTCGGGACCGTACACAAGCGCGCCCGGCAGGTTGCCTGCCGCTGAGTTCGGAACGTCCAGCCTGACGGTGGACTGTACGAGGTTCGCATCCCACCACGGCCGTGGAACTTCATAGCGGAGCCCAAGGTTCAGCGTCAGGCGCGAAGAGACCTTGAAATCATCCTGGATGAAGGCAACGTACTGCCGCCAGCGAGGCGACAGAGCGTAATCGTTGACGTAGGTGCTGGTACGATAGACCTCCCCCAACAGGAAACTGGCGTAACCGATACCGCTGCTGGCAACTCCCTGTGCACTGGGGAACGCCGTTGCGCCGGCCGTGACAGTAATGCTGGGCCCGTTGCCTGGGTTGATCATGTTGTTCCCCATACGGCGGGCCTCAAAACCGATCTTGATGAAATGTTTGCCCTTCTGCCACGAAAGCGTGTCCACCACGTTATAGGCGTTGTCGAAGGTACCAAACTGGCCGCCCCCGCCCACCGATGTGATTCCCGCGATGCTGTAGGTGGGGAATCCATTCGTGGCGCCACTGATGTACCCGGTCATGCCGAGCTTTGCATACCAGTCCGTTCCGTTCGACTCACCAAGAGTCTCAACGATGTAACGGTTAAACCCGAGAGCGAGATGATTCACCACCGTTGGCGTCGCGATCCAATCGTGCGAGAGCCGAAAGATATAACTATTAAGGTTGGTGTTTCTTCGCCCGCCGATGGGGTACGGCAGCGTCTGCACCGGAGTGGTGGGGAAAACGGTGCCAGAGAAGGTGCCAGTTAGCTTGTGATTGCTGCCGATGTTGTGGTCCACCTTGGCCGAATAGCTGTCCTGCCTCATCTGGCTGACGCTGAACGTGCTGTAGTTGTCGTAGTAGCCTGAATGGTTCGCATCCGGGAGGTAGGTCTGCAACGCGGTTGCCACGTTGCTGAACCGGCTCTTAGGGATGAGATTACCCGCAAACGGGTCCCGGGACCATCCACCGTTGCCGTCAGACCGCATCGTCGCGGGGTCATAAATAGGAACGAGAGCCCCCTTAGGCGTGACGACCTCCGTGAAATCGCCGGCCCGGAACTTGGCATCAGGTACGGTAGCCCTGTAGTTGGCTCCCTTCGTGGAATAGCGATAGCCGCTGTAGTTGAAGAAGAAGAACGTCCTGTCCTTTCCGTTATATAGCCGCGGAAGAACAACAGGTCCACCAATCTGGCCACCGAGATCGTGTTGCTTGGCAACCGCAACCGAAGATGCGTAGAAACCACGCGCGTCGAAAGCGTCGTTCCGGATGTACTCATAAAGGAGGCCGTGGAGCTGGTTTGTGCCCGATTTCAGCGTGTAGCTTTCCACCCCTCCTCCGGTCCGTCCGTGTTCGGCGGAGAAATTGTTCGTGATTACGGAGTATTCCTGGACCGTCTCCACCGGGACCTGAAAGCTGCGCGAGTCACCCTGCCATTCCGCAGCCAGCACCGCGACCCCGTCAAGAGCAAATTGGCGGCTGTTCGCTTGGCCACCGCTGATGTGGGGACCGTTCTTGGCCCAGTTGACGCCGGGGAGAATTGAGATCAGGCCGTAGACGCCGCGAAAACCTCCACCAAACGCGACCGGCAGGTCCCGATACTCACGCGGGGCCACGTTGGTCGAAATCGCCGAAGTGGACGGGGTCAGTAGCGGTGCGGCCGCGGTAACAGTGATGCTGTCCTGCAGCGACCCGAGTTCGAGCCTCAGATTGACTTCGACCTTTTGCAGAAGGCCGATCCGCAGGTTCTTCACCACCGCTTTCTTGAAACCGCGGGCTTCGGCCTCGACGTCGTAAACCGCTGGAGCAACCTGAGGAAACGTGTAGATGCCTGCCCCTGACGTCTGTACTACCGTCTTGACGCCGGTCTCTTGGGACGTCGCCGTAACTGTCGCCGCGACGACGGCAGCGCCTGCCGGATCGCTGATCGTCCCGGTAATGGAACCGCGATCAGACTGAGCGAACACTGCGGAAGATAGCGAGAACAACAGGGCCGGTATCACTGCGCCAGCCCTGCCCTGAAAGCATTTCATAAAAGGACCTCCTTGGACCTGATATGCATACCGGAGTTTAGGTTGGATGCCCCCTGTTCGCAAGGACGCGTATGGTGTGTTGCTGATACGTAACTAAAGATACTCGTGCTAGAATCGAGCGGTGGTGCCGTTATGCGGTTAGAGGTGGTCCCCGATAGCCGGTACGCAGATGTCTTGGAACAGATTCTGGCAAGCCGCCTCTTCTCGGACGCGCCGGTCCAGCGCAAGCTGCTCAGCTATTTGGCGGAGAAGGCTTTCGCAGGCACCGCCGATAATCTGAAAGAGTACTCCATCGGCGTGGAGTTGTTCTCCAAGCCGGAATCCTACTCCCCGCAATCGGATCCCTCCGTCCGGGTCCAGACCAGTCGGCTCAGGACCCGTCTGGACGAGTATTACCGAACCGAGGGGACTGACTCCCCGATCGTCATTCATTTGCCGAAGGGATCCTTCACCCTCGTCTTCGAACCCAGATCTTGCTGCAGTGGTACAGAAACGAATCCTGAACAGCCGGTTTCCGCAGTGCGTATGCCTCCGAGGTGGCGCGCAAAGCATCAGTGGCAAACCGTTGCAGTCGCCGCTGTCCTAGCCCTTCTGACCGCTGCGCTCGCCTATCAGGGGTTTGTCGTCCACCAGCTGAAAGAAGAAACGCGGCAACTGGGGCTCGATCCTTACGTGGCCCGGCTCTGGCAGCCCTTGCTGTCCAGCCCCAGGCCGTTGGTGCTGGTGATTGGCATGCCGATATGGATCCGCTTGAGAAATGGTTACTTTCGCCACATCTCGGTGAACTCCGCCGCCGACGTGCCGAACTCCGCCGTGGTACAGGACTTGTTTCGGCTAGCGGGAGAGAAGCCTGATCGGATCGAGTACGGCTTCAACGGACTCGGTGAGACCATGGAGACCTTCCTGTTGGGCCGCTTGTTTTTTGCTGCCCGCAAGCCGGTGACGATCTCCCGCAGCAATACTCTTTCGTGGGAAGAGTTGCGCTCGCAGGATGTCGTACTCCTCGGTTCATCGAAATCGAATCCACATTTGCGTGACATGCCGCTACTTGTCCATTACGCCCTGAGCCGCGGGGGCATTCGCGTGCTCCATCCTTCGAACGGCGAGCCAGACTGGTATCGGCCTACGTTGAACGGACGCGACGAGATTGTCGCCGACTACGCGATCGTCGCTCGACTGCCCGGCGTCGGCGGTAATGGCTACATAATGGTTCTCGGCGCTGAAACCACCGCCGGCAACTGGGCTGCGGCTGAGATCATGACCGATCCGCGCCAAACTCAGCGGCTTGCCTCGAAGCTGGTTGATCGCAATGGAAACGTGCCGGAACTGTTTGAGATGGTTCTCCGCGCGGAGTTTCGGTCCCTGGTGTCGGTCAAGATGGAATATGTAACCCATCACGTTATCTCGCGATGACCGACCGTCACTTTGTGCCGCTGCGGACCGGCCCGCCGATGGCCTGTTGTGCCCCCTGAGACTCGACGACAGCAGTCGTGTTGAGCCTCTGCTTCAGAGGGTTCGATGCAAAGACTGTTTGTGCAATTCACCCTTGAACGGTGGTGCCTGAAGTACGTCATGGCCAAAACCATCATGGCCTGCGAGCCCTTCGTGATCGAGATGACCGCATAGGAAAGTCCAGTTGAGTGCGTCTATCATCTGAGTATGCGGCTGGAGACTTGTTTTCTGATTATGCTGGCTGGAACGGGCAGTACACAATGCCCGAGGCGAGTCGCGCCAACCACCGTTTTCCGCTGGCTCTAGGTTCTACGGCTCAGATCTGCGCCATTGATGGAGCAGGTTCCCCCTCCTGACTGAATGCACGAACACGTGGTTTGGCCTTCAAGAGAACGGCCACCTTCTGGTTCTTCACCACGCCTCTGAGAAGCCGCTGAAGACTCTACAGGCGCGACCTTTGCCCTCACAGCCTCGTCGAAGCTCACCTCGGAAGCCGCGATGATCCTGGTGTCCCTGGCAACATGGAAGGCTTTCTTGAGGCCTGATGCGGCGCGCCGCCATCCAATGTCCCAAGCTCAGTAACCGTTCTCAGAAGGAGAACTGAACCGATTTCAGCATCTGGTCGAACGTCCGATCTATATATTGCCGCTCGCTTTCCGGCGCTATGAGCACGATATACATGATCCCGTTTGGATGCGCCACCGTCACCATCCGGTCCAGTTCCGTCTGGCCCTGGAAAATCGAGTTGGTGTAAAGCGACGTGATGATGGCACTCTTTCCGCCGACTCGGGTTTCCACGGGCATTTCCCGGCCAGCGCGCATGCTGGGATCACCGCCCCGAAGCTGTGAGACCAGTTCGTCGGTCGCCTGCCACAAGCTGACGTTGGCATTCTGCGGCTTGTAGAACGCTACGATCGCACCGTACCCTACGCTCAACCCGCTCTGCCCCTGTTGCACGCCGGAGGCCGGAGCGATAGTGACGCTCGAATTATCCTGGCTGGGCGCCGTACGCCAGTTCTCAGGGTAAGATATGCGGAACTCCTTCCCCTGGAACTGCTGCATGCGTCCCGTGGGACGGCTGTTCGGAAGGGAGAGTGCAGCTCCGGTTGTTGCCGTTCCTCCTTGCGCGTCCTCCTGCGCCCTGGCTTGCGCCAGCGTCTTCTTCGGAGCAGGGATGCCGGCGACCAGAGTCTTCATCCTGGCCAACCGTCCGCTTTCTGCCGTGTAGCTGCGCTGGGGCATCTGCTTGATCAAATCCTGAATCGCTTTCATCCGATTTCCGGGGTTGGGGTGATCGGAGAGAAACTGCGGCCCCTGCTTTCCGCCAGCAGCTTCCAGTTTCTCGAAGAAACGAGCCATCTCCAGCGGGTTATAGCCGGCTTGCGCCGCGATCTGTACGCCCAGCAGGTCGGCTTGCGTCTCCGCCGTGCGCGAGAACTTGAGCAGGAGGGAGTTAGCTCCTAAACCAATCCCAAGCTGTCCGAGTTGACCCAGGATGCCGCCACCCATCTTCTGGGCGGCCAGCAGGGCGGGCAACTGGATCAGGTTCGCCTTGCTCACCTGATTCGTCCCGTGCCGCAACGCCACGTGCGTGATCTCGTGCGCGAGAACGCCGGCTATCTGCGCCTCGTTGTCCGCTGCCGCGATCAGGCCAGTGTGAACGAACGCGGGACCTCCCGGCAGCGCGAATGCGTTGATGCTCTTATCGTTGACGACCTTGAATGTATACGGATACTTGTCCGCCTGCGGCTGCGCAGCGAGCTTGCTACCGATTCTGGCGATGTAGTCGGTCAGTTCCTTGTTGTCTACGATCTCGATTTGCTTCTCGATCTGGCCCGCCGATTCCTTACCCAGTTGGACGTCCTGCTCTTTCGAGAAGAGATTGAACCCAGGTTTGAATTGCGGCAGTTGCGCGAAGCCCGGCACTACCGCGCACAGAAAAAGCGCTGCTGCCGTCGTTCCTTTTCGCACTCGACGCATTTCAGTGATCCTCCCTGCTCTTACAATACAGCCGATGCATTCATGCTAATCGGGAACGTCGGACATCGGCTTGACGTTGCCAGGAGCAACTCGCCCGCGTGTTTCAAGGAGCGGCCAACACATGCGTCGTGCGCGTCTATCATTAAAATATGCGACTTGCGATCTGCTTTCTGATCATGCTGGCTGGAACCGGCAGCGCACAATGGCGGCGCGCCGGCGAGGAGGCGTCCGCTCCCGCGCCATCTTCTCTCTCGCGCGGCATGCTCGCCGCCCACAACGCGGTGCGGACACGCGTGAGGGTGCCCCCGCTGGCGTGGTCTGGTCGCTTGGCCGCACGTGCGCAAGACTGGGCAGACACTCTCCTGGCGCGCAAGAAATTCATCCACCGTCCAAACTCGAGTTTCGGCGAGAACCTGTTCGAGATTACCGGCGGAGCCGCATCGCCCGAGGAAGTGGTCGATGCGTGGGCGGAGGAATCCCGCAATTACAACTACAAGTCGAACAAATGTCGCGGGATGTGCGGGCACTACACACAAATCGTCTGGAGTGACACGAAAGAAGTGGGATGCGCCGTGGCGCGAGGGAGAGGACGCGAGGTCTGGGTCTGCAACTATAATCCGTCGGGCAACTGGGTGGGCAAGCGGCCCTATTAAGGGCGTCCGCGTCATCCGCCCGCAAGAACGGCGTGGCCGGCACGAGGCTTGTCCCTGCCGATCTCGCAGAAGACGCGCAAGATTCTCTAAACGACGTCCGGCTCAAACACATTACAAGCCTGGATAGTCTTAATATCATCAGAGGATGAAAAAAAGGCATCAGAGGGTACCACTGCCGCAATATCTGCGGCTCGCGATGCTGTTGGCGGCCGTCGCGCTGAGTGTTCAAGCCGCCAAGCAAGCGAGCGCGCTGTATCCAGCCCGTCTCACGGAACGGGCTCGGGCGAACGCCGCGAAGTATCCGTGGGCGGCCAATATGCGGACGGCCATCGTCAACCACGCGGACAATTGGGCGAAGATGTCCGACGAGCAGCTTTGGGATCTGATGTTCGGCTCGACGCTGCTCCGGTCCCACCATGTCTGGTCCAGCGGATACTGCCCGGCCTGCCGCAAGCCCGTGCCGATGTACGACTGGAAGATCGATGCTGTTCAGCATCCGTGGAAAGCACAGTGTCCGCACTGCCGGGAGATGTTCCCGAAAAACGACTTTCACAAGTTTTACAAGAGCGGGCTCGACGAGCACGGCATCTTCCAGCCGAACCGAGTTGACCGTACCCTGCTCTACAACCTGGAACACCCCGAGCCGTCCGACCCGCTCCACCGCTTCGGAGTCGACGACGGGACGGGCTACTTTGACGGCCAGCACCGCTGGTATTTCATCGGGGCCTACCTCAAGTACGGCCAGTTCGAGAGCCTGGCGCTCGACGGCATCGCGAGCTTGGCGGCCGCTCACAGCA
>JBDKSR010000577.1:0-7296 GCA_039680545.1 Bryobacteraceae bacterium | reverse complement strand
TATTACGCCGTGCAGTACCTGAAGACGCGTTCGCTGCCAACGGACGGGCTTTCCGTCCGCGTGTCAGCCGAGAAGTCGCTCCACCCTGCGCGCCTGAGTTCGTTCCGAATCGAAGTCACCGTGCCGGAACTCGAAGCCAGGCACATCGAAGGTGTCAACCGGGCCGTGAAGTCCTGTCTGATTCACAACACGCTCCTCAACGCCCCGGTCATCGAAACAGTCATTCTGCCTGCTGCCGCGACCGTCGCAGCGGGTGGATCAAAACCCCAGTCAGTCTGATCTCTCACTCAAAGTAATCCGCTGCCTTCAGTCCGCCGGCTCGAGTATATTTTGTCTTCTCGAGTCTTGACAGCCAAATAATCTTTGCTTATGCTCTGTTCAGCATGGCGAGTCAAGATTCAGCGATACTGAACAATCTATCCCCTTCCACGGGTCCGCGGAACGAAGTTGCTTCAGTCCGTAAGGCCCTGGAGATTCTTTGCCAGTTCGGCGCGGCGGCCTCCAGTCTGAGTGTCAGCGACCTGAGCCGGTCGATGAATCTCCCTAAGTCCACCACGCACAACCTGTTACGGACGCTCCAGACGTTCGATTTCGTTAAACAGGACCCCTCGGACCGTCGCTACCGCCTCGGCCCCCGAGTCCTCGAACTGGGACTGCGCTTTTCCCATAGCACCCGGCTGGTGTCACTCGCCGAACCACACATGCGGCGTCTCGCAGACCAGACCAAGGAAACCGTCAAGCTGGGCATCTTTTCCGATCGCGAGGTTCTCATCCTTGCCGCCATCGAGTCGCCATACCAGTTGCATACCCGCGGAGATGAGGGCATGCGGGCTCCGCTTCATTCCACCGCTTTGGGAAAGGCAATCTTAGCCGAGCTGGGCACGGATGAGGTGCGTGAGATCATTCATTCCAGCCATCTGTTTCGCCGGACCCCTCATAGCATCACCGACGCAGACCGCCTGATTCAGGAACTGGAGACGATCCGCAATCAGGGCTATGCACTCGATGTCGAGGAAAACGAAACCGGCGTTGTATGCGCCGCCTCAGGCGTGGCGGATTTTGCCCATTCGACAGTGGCCGCTTTGAGCGTATCCGCCCCGGCGAGCCGTGTCGATCCGCAGCAGTTGCTAAAGTGCGCCTCCTTGGTATCGGAGTGCGCTCGTAGCATTTCGTCTATTTTGAGGCAGACGGACGCAGCGCGGTCCCTGCCTTCCGACAGGTTCAAGGAGAATCGCTGACTATTTCCGCCCACATGATTGGGCGGGTTTCTACATGACAGAGCAAGAAGGGCTACGAGCCCACATCACCAGATTGAGGAATATCCAATGTTGCGTTCTTACTTCAGGTTCTTCACAATAGCAACCGTCCTTCTGGCGGCCGCTATTTCTCTCTATGCGCAAGGCGGAGCATTAGGATCTATCAGTGGCCGTGTTACTGACCCGACCAGCGCTCCGGTTCCAGCAGCCTCCGTCACTGTGACAAACACGAAGACGGGAGCCTTATCAACAGTCTCAACCACTTCTGACGGATATTACACCGTACGCTTCCTCCAACCGGGGAATTATTCCGTTGACGTGAAGAAAACCGGGTTCCAGAACGCTGTCCAGCCGGATGTGACGGTGGCGACGGCGTCGAACGTCACCGCCAATATCACGCTGACACTAGGTGCCGTCAACGAGACAATCACGGTCGCCGAAAAGGTCGGTCTTGTCGAAACCGAGACCGCCGACAGAGGCGCTGTCATCGACAATGCCCGAATGTCCAACACGCCGTCCCAGGGTCGTAACATCATGGGAATCGCATGGACGGGCGCGGGTGTGACCGTCACAACCAACGCCAAGAGTTTCACGCCGTATGACAACTCCGGATCCACTTCTATGTCAATCAGCGGCGGCCAGGCGAAGTCGAATGAAATGCTGATCGACGGCGTCCCCAATCGAGGCGGCAATGAAGGCGGCCTTTACGGCACGATCCCCACGCAGGAAACCGTCGCCGAAATGAGGGTGATGAGCGGAGCCTACAGCGCCGAATACGGACGAACCACGGGTGGCGTGATCAACGTCACAACTCGCGGCGGAGGAAATTCGTATCACGGCGAACTGTACGAATATAACCGTAGTACTGGTCTCGCCTCCAACACGTTCGAACGCAACTTTAGTGGTTCAACAAAGTTGCCGGTACACTTCAACACATACGGTGGCATAGCAAGTGGGCCTGCCATCCGGAACAAAGTGTTCTTCAGCTTCGGCTTTCAGCGTCTTCACTCAACCAGCAAGAAGTCCTATATCGGTCACGTCCCCACGGAAGCAGAGCGTGATGGAGACTTCTCAGACACTTGGTGGAACAAGAGCGGATCGAAAACTCAGGTGATTATATATGACCCGGCGACAGTCACCTACAACTCGAGCACCGGCATTTACTCCCGCCAGAGTTTCATGTCGTCGACAGGTAAGAATGCCATTCCTGCAAGCCGCATCAACTCGGTTCCAAAGGCTTTCTGGGACTACATCCCACTACCGAATGCGACGGGCGACTCAGTTACCCGTGCCAGCAACTGGATGCCGTCCGGTGGCAATGCCAAGGCCGATTTCAGTGAGTATTCGCCCCGTGTCGATTGGAACTTGAGCGACAAAACCCGTCTCACCTTCCGATACATCCGGAATAACCTGAATTCTTACGATGTCGAGTTCTATCCGACTCCGGCCGACATCAACTCTGGCTTCCCATTCATCAGAGCCAACCACAATTTCGTCCTTGATGTGACCCACATGATCTCGCCGACCAGCGTTCTCAACGTGCGCGCCGGTTTTCAACGCTACCTGACAGCAAGCAGCAACGAGAAGCGCTCAGAAGTAACGCCGGCAGATCTGGGTTTCAGCTCGACTTTCCAGGGCCAGGCGTCGCCGTTCTTCCCGTACTTCAGCTTCGGAGGAGGCGCTTATGGTGGCTCGTCTTTCAGCGGAGCGGGTCAGAGCGCCGGCAGTTTCACCCCTGATCAAATTTCCAACATCGACGTTATTTGGTCGAAGATCATTGGCAAACACGCTATCAAGATCGGTGGCCAGGCGAGGCTGGAGCGCACCTATGCCCTGTCAGCCGGATATGACGCCGGTTCGTTCACTTTCAGTACAGCAGCCACAAACTCGAATCCGAATGCCACGGTCTCCGGTGAAGGGGATGCTGTAGCGTCCTTCCTTCTCGGCGTCGGCGACGCTTCGATAGACGTGAAGGCCGCGCCGGCGAGGCAAAGCATAAGCACGGCGTTGTTCATTCAAGACGATATCAGCGTGACCTCAAAGCTGAAGATTAACGTCGGCTTGCGCTGGGACCGGACCGGACCGATGACCGATCGCTTCAACGCGATGACCGGCCGGTTTGATACGACCGCCACGAGCCCGCTGGCGGGTTCTGTGAAGGGCGCCGGCGGCGCCTCGAACTGCCCTGCCTGCTCGAACCTCGTGGGCGGCTTGACCTTCCCCGGCGTAAATGGCATGTCCCGTAACGTATTCGACGCTACGAGGAAGAACATTGGCCCCCGCATCGGCTTCGCATATGCTCTCGACAACAAGACAGTCATCCGCGGTGGATTCGGTATGTTCTATGGTCCGATCTGGTACGATCCGGGCCAGCCTGCCGGATTCAGCCAGACGACAACCTCGATCTCGTTCGATACAAACAAGCTGCCGCATGACTTGATCGACAACCCGTTCCCCGATGGCCTCCAGGCGGTCACCGGGGCGAGCAAGGGGCTTGCCACCAACATCGGCTCGTCGATCAGCTTCGTTGATTCAGACACTCGCGAACCGCGTTCGTATCAAGCGAGCATTGAGGCTCAACGTGAGATCCCGTGGGGCGTCTTGATCAGCTTCGGTTACACGTTCAACAAGGTCGACCGTTTGCCCGTCAGTATGAGTCTGAACGCGTTGACGGCGGAGCAGTTCGCCCAGGGCGCCAGCGTTCTGGAGAAGAAGGTCACCAACCCGTTCGCCGGACTCGTTCCTGGCTACTCGTTGAATTCCTCGACGATCGCCTACAAGTCGCTAATAGTGCCATACCCGCAGTTCACGAGCGTCACAAAAGCGTATGCTCCCATCGGGGACTCCCGTTACGACGGCGTGCAATTGCAGATCACCAAACGCTTCAGTCACGGGCTCAGTATGGGCGTCGCCTATACGGTTTCCAAGAAATTGGGGCACTACGGCTATCAGAACTCGTTCGATACCGAGCTTGAAAAGAGGATCGATGAGTACGATCAGCCGCAGGTGTTCGTACCGAATGGCATTTGGGAATTGCCATTTGGCCGCCAGAAACAGTTTGCCTCCCATACACCTAAATGGCTCGACTACATAATCGGTGGCTGGCAAATCAACTGGCTCATTCGGATTCAGAGTGGAAAACCGTTCCCGTTGAATGTGAACGCCATTCCGGTCGACGGCGTCGATCCGAACGACGTACCGGGCGGGCAAAACCTCGATCATTGGATCAACCCCGCCGCCTTTACATTTAACACTGACAGCTACCGGGCGCGGAGCTGGTCCTACATGACCGGCAGGCTCCGGACTCCACCGATCCACAACTTCGACCTCGGCTTGATGAAGAACTTTCAGATCACCGAGCGCGTGAAGTTCCAACTCGTCAATAACTGGGTCAACGCCTTCAACACGCCGCAATGGTGGGATGGGCCAAGCAACAACAACAGCCCGTCAAGTTCCTCCTTCGGCAAGATCGCCGGCAGCCAGTCGCAAACCAACTATCCCCGCCAGATTCAGTTAGCTGGTAGGATTCTCTTTTGATGTAAACGGGCCCCCGGAAACTTACGGGGGCCACTATCTCTTTTACGGGACGGCCTATGCCCACGAAACGCTGCCTCTCTGCTCTCGCTTCTCTCGTATCCCTCCTTTTCGCCGTTGGAATTGCCGAGCCTGCACAGGATCAGCAACCCGCCGGCGTGCTTTCCGCCCGTTGGCATCCCGCTGGCTTCGACGCCGGTGACGATAGCTACAACGCCGTACTTCAGGCAAGCGACGGGAAGGTCTACTACGTCATCTGCGCCCACAAGATCGATCTCGGGGGACAGATGTTCTCTTACGATCCGTCCACGGGGCAGGTACGGCGCCTCGGCGACCTCACCGAGGTATCCGGCGAAAAGGGATTAAAGGCCGTCCCGCAGGGCAAGTCCCACGTCCCCTTCTTCGAGCACGCAGGCAAACTCTATTTCGCCACTCATCTCGGCTACTACAACACGGAGGGCGGCAAGGAGATGGCGGGTGTTCCCCCTGCCGGTTACAAGCCATACCCAGGCGGTCATTTTCTGTCCTACGATCTCGCGACCGGCGCTTTTGAGCGGCTGGCCGACGCGCCCTCGGGCGAGGGCATCATTACTATGACGATGGACACCAGACGCGGGCGCTTGTACGGGCTCACCTGGCCTTCAGCCCATTTCCTCACCTTCGATCTCTCGACGAAGACGCTCAAAGACTGGGGGAAGGTCTCTGCGGAGGGAGAAAAAGGTACAGGCCCAACGTTCCGGGTTGTCTGTCGAGCTTTTGCACTAAACCCGTTGACTGGCTCCGTCTACTTCACTGTCTCCGAAGGAGACATTCTGCACTACGATTTCGCCAAGAACACGTTGAAAAAGATCGACGGTTGCTCGATGAAAAGGCCCATCTTCGGGAAATGGGATCCCGACAAGCCCGGGCACATGGGCTACAACTGGCGGCAGATCGTCTGGAGCCCCGCTGACAAGCTGTTCTATGGCGTCCACGGGAACTCGGGCTATCTCTTTAGTTTTGACCCGCTTGCGGGACAGATCAGCGTGCTTGATCGAATCGCTTCTGAAAAAACCCGTACAAGCGGCTTGTATGACGCGTTCTCCTATGGATATCTGAGCCTGACCCTCGGTCCTGACCGCCGGACATTATATTTCCTCACCGGAACCCCCTCCGGAGAAGAGGTACGGTTCGTCACCTATCACATCCCGACCCGCCATTATGTCGATCACGGCGCGCTCGCCTTTGATGATGGAAGCCGTCCGAATTGGGCCCAATCCATCGAGGTGGGAAGCGATAAACGCGTCTACGCTGTCTCGAAAATTCGAAATGCTGGAAAGCTGCGAGTGGACCTCTTGAGTTTTCCGGACCCGCTTCGGACTTCGCCCCCACCCGCACCGGTCTACAAAATGATCGAAAGCTGGACCAGCGACCCGCGGATGCCCAATCCGCTCAAAGAGGCGCATGCAGCTTGTTTTGATAAGGATGGCAACATAATTGTCGTCGACAGCGTCTCTTCGCGTGTTCAAAGGTTCACCCCCAAAGGCCGGTGGCTCGGAGAGATCGGCCAGGGACCCGGAAACGGCCCTGGCCATCTCCAGTCACCGCGCGACGCCAAGGTTAGCCGCACTGGCGAAATCTACGTCGCTGACGCCGGCAATGGCCAGATCAAGGTTTTTCGCCCCGATGGGAGTTTCCTCCGCAGTTTCGGAAGGAAGGGCAGCGGTCCCGGAGAGTTCCTCCGTCCACACGCCCTGGACATCGGACCGAATGGACAGGTCTATGTTGTCGATCCTGACAACAACCGCGTCAGTGTCTTCGACCCTTCCGGCAAGTTGTTGTTCGAATTCGGAAAAAAGGGTACGGGCACTGGGGAGTTTCGCGACGCCCACGGTTTGGGCATCGCCGCCAACGGCGACGTCTACGTGAGCAATTTCTACGGCCCGGTGCAGAAATTTACAGCAGACGGCAAGTTCATCTTTGAATTTGCCCCCTACGGTTTCCGAGGATGGACCTTCTTTCACAGCATGGG
Source organism: Bryobacteraceae bacterium (assembly GCA_039680545.1). Lineage (GTDB taxonomy): Bacteria > Acidobacteriota > Terriglobia > Bryobacterales > Bryobacteraceae > JAEHDI01. The sequence goes on along the minus strand of JBDKSR010000577.1, from coordinate 495 downwards.
GGTGGACGCGGCCGGTAACGTGTACCTGGCGGCTCGGAACGCGGACCGCACGAGTAACGCCATCGTGATGTATGACCACCGCGGCGCATACGTTACTACGTGGAAAGTGCAAGCCGCTGAAGGAGATCAAGGCACCAAGAGCGCTGCCATCGATCCCTCCGGCCTTGTCTACGTCTGCGTCGAAGGCCGTACGTATCACGGCATATCGGTCTATAAGAAAGACTGACTCCGGGCCCAATCGAGGTTCCGGAACAGCTACAATCACCGGAAGAGGGGAAGGCTGTCACTTCCCCGGCGGGATGGCATCTGTGGAAAGAGAACAGGAAATCGAGTTGGCCAGACAACTCCAGGCTGGGAACCTGGGTGTCTTTGATCAGTTCGTGGAAAGCGTCCATGCGAGGCTCTTCCAATACACCCTGTTGATGTGTGGGCAGCGGGAGGACGCGGAAGAAGTGGCTCAGGAGACCCTATTAAAGGTCTTTGAAAACTTCGATA
>JBDKSR010000576.1:0-5370 GCA_039680545.1 Bryobacteraceae bacterium | reverse complement strand
ACCCGATCATGCTGAACCGCGCTCCCACGCTGCACCGCCTCGGCATTCAGGCCTTTGAGCCGGTGCTCGTCGAGGGCAAAGCTATCAAGATTCATCCTCTGGTCTGCACGGCGTTCAACGCTGACTTTGACGGCGACCAGATGGCCGTTCACATCCCGCTCTCGCCTGAGGCGCAGATCGAAGCGGCGACGTTGATGCTCTCGGCGAACAATATTCTTTCGCCCGCTCACGGTTCGCCCATCGCGGTGCCCACGCAGGACATGGTGCTTGGTCTTTACTACCTGACCAAAGCCCGTCCGAAGACCAAGGGCGAAGGCCGCACCTTCGCATCGACCGACGACGTTCTGATTGCGCTCGAAATGGGCGAGGTGGAAACGCTCAGCCCGATCAAGCTTCGCTACTCGGGCCAGGTAATTGACCTCACGAAGGCCTTCGACAGCCAGAACGTTCTGCACACGGAGCCGATCGAGTTCACCAAGCAGTACATGGACACCACGGTCGGCCGCGTCATCCTGAATGACGTTTTGCCGGACGAGATGCCGTTCATCAACGGCCTGCTGAAGAAGAAAGGCCTGACGCAGCTCGTTCAATACTGCTACCTGAAGTTTGGACTGCCCACGACGGTGCAGATGCTCGACCGCGTGAAGGAACTCGGCTTCCTGTACGCGACTCGCGCCGGCATCTCGATCGGCATCGACGACATGGTGGTGCCTGCCGAGAAGGCCAAGCTCGTCAAAGAAGCGCAGAAGCAGGTGATGCAGGTCCAGCAGCAGTACCAGGAAGGCGCAATCACCCACGGCGAGCGTTACAACAAGATCATCGAGATCTGGTCCAAGGTCACCGAGAGAGTCTCCGAAGAGATGTTCAAGGTGATGGAGGAGGACGACCGCACCGGCCGCTACCTCAACCCGATCTACATCATGGCCGACTCCGGCGCCCGCGGATCCAAACAGCAGATCCGCCAGCTCTCCGGTATGCGCGGCTTGATGGCGAAGCCTTCGGGCGAGATCATCGAGACCCCAATTACCGCGAACTTCCGCGAAGGTCTGAACGTGCTGCAGTACTTCATCTCGACGCACGGCGCGCGGAAAGGACTTGCTGACACGGCTCTGAAGACCGCCGATTCGGGTTACCTGACCCGCCGTCTGGTCGATGTCGCCCAGGACGTGATCATCAGCGAGTTTGACTGCGGCACCGCCGACGGCATTTTCGTCGAGGCGATCGTCGAATCGGGCGAGACCATCGAACCCTTGCGCGACCGCATCGTCGGCCGCGTGTCGCTCGAGGACGTTTACGATTACGACCAGAACATTCTGGTCCACGCCAACCAGGAAATTGACGAGGAGATCGCGGCTAATATTCAGGCCGCCGGTGTCCAGCGCGTCAAGATCCGCTCCGTTTTGACCTGCGAGTCGAAGCGCGGCGCTTGCCAGCTCTGCTACGGCCGTAACCTGGCCACGGGACGGCTGGTCGAGCGTGGTGAGGCGGTCGGCGTCATTGCCGCCCAATCGATCGGCGAGCCCGGAACGCAGCTCACCATGCGTACGTTCCACATCGGCGGCACCGCGACCCGCGTCAGCGAGCAATCCACCGAGGACGCGAAGTCGGATGGGCGTGCCAAGTACATCGGCATTTCAACCGTACGGAACCATAGTGGCGAAATCATCGCCATGAACCGCAACGGTATCCTGGCCGTCGTCGACGAGAAGGCCCGCGAGAAGGAGCGTTACGAGGTCGTTTACGGCGCGAAGATTCTCTTCGAGGACGGCGCTCCGGTGAGCGCCAACGACATCCTCCTCAAGTGGGATCCTTACACCTTCTCGATTCTGACCGAAGTCAGCGGCACGGTTCATTTCCGCGACCTGGTGGATGGCGCGACCTTGCAGGAACAGGTCGACGAAATCACTGGTATGTCGCAGTGGGTCGTCGTCGAGGCGCCTGATTCCAAGCGTATGCCGGCCATCGTGATCCGGCCTGCCGGAGGCTCGAAGTCTGACGAGCGGCGCTATCTGATGCCTACTCAGGCCCACCTGATGGTGCGGGACGGCGAGGAAGTGTTCGCCGGCGACGTGCTGGCGAAGATCCCCAAGGCCACCACGAAGACCAAGGACATCACCGGCGGTCTGCCGCGTGTTGTTGAGTTGTTCGAAGCCCGCAAGCCGCGCGAGACGGCCGTGATTTCCGAAATCAACGGCGTCGTCAAGTTCGGCGAGGTTGCCAAAGGCTACCGCAAGGTCTTCGTCGCCGGTGACGACGGACAGCAGCGCGAATACCTGATTCCACGCGGCGTTCATATCAACGTGCAGGAAAGCGAGCGCGTCCGGGCGGGCGACCCGTTGATGGACGGCCCCCGGAATCCGCACGACATTCTGCACGTACTCGGCGAGAAGGAACTCCAGAAGTACTTGGTCAACGAGATTCAGGAAGTCTACCGTCTCCAGGGCGTCAACATCAACGACAAGCACCTCGAAGTGATTGTCCGGCAGATGATGCGCTGGGTGAAGGTGGAGGAGATCGGAGACACCGAGTTCCTGCCCGAAGAGGTCGTCGACAAGTTCAAGTTCCGCGAGGAGAACCAGCGGGTCATCGAAGCGCAAGGCCGTCCTGCCGATGGGAAGGCGGTTCTGCTCGGCATTACCAAGGCTTCGCTCTCTACGGACTCGTTCATTTCGGCTGCTTCGTTCCAGGAAACGACGCGTGTGCTCACCGAAGCCGCCATCAACGGCAAGGTGGACCACCTCCGCGGCCTCAAGGAAAACGTCACGATGGGACGCCTCATTCCCGCCGGCACCGGCTTGGATTACTATCGCCGGGTCAAGATCGCCGGAGAGGACATTGAGGAAGAAGTCGTGGCTGAAGAGGCCGAGGCTCCGATCGAGGGTATACCGGGATACGAGGAAGAGACTCGCCTGGAGTACACTGGCGGCCTCTCTGAAGACCCTGGCGACCCGTCCCTCGCTGAGTAAGATTCAACCCGTTCAAGGCGTCTGGTCGAATAAGCCAGACGCCTTTTCTTTGCTCATTTTCCTGCTTTCCGGAACTTAAGTCCTGGAACTCCCGCTTCATTTTTGCCGAATTCCGTTCATTTCGCTTGACTAAGGTATAGTACCTATACTACTACTGAGAGTACTACTGTCACCCGCATCTTTCTGCGAGTGTGGAAGGTCAATGACGAAATGGCAGCGGCAACCCTAGATCTCAAGGACATGAATCCTCCTGTGGCGGCTGGCGCCGGTGGACGAGTGCCTGTACTTTCACCGTACGGATCGCCTCAGGAAATGACTGAGATGCGCATCGCGATTCATACCCGGCTCCTCGACATGATCCATCCGGACCAGGTCGGCGCCATGGCGGGCGACCGCGCGAAGGCCGAAGTGCGGGCCTCTATCTCACGCGCTATCGACGACCTGCATCTGCCTCTCAACGGACATAAGGAAGCCGTCACGGACCAGGTTCTGGCCGAAGTATACGGCCTCGGTCCTATCGAGCCTCTGCTCGACGATCCGACCATCTCCGATATCCTCGTCACCACGCCGAAGATGGTCCACATCGAGCGCGCAGGCCAGCTGATTGAGACCGCGGTTCAGTTTCGCGATGATGCCCACCTGACTCGGATCATCGAGAAGATCGTCTCGCGAGTCGGCCGGCGCATCGATCAATCATCACCGCTGGTGGATGCCCGCCTGCCCGATGGTTCCCGCGTGAACGCGGTGATTCCCCCGGTGGCTGTGGATGGCCCGCTGCTGTCGATCCGCCGTTTCGGGGGCATCCCTCTCCCGGCTGAGACGCTGGTAAAGAACCTCAGCCTCACCGAAGGCATGCTGGAACTTCTGCGTGCCTGCGTGAAGGCTCGCCTGAACATTGTTGTCTCCGGCGGAACCGGCGCGGGCAAGACCACGTTGCTCAACATCCTGTCGGGCGCCATCCCGGACAACGAACGAATTGTCTCGATCGAGGATGCAGCCGAATTGCAGCTTCGCCAGCGCCATGTCGCCCGCATGGAATCCCGTCCGTCAAACATCGACGGGGAAGGCGCGGTCAAGATCCGTCAGTTGGTCATCAACGCACTCCGCATGCGCCCCGACCGTATCATCGTCGGCGAGGTTCGCGGCGAAGAAGCGCTCGACATGCTCCAGGCGATGAATACGGGCCACGATGGTTCACTGACGACGGTGCACGCCAATTCGCCACGGGATGCGCTCAGCCGCATCGAGACCATGGTCGGCATGGCGAATGCGGGCATTCCGATGCGCGCGGTCCGCCAGCAGATGAGTTCCGCCATCGATCTCTTCGTGCAGATCGGCCGCATGACGGACGGGGCCCGCCGTGTCACGCACATCACCGAGTGTTGCGGAATGGAAGGCGAGCAGATCACGGTTCAGGACCTGTTCGTGTTCGAGAAGACCGGGTTGGGAGATGACGGGCGTGTCAAAGGACGCTTCCGCGCGACGGGCATCCGGCCGAAATTCAGTGAGCGCCTCATCGCGGCAGGTATCCAGTTGCCTTCGTCTCTGTTTCAGGTCGTCGTCGAGTTGCGATAGCTGCCGTACAGTTTTCAACTCGAAAACCGGCTCGAAAAGCTGGTGTTTATCGCAATAGTTGCTGTATAGTCATTTGAAGGAGAAAGCCACATCAATGGACAATACGACGCTTTCTGCTGTTTTGTGGATCGCAGCGGCCGCAATGCTAGTGCTCTATGTTATGCGCCGGCGCAAACGGAAGATGTCGAGTAAGTGACGTCTTTCTGATTGATAGAATCAGGTTTATCGGCTGCCGGGGTGGCACACCGCTCCGCCCTGTGGGGGACGAAGTGCCACCGCTGCAGCCATAATCCTAGTTCTTTGAAACCTTCACATCCAGGCGACCTTCACGACTTCATCGAAGCCCGTGCGCTGAAGCTCCGGCAGGGTGAAGACGAGCCGGTTGCCGTCCTGTTTCCATCTCACTTGCTGGCCCGTGCGCAGGAGTTTTGCGCTCTTAGGCGCCTTGGCCCCACTGAGTGTCGCGGTCTTCTGTTCCGGAGAAAGGAAGTGCAGATACATGGCGTTGGCCTTTAGCGTGGCCGGCACGTCGCACTTCTCAGGATACGGACCTGCTGCGGTCGCGAACACCGACTCGCTGCTGTGCCTCATCCAGCCCGCCATCTGTTCGCAAATTTCGTAGTACGCGGGCGGCAGTGTCCCGTCCGGCCGCGGCCCAAAATCCGGCAGGTAGTTGCCGCCCCAGGCGCGGTTTCTCACTAGCCTCTCGATCACGTACGACGCGGGCTTACAGGGAGCCTTCGCACCCTTGTAGCTCCAGCCTCCGCACAACGCCTCGCATTGCTCCCAGGCGCCCTCCGGCCGTTCTTTGGGATTGCGGTTTTCGAAC
>JBDKSR010000575.1:0-1843 GCA_039680545.1 Bryobacteraceae bacterium | reverse complement strand
CTCGGCATCGGCGCCCAGATCGTTGGCGATGAAGGCGACGTCCTCGGCGGCCTCGGGGTTTGCCGTGAACTGCTCGAAGAACTCCTGATTTTCATTCCAGACCGAAATCGGGTAAATTCGAGCAGTGGTGGTGTCCAAACTGGTTACGAATACGCGAGGATCACCAAAGCTCTGTATGTACTGTTGGAACTTGGCGGGAAACTTCAGCCGGCCCTTCTCGTCGACACGAGCCGGGTAAATCCCGTTTGGGGGATCCACCCTCGACGTGAGTTTGGAGGCTTCAGCCATTTCCTGCCACTTTCAACCACTACGATCCACTGATGATTATGGATCAGTGATCGGCGAAAAGGCAAGATTTATTTAGAGAGAGAACAATTTCCGGGGATTTTTCCTGTGCCGCGCGAGCAGTGGTAAGCCTTTTAACCTAGCCCACGGCATGTTGTGGTCCTATCGAAGCTCGTTTCTTTTCCGATTACCTGCGTGGATCCGGTCGGCCTACAATTAGATGCGATGCCCCTTCCCGAACTCTCTGAACGTCACCTTTCCCTGCTTCGCCAGTACGACACGCCGACGATCTGCAACGTCATTGAGCTGTTCGCCGTCCGTCCGCGAAACACCGGGTACATGGATGCCCGGATACGAGCCTGCTATCCCGAGATGCCCCCGGCTGTGGGCTACGCCGCAACCGCGTTGTTTCGGGGAGCCTTCGAACGTCCGGAGGGATCGTCCTACGCGACGCTCGATGACCAGGTTCAGCGCTTCGCGGAGCTTCCCGGCCCGCCGATTGTCGTTTTCCAAGATGTTGACGATCCTCCCGTCGCGGCGACCTTCGGCGAAGTCATGTGCTCCAGCTATAAGGCCTTCGGGGCAGTTGGCATTGTGACCAGCGGAGCGGCGCGCGATCTGGAACAGGTGAGGCGGCTCCAGTTCCCGGCGTTTGCCGGTTCGGTTATCTGCTCACACGGCTATAGCCAGATTACGGCGGTGCACGTACCCGTCCGCGTTGGAGGAATCCCTGTGCTTCCCGGCGATCTTCTTCACGCGGACGCCAACGGCGTGACGACGATTCCCCATGACATCGCGGCTGATGTGGCCGAAGCTGCCGAAGAATTCGTCGCGGCGGAGGCTGTCGTCCTCGACTACCTGAAGGACGGCAAACCGGACCATCGCCTCTACTCGGAAGCGCTCGGTGAGATGCGCCGGCGCATCAGTTCGCTCGGTGGCCGCTTGCGGCGGAATTTCCAATAAGAACGAAATGAGAATGCCGCTACGGCACAGCGGTGCTACACTGGCCCTGCAATAATGATGGCGGAGGGTGGTAGATGGCTACGACACTTACGTTCGAACAGGAAACCAACCCATGGCTGGCTGCGGAAATCAGATTTGATGAAGCTGCTGCGCGACTTGGTCTGAACGACGGGATCTGCAAGATCCTTCGCGCGCCTTCCAAAGAAATCACGGTCTATATTCCCGTGCAGTTGGATGACGGGCGGATTGAGGTCTTTACCGGCTTTCGCGTGCAGCACTCCATTGCACGGGGTCCCGCGAAAGGCGGCATACGGTACGCTCCCGACGTCACACTCGACGAGGTCCGCGCGCTGGCCTCCTGGATGACCTGGAAGTGCGCGGTCGTTAATATTCCGTTTGGCGGCGGCAAGGGCGGCGTGGTCTGCGACCCGAATTTACTCTCCGAAAGCGAACTCGAACGAATCACGAGGCGGTATACGGCTGAGATTCTCGATTTCATCGGACCGGAGCGCGACGTGCCCGCTCCCGACATGAACACGAACCAGCAAACCATGGCGTGGCTCATGGATACGTATTCCATGCACGTGCGGCACAC
>JBDKSR010000574.1:0-1804 GCA_039680545.1 Bryobacteraceae bacterium | reverse complement strand
GGGGTGCGCACGGGAAGAGAGTTTCGGGAATCGGTCCCGAATAGCGTCGATGATACGCTCGGCGGCCAGACGAAATGCCAAGTTGCGGGCTTTCTTGATGGTGGACGCGAAGGCCAGTCCCAGGAATTGCATGAGATTTACTTTCAGTTCAACAGAGATTGGTAGAAGACTTTCGTTTTGCGCGCGCCGCCGTGGTCGGAGGCGTGCTCGGGATGTGAGGAGTAGTCGACGTTGGTGATCCCGCCGCGGCTCGTGGTGCCGAGCCCGAGCGCAGGAACAGTCCAACGCGCCGGGTTCCAGGTGGTTAGCGCACGGCCGAAGGGGTAGAGCTTCAGGACCGGATCGCGCTGGGACGTGAAGGCCACGCAACGTTGCGAAAGCGTCGACAAAACACTATATTCTTTGTCGAGAGCGTCCTTGTCAATGGCGGCGTTGGCGAGGAAGACTTGGAAATCCATAGTCAACAATGTTCTGGACGCGAGGTGCTTGAACGTCTCGCCGATGACCCGGCAGCCCATGGAGTGCCCGACGATGCGTTGGTCGATTGCGGAGCTACTGCGGCAGCTTCGGTGCATCGCGTAGACGACTTCGTCGATCGCCCCGGCGAGAAGCCGGCCGGCGGTTTTGGCGCGGTGCCAGGCGGGCGCGAAGGAAGCGAGGCCAGACCAGCCGCCGGCCCACAGGACTTGGATGATGGTGCGCGGGATCCAGGGGCGTAGGTGGATGGCGACGGAGGCGTGGAGGTTGTTGTAGAAACGTACTCGGTCGTCAATCGTGGCCCGAATTTGCCGATAGGCCTTCGCGGCGACCGGGAACTCGGCATTGTAGCCGTGAACAAGCCAGAGTACCGGGCCTTGGACGAATTCATGCGCGACGAAGTGTTTCCACGGAATCGTGGGGATGTCGTCGATGTTGGCGTCGAGCGATTCGGGGCGCACGAGCGGTTCGATTCGGCCGGATGAGGTCGGTTTCAGGTGTCGCATCGTGTGCGTGAATTCGTCGCGAAGAGAGAGCCAAAAAACGTTGGTTGGCGCCTGAATCATACGAACTCCTTCAAAAAAGCTGAACGTTTGTGCCCACCGCCGGACGGCCGGCCGTCGATGCGGGCAAGTGGGAAGTCTTTGACGAGAATGATGTTGGTGGGCGCGGAGGGGGAGTACTCCAGTACCTCCCAGGTCTCCGGCATGAAACCGAGGGTCTTGAAGGCGTTCTGGAGATGGCGCACGAATGCACCGCGGGTTGTCCAGATTTTCGCGATGCGCAGCGGCCCCCAGTCCGGCGGGTCGCCGCCGCGGGAATAGAGTTCGGTGTCGCGTTGACGGATGAGGTAGAGTTGGAGTTTCATTTGCGAATCTTGGGTTTCGCCGGGGGCACCAGGTTGAGGACGTACCAAATCAGCGCGAGTGCGCCGAAGAAAATCAGGTTGTTGAGTGCGTTCATCGGGATACCTCTCCCCGGCCATCGCAGACCGGGCATCTGGATTCACAACAAGCGGACTTTTCGATCCACCCGGCGCCGTCACAGCGCGGGCAGACGACGGTGCGGATCCGCTTTCGACCGAGTCCGCCGCAATGAGGGCACGGAGACGGTGCGATCAGACCGCCGGAAATAGTGCCAGTCCCGCGGCACCAGACACAGTCTGAGCCCACAGGCGCTCGATCGACCAGCAATGTTCCTCGTTCCACGGTGTCCACCTGTTCACAGTCTACCATATCCTGCAACAGGTACCTGATATAGTGGAGTTAGAAGCGATTCGAAGCCGCGGGGCGAGAGTCCGGCGGGAAGATAAGCACTTGAAAGGAAG
>JBDKSR010000573.1:0-2900 GCA_039680545.1 Bryobacteraceae bacterium | reverse complement strand
GAACTGAACTCAAAAAAAAACGAGTCGGAGCTTGGACCCGATTTGAAAGCTGGCGCAGACGGCTCTCCGGATACCACCCAACCAGAGCAGAAATCGAGTTCGATTTCTACGTAGGGCCGCCGGAACGCAGGATCGCAGAGGAACTGGCCCTGGCCATGATGTCGTTGAGACGGAGTTGAAATGGCGAACATCGTCTTTGAACTGAGCGCCGACGAGCAGAAGCTTGTTACAGGATTGCTGCGCGCCAAGCGGGCCATGGACGACCTCGAGTCGTCCACCAGCGATGTGGCCAAGGCGGCGAAGGACGCCGACGAGAAGCTCCAAAAGGCGGCCGATCAGACGGTCAAGCACCATCAGGGCTTCGCCCGTGCGATGGAGCAGAGTAAGTCGGCAACGGACGGGCTGTCCCTCTCCATCGCCGGGATGGCCGGCGGCTGGTTCACGGTGCAGAAGGCCGTCGAGATTGCCAGCGATGTCATGGAGGCGCGGCTGAACCGCGTCAAAACGCTGGCGGAGAACCTGAAAAACCAGACCCAATCCATCACGGCCGGCCTGTCGGCGACGGGCAGCTATGAACTGATGCCCCAGGTCCGCCAGCAGGTTCAGGAACTGTCCAAGCGCTACGACGTCGACGCCAACATGCTCGGGAAGACCTTCCAGCAGCTCTCCACGTCCGGCATCGCGTCCACTCCGCAGGGCCTGATGGAAACGCTGGACCAATCCGCCCGCATGTCGAAGCTGGGCTACGACCCCGTCGCGGCCGGCAAGATGATGCTCGGAGCCCGCGACGTCTGGGGCAACATGAGCGCGGGAGAATCCGCCGACTTCGCGGCGCGGGCCATGCGGTTCATGCCTGAAGGGCTCGACGAAAACGCCAAGAAGATGATGGGCATGGCCAAGGAAGGCGGGTTGTCAACCGACCAGACCATGCAGTTTCTTATCGCCCGGGCCCGCGCCCCGAGCAAGGTTCAGGTCATAGACGAAGTCATGCGCATGGTGGGCGGCGGCGGGCCGTCCGATGAAGACATCCAGAAGAGCCTGCGCGAGGTGGCTCCGGAATCTGCGTCGAAGCAGCGCGCCGAGATCTCCGCGCGCCGCGAGCAACTCAAGTCGCAGGTGGAAACCCTCGAATCGGAACGCGAGCAGAAGCGCCGCGCCTGGCAGGACGAGGACCTGGCGGACGCCGCGGCCGACGCGAAGGGCACTCACAAGGGGAAATACGCCGGAGCGCAAAAGGCTGAGGATGTGGCCACGCGCAAGGCCCGCGTGGAAGAAGAACGGATCTACGAGGACAAACTGGCCACCCTCCGCGCCGATGAGCAGCGCCTGGCCAAACAGGATTCGGAGTTGGCAAAACAGAAGGTCATGGAGCCAACGTCCGAAACCTGGAGGATGCAGGACCTGCGCTCGGCTATGGCCTCGGGCAGCGTCGAGGAAAAGCTGAACAGGCTTGCCGGCCGCCCGGAGTTGCTCGGGGAGAAGGGCGATAAACTGGGTACGCGCCGGACGCTGAAGATGCTGGCGCAAGGCTATGATGCAGGTCCCGGGATGGATGAGCGCGAGGCGGCCTACCGGAACATGCTCTACACGGACCCGGCGTCTTACTACATGGAGCGCACCGAGGCAACCCGTGCTGAGCGATCGAGGGGCGTGGACACGGAAGGCGTGGTTGGGGAATACCTTCATGAGAGACATGAGACGGAACGCCTTGGCAGAAAGGGAGCCAAGGGACTCGTCAGCGATGTAGGCGAGGCTGTTGGCTTACACGCGATTGAGGAGGTCAAGGAGCGCGAGGTGGCGCGGCTGGCGAGTGAACGCCATAAGCGCGAAGCGGAAGCGCAACGCGTCGTGATCGTCAACGACCAGCGCGCGGCGCCGGCACGCGAGGCGGGCGGGGCTGGGAAGGAGCGATAACCATGGCAAACCCAGCCATCGGAGCAGTAGCGGTCCTGGGATTCTCCGGTTCGGATCTGCTGGTCCCTCATATGCGGGCTTCAAACGTTACCAGAGACGGCGTAGATGGCGTGGCCCTGCAGAAGATGGGGAAGCGATCGGCTCCGGTCATGATTACGACGGTGGCCGACGTGGACGACCTTGGTACTTGGATCACTGCGGCCGAAGCGCTCATTGGGACCATAGTGACCGTGACGACTCCAGACGCACGGTCAATCCCATACGTCTACGTGCATGACGTCCAGGTTGTGTGGCCTTCGACCTTGAAGGTGCTGAACCCCGTGGGTGGCCTGACGGCCGGGCAATGGGTAGTGACGGCGACATGGACGTTGCAGAATGTGAGCGCGGCCTGATGGCTATCACCTTGATAGACCCCGTCCAGCTCGGAGCGGGCCTCTGGTCCCTCTCCTGGACGTCCACCGTTGGCGCTCCATACCGGGTGTACCGTGACGGAGTGCTGGTGAGCACCCAGGAGGCGACTGAGTTTCTGGTCAGTGTGGATGATGGGGATTCCCCGCTGATTGAGGTGCTCGATGCAGATACGGTGAATCCGACGGATGCGCATCCTCCGAACCTGATACTCGGATGGCAGAGGGATGCGGACGCCGTCCAGTATCTGATCGAGGAGTACTCCGGCGGGGCTTGGGTGGCCCGCGATCGCATTGTTCCCGTAAGCGGCTCGGAATGGCTGACCTATTCCACGGGAACGCTGGCGGACGTGACCAGCCACCAGTGGCGCATCAAGCCGATCGATGCGGCGGGCAACTCGGGAACGGTCCTGGCCTTCACGGTGCTGATGGTCCGGTACCCCGATCCACCGGCGGTGACATTCACATACGCAAGCGGGACGGCCAAGATCACCATCGCGGCGGAGGCGTAAAGAGACAGCGGGTCCACCCCGCACAGGCAGAGAGGATTGAGACATGCCACACTACAGTGTAACCGCC
>JBDKSR010000572.1:0-6632 GCA_039680545.1 Bryobacteraceae bacterium | reverse complement strand
GTGGCCACCGACGCAACGGACGGCAAGAAGGCCGACAAGCCCAAGCGAACGCAGGCCACAAAGCAGCCCAAGGAGAAACGGGTGAGCGGATTGGACGCCGCCGCCCGCGTGCTCGAGGAGTCGGGTCAGCCGATGACGTCCAAGGAGATGGTCGAGGCGGCCGAGGCCAAGGGCTATTGGAAGTCGCCCGGCGGCAAGACGCCCCACGCCACGGTCTACAGCGCGATCATCCGCGAGATCAAGCTCAAGGGTAATGAGGCCCGGTTCCGCAAGGCGGAACGCGGGAAGTTTACCCGCGCATAACGCCGCGCTAGGGCATTCTTCCCCTCCTCTCCTCCCTGCCCCGGGTTTCCGCCCGGGGTTCTCTTCGGCCATTTCCGGCCCCCGGGCGTTTTCGGGCACTTCCGCCACCCAAGCCGCCAATTCCGACACAAAGATCGAGCCATAAGCCACAACACCGTTTGGACTTAGGTCCTATGGAATTAGCTGGACAAAACGTCGCGGATGAGCGACAGTTACCACTGTCACGAGGGGTACGCCACCCACCCACACAAGCATAAGAACGATGAACGCCAACGACCTGACCTTCGGAATCGAGATCGAGACGATCGCCCCCGACCACGCGGTTCGCCACGAGGGGCTGCGGATCGGATCCTACAGGCACGGAATCCAGGTGCCGTACCTGCCCACGGGTTGGACCGCCGAAGCGGACGGCTCGATCAACAACGCGGGCGGCGGCCACAAGTGCGAGATCGTAAGCCCGATCTTGCGAGGCGAAGAAGGCATCGCCCAGGCGGCCGAGGTCCTCCGCACGCTCGAGGCCAAGGGGCACCGGGTCAACGCGAGTTGCGGGGTCCACGTACACATCGGCTGGAAACGGGAATGGCCCAGCGAGGCATTGGCCCGCCTGGTCACGATTGTCGCCTACGTCGAGAAGGGCCTCTACGCGATCACCGGAAGCAAGAACCGCGAGCGCGGAACGTTCTGTGGCGGCGTCCGCAAGTACGGGAACGACAAGGCGGCCAAGCCGAACCTCGACCGTAACCGCTACCACGCCCTGAACCTCACCAACCTCGCCCACGGGACAAAGGACACGGTTGAGTTCCGGGTTTTCTCGGGAACGACCAACACGACGAAGGTGATTGGTTGGATTCAGGTCTGCCTGGGATTGGTTGAGCGGGCCATTAGCGGAAAGCGGATGCCGACCTGGAGCCCGAAGCCGCTTTCGGGCGGATGGAAGAAGGCCGGCCCCGGCCAGAGCGAGGCGGAACGACTGATCGGATACCTGGCCTGGGGTAAAGGCTACGCCCGCATCCACGACGGTAAACAGTTTGGATGGATTTCGGACGCCATCCCACAGGACGAGATCAAGGCCGAGTTCCGCCGCCTGGCCAAGAAGTACGACGCGCAGGTCTGAAGCCGAAACGCCCCGACCCGCTCGATGAGCGGGTGCTCCGGCGTAGCGGCGGGATGGGTTCCCGCCGCCTGACGAGGCAACCCAACGATCACAAGGAGAAAAGCGATGTGCGGGATTTTCGGATTCATTACCAAGAACGGACGCGGGCCCGACCTGGCTCGCCTGAAGCGGATCGCCATCGAGACGCAACAGCGGGGCCACCACGCGTTCGGACTGGCGTGGCTGGCGGCGGACGGGACCATCCATACCTTCAAGCGCCCCGGCCCCGCCACGGCCAACCTGGGCGACCTGGACCAATGCCGAGGCGCGGCGGTGGTGATCGGCCACTGCCGCTGGGCCACGCATGGCTCGCCCGGCGATAACCGCAACAACCATCCCCACCCGGCCGGTCGCGGCTGGTTCGTCCACAACGGTGTGGTCCAGAACCATGCCAGCCTCGTGCGAAAATACCAATTGGCCATGCACACCGAGTGCGATAGCGAGGTTCTCGGGCTGCTGATGGCCCGCTTCCCCGGTGCGCTGGGCCTGCGGGCGGCACGGGCCGCCGAGATGGCCGAGGGGCGCCTGGCGATCCTCGGCTTGTGGCGGAAACCGGCCCGCCTGCTGATCGTCCGCAACGGCAACCCGCTCTCGTTTGGCGAAACGGACAGCGGGTTCTATTTCGGCAGCCTGCCCGAAGAACTGCCGGGCAAGGTGGTCTCGCTCACGGACCACTACGCCGGTGCCCTGGTATACGACCGCGGAGAACTCCAACACGACGCCTATTCGATTGCGAGGTAAGCGATGCGATACTTTACGACCACCGAGGCAGCGGCCATCTTGCATGTGGACCCGAGTCGGGTGCGGCTGTTGTGCCAGCGGGGACGGATCAAGACGATCCGTGTTGGCAACACCTACGCGATCCCCGACGACGAACTGGAGCGATTTGCCGCGATGCCACGGCAGGCAGGTCGCCCGCGCTGTAGCGATTCCGCCTCGCAGCCAGCCGCTATCGCGATGCCATCGGGGCAGGATGTGTTCGTGCCCAGCTGATCGGTCCATCTTTCCGCCCGCCTTCCCCTTTGCCCAGGGTTTTCCTCGGTGCGAGTGCCGGCCGAAAGAAACGTGACCGGTTTGCCCAACTCCCGGGCGATGGCAATCTCGGCTTGGACGCCGACGCTCTCTTGCCAGCCGTCAAGCATCAGCACCACGACCTCGTCGCACACCTCCAGGTACCGATGGTCGTGCTGCTTCCAGAACTGCCAGTCGTGCGGAATTCCGCATGCGCAGATTCCGTAGCTGTGCGAGATCGGTGAGAACACGGTCTTTCCCCGGCTAATCAGTGCGGCCGCAGCGCGGCATGCGGATTCGAATCGTTGCCGCCGAACCGCCGGGTCGATGTGCGTGTAAGGTGAGGCCATTATGCGGAACTCCGCATAATCGCTGTTATGCGGAGTATGCGGATATGCGGAGTATAGGGACCAACGACACGTTCCTGCCGTCGTATGAATCGTCGGCTGGTCCGCATAATATGGGTTTACTCGTGGGCAATTGGGCCCCGACCTTACGAAAGGGTAAACCCATGTTTGAGTTCTACGTACTGTGCCGGCGTCGGCGAGAACGTCTGCGCGAAGGTCCATTCGGCGCGATCCTTGAGCCGCTGGGCGAATGGTTGCATCAACAAGGATACAGCAGGGAGAGTGGAAGTCATTGGTTTCTGATGCTTCAACACTTTGGTGTGTGGTTCGCTTCCAAGGGCTATTCCCAGAAGAGCCTATGCCAGGAACATGTCCAACAATTCCTGGCCGCGCGCCGTCGCCGTCCCCCAACCCCAAACGGTCGCGCGGACGATCAGGACGGAAGACGGACGGTCTTTCCCAAGGCCATGTCTCTGCTGGCATCGCGCCGGAGTGATGGTGACGTGAACGCGACTCGCCGCCCAATGACGATGTTCGTCGAATATGAAATGCATCTTCGTGACCGTTGCGGCTTGGCAAATGATACCATCTGTCGAAATCTGAATGCCGCGAGAGACTTTCACCGTTACGCGTTCGGTTCCGAGAAAGCGCGGTGGCGGGCACTGAAGCCATGCGTGGTCCTGAACTTCTTCCGCCACCAGCTCGACCTTGGCAAGACGAGGAACAAGAACCTACGCGGCTACCTGTGGCACTACCTGCGGTTTCAGCAATTGCAGGGACACGACGTCGAGAAGCTGATTGAAGTTCTGCCTCGAATTCGGAAGCCAGCCACGTCATTGCCTGGTAAGATTCTCTCTCAGAAACAGTTGGCGCAGTGGCTCGCCGGTTTTGATCGTTCGATTGCCGATGGCCGCCGAGATTACGCGATGGCACTTTGCCTGGCCGATCTGGGCATGCGCGTTGGTGACTTGGCCGTCTTGCGCCTCGACGACATTGATTGGAGAAAAGGTGCCATTCGGATTCCCAACTCCAAGCGACATCGCCCGTATTGGTTGCCATTACCGCAACGGGTTGGCCGCGCAGTCGCAGATTACCTGCGAACGGATCGCCCGCAAAGCAGGCGACGGGAAGTGTTTGTGCGTCATCGTACACCATGTCTAGAACCGTTGACTCCTGTCTATATCAACCACCGACTGAGAAACGTGGCACTGGCGCAAGGATTGAAACCGCCGCTTGTAGGAACCCATGCGTTTCGTCACACCTTCGCCACCCGCCTGCTGAATTGCGGCAGTTCGTTGAAAGAGGTGGCAGACATACTGGGCCACGAGGACATTCGCTCCACGACGATCTATGCGCAACTCGATCAACGGAAATTGTCGCTGGCTGTCAGGCGTTGGCCGGAGGCAAAGCCATGAAAAACAAGACATTGACCGATTGGATCGACGATTACCTCGGCTACCGCCGTGGCATGGGATTCCGACTCCCATACGTGGAATGGATTCTCCGTGAATTTGCGCGATTTGCCGATTGGCACGGTTACCGTGGTGTGTTAAGACGCCAATGGGCGGAGGAATTTGCGTATGCTCCCCAGGGAGTGGCGTCGGCCTACCACGTGCGCCGACTGGCGATTCTTCACGATTTCGCCAAATTCTGGAACAGCTACGAGGCACGCGTTGAAATCCCCCCTCGCCCTTTGCCCCATCCGGGCTATCGGCGAAAGGTGCCGTACATCTACTCTGATGCGGAAGTACGGCACCTGATGTCCATCGCGAGATCCTTGCGGACGACGGCTCTATTGATTGGAGAATCCCAAGCAACGCTGATCGGGCTGATGGCGAGCACTGGATTGCGCACAGGCGAGGCGATTGGTTTCCGTGACCAAGACATCCTGTGGAGCCAAGGTCAAATTCACGTTCGGGAGTCAAAAGGCCGGGCCGCGCGGGTGCTTCCGGTTGCTCCCAGCACGTTAACGGCTCTGCGCAAGTACACGAGTCTTCGTAACCGTACGTTTCCTGGTCATTCATCGGGAGCGCTCTTCGTTAATGCCCGTGGTGAAAAGTGGAGTCAGATCGCCATGTCTCATCGCTTTGACCGACTTCGGCTCGCATCCGGAATTGCCGCTGGGCCAGGTCGGCGAGCACCACGACTGTATGACTTGCGCCACACTTTCGCGTGCAACTGCCTGATCGCCTGGCTCCGGGCCAAGCACGATATGCCGCGATGCGTCCACGCCCTTTCGCTCTACATGGGCCATCGCCACATAGGCGAGACGTATTGGTATCTCAACGCCGTTCCCGCTGTGATGGAACTGGTCGGACGGCGATCCGAGACCTGTCAATTCTTCGAGACGGGGAGGGCCTTGCGATGAAGAAGGACATCCTCGAATTGCCCCAGATGATGCAGCGATTTTTCTGCGAGTACATGGTGCAGCAGAGAGACTGTAGCCAGCAGACCATCCACTCCTATCGGGACACGTTGCGGTTGCTCCTGCAATTTCTTGCCGGTCAACTGAAGCGATCTTGCGAACGACTGCGGTTGGCGGACCTGGACGCCGACAACGTCCTGCGATTCCTTGACTACCTGCAACGGACACGTGGTAACACTGCCCGAACCCGGAATCAGCGGTTGGCATGCATTCGCTGCTTTCTGCGTTACGTTGGCCATCACGTGCCGGAATCGCTTGGACTGGCACAGCGATGCATGGCCATTCCGCGTAAGAAACAGAGCCGCCGGCTGATCGAGTATCTGTCGGAGGCAGAGGTGTCGTCCATCCTTGATTCGCTTGTGGATTCAACATGGAGCGGCCGACGCGATCATGTCCTATTTGCCACGATGTACAACACGGGAGCCCGAGTGAGCGAGATTGCGGTTGCCAAGGTTGGAGATTTCGTTGACCGACGCCCGGCAAGCTTGCTTTTGCACGGCAAGGGAAGGAAGGAGCGAATGGTTCCGCTGTGGCACAAGACTGCTGGCCAAATCCGGGCATGGATTCGCCAGAACAAACTGCCGGCGGATGCCCCTCTGTTTCCCAATGGATCTGGGGATCGACTGACCCGGTCGGGTATAGAAAAGCGTCTGGCGGATGCCGCTTGCAGGGCTCGCGCGAAAAACCCCGATTTGCGTGATAAGCGGGTTTCGCCTCACGTTCTGCGCCATAGCACCGCCATGCACTTACTCCAATCCGGAGTGGATATGTCCGTGATCGCGCTATGGATGGGTCATGAGAGCATGAACACGACCCACCTGTACGTGACCAGCGACATGAAGATGAAGGAGGAAGCCCTTGATCGACTTCAAGCACCATCGACTCGCAAGAAGCGGTATCGGCCGCCCGATAAGGTACTGGCTTTCCTGGAAAGCTTGTAAGTGGATTATGTGGAGTAGAAGACCAGACGCCTGCTCTCCGGAGCCCCATTCTCTGGGGCTCCGGAGGTGGCGAAGTGTGCCGTACTCCGCATATCCGCATACTCCGCATAAAAGCGAGGTAGATCATACGGTGGCCTCCACAGCTTCGACGGGCACTTCGCCCGGTTCTCGTTTAGCCTTCTTGCCAGTGAACTTCTCCCAGCGTTCAACGATGACGTCGCAATACGGAGCGTCCAATTCCATTAGGAACGCTTTGCGGCCGGTTTGCTCGGCCGCAATGAGTGTGCTCCCGCTGCCGCCGAAGAGGTCCAGCACGTTCTCGCCAGTCCGTGACGAGTACTGCATGGCCCGCACGGCCAGTTCGGCCGGCTTCTCCGTGAGGTGGACCATCTTGTTGGGGTTGATCTTCTTGATGCTCCACACGTCCACGGCATTGTTCGGGCCGAGGTAGA
>JBDKSR010000571.1:0-2262 GCA_039680545.1 Bryobacteraceae bacterium | reverse complement strand
AACGGCACCCCGTTCTTCATCGGACGGAGGGCGTCTGTTCTTTAGCACCGTGCTCCTTTAGGAAGGCGACAACCGAGGTATGCCCGTTCTCCCGGGCACTCGAAAGGGGGGTGATTCCGGAACGAGTCCGGACGTTGATGTCCGCTCCCTTGGAGACCAGGAGTTGGACTACCTCCATCCGGCCCCAGGAGGCTGCGTTATATAGGGGTGTCGCACCGGACTCCGCTTCCCGTGCGTTGACGTCCGCTCCGTGTGCGAGCAGAACGGCAACGACTTCGGCGTGTCCGCCGAGCGCGGCATCGTGCAACGGCACGGCGCCGGCGCTGTTCGTCGCGTTCACCAGGGCGCCGTGATCGAGCAAGAGGGAGACGATTTCAGCATTTCCTTTAAGTGCCGCATCGTGAAGCAGTGTTGAACCGTCATTGGTCTTCCCATCGGCACGGGCTCCTCTTTCAAGAAGCAACCGCAGCAAGTCCGCCTGCCCGTGTAAAACCACCTGACGGAGGCGCTCGATGGCCCACTGCTTCTTCTCCCCGCCGTGGTTGAGTATTGCCTCTACAACTGGAAGGCTCTGATACCGTAACGCTTCGTCGAGTGGCGCAGCCCCGGAATTGTCAAGAGCCTCGGGGTCGGCTCCCGCCGCGAGCAGCAGCGCGACGACGTCAGCGTTCCCTTTGACGGCCGCTTCGTGCAGTGGTGTCGCCCCCGATTCCCGATTCTTCACCCGCACATCAGCCCCCTTTGAAATCAGGAGCTTAGCGACACCGGCGTGTCCCTTCCAGGCCGCCTCGTCGAGCGCCGTGGAACCCGAGTTATCCTTCCCGTTGACGTCCGCGCCTCGCGCAAGCAGCAGGGCCAGAACTTCCTCGTATCCACGATTCGCAGCAAGGTGTAAGGCCGTCAATCCGGAGCTAGAGCCGGCATCCACGCGCGCACCGCGATCCAGCAAGAGCCGGACCGCATCAATGTGGTTTGTGATGACCGCGTAATGCAGCGGTGTGGAACCGCCCTCGGCGTGCCGCGCGTCCACCTGGGCGCCGCGATCGAGGAGAAGTGACAGTACGTCGCAGTGGCCGCCCCAGGCCGCGTCGTGGAGTGCGGTCCCTCCCAAAGAGTTTCGCGCGTTGACATCGGCCCCGGCGTCGAGGAGGACACGGACCTTCCCGAGATCTCCGTCCCCGGCCGCCTTGTGCAATTCGTCAGCCCCGGCTGCCAGCAAGAATCCGGCCAGGGATACGATCAGGGCGAACTGCATAGCTACAGCCTAGCATCCACCCCGCGAGGCCCGCGATAGCTCGAGAACCTGTCAGATCCGGGGCCTGGCCGGCAGCGGCGGCTTCGAGCGGCTGGCGCTATAAGGGGTCAGCCAGACCTCAATCACTGAACTGGACACTTTTTCCGGTAACCGCACAACCAGCTTCTTTGTGCCTTCGTTCTGGGCCTGTGGTTGCGGAGGAGTGGTTGGGACAACAGCGAATTCGGCATCCCGCGGCGAACGTATACGGGCCGAGAGAATCCAGCCTGACTTACGCAGTTCCGCAGTCGCGCCGCGGGTCGTGACATCCGCGTCGGTGATCATTCCCCACAGCGCCTCCACCGGCTCCGCCGCTTGGACGACGTCCCGCACCACGACGTGCCTCCTCTGGACCAGGGCGACCGTTCTCTCCATCCGCTTCACCTTCCCCGGGTACGCGCGCGAAAGATCGATGCGGACCCAGGAGAGTCCTGGCTGGGCGTGTTGGGCGACGATGGCCGCACTCGCCTCCGGGTCCTGGTTTTGATCGTCAATCAGCACGACGTTGTGGGACTCCGTACGGAGACGGTAATACGTCCAACGCTTCTTTCCGAAGTACCCGGGCAGGTTGTAATTGTCCGGGCCTAGATCGAGCGCCCAGCGGACACGCCCCGCATCCATGACAAAGGTACCGAGGTCGAGGTGCCCGTGATTCGCCTTGTTGTCCCCGCCTTTCACCCCGACGAAGATCGCGTTCGGATTGTCCCAACTACTCCGGAGAAAGGCCACTTGCACACCCTGGAAAATTGCGTTCAGCGGCCACCCGGCTTCGCCGGGGCCTTGTGCTCCATCGCGGTACCACACAAGATCGAGCGCGTCGCCCCGTCCGCGTTGTCCCATCAGTTGTCTCTGCTGCCACGCGTATTCGGGTTGAGCAAACCGCCGGGACAGCCAGAACATTTCGCTCGCAGGCTCCACGCGGTCACCGGCGTCGGCATAGTTGAAGCTCTTTCCGAACGGTCCCGATG
>JBDKSR010000570.1:0-10404 GCA_039680545.1 Bryobacteraceae bacterium | reverse complement strand
TTCCGCCGAATCTGGCGTAACAGGGCGAGGAGGACTCAGGACTAATGACACGCGACGAGATGCTTCAGAACGTACGGACAGCACTCGGCCGCAGTGCGGGCCAGCCTTGTACCGAACCGCCTGCCGTGCGGTTGCTCATCCCCGAGGTTTCTGTCGAAGAACGCATTCAGAAGTTCTCCACGGCTCTCGATGCGCTGGCCGGGCACGCATTCCGGGCGCATTCTCCGGATGAGGCGCGTGAGTATGCCGTCCAGTTGCTCGCAGGCAAGAGTGCGATTGCTTCCAACGCTCCCTTGCTGCGCGAACTCGGAATCACCGGGATCGACGGCGTTCGCTCCGGCGTATACGAGCGTGATGAACTGCGGGGCCTGTGCGCGACGGCGGATATCGGCATAAGCGGAGCCGATTATGCGCTTGCGGATACAGGGTCACTCGTGATGCTTTCCTCCCAGGAGGAAGCACGCCTGGTTTCCTTGTTGCCTCCGTTGCATCTCGCATTTGTTTCGAAGGACCGCATCCTGACGGGACTTGACGAGCTTTTCACACTCCTGCCCATTCCAGCGGAGAAGACAAGTTCGATGGTGTTGATCACCGGGCCGAGCCGCACCGCCGACATCGAACAGATCCTGATCCGAGGCGTGCACGGACCCGGCGAGGTGCATGTTGTAGTTGTGTAAAGCCCTGACTTTCACACTGGAAGCCAGCCGACAACCTGATAAAATCGAAGCATGAAACTGATACTGCGGTTGGCGTTTGTGTTGGTTCTGGTCTCTTCGCTGTCTGCGGTGGCTCAGGTGGCCGAGTTTGGGGTGCATGGCGGCGGCTCGCTCCTAAGCAACAACGATCTGATAACGGATGCCAAACTAACGAATGGCTTTCGCCTTGGATTCAGTATGACGTTCAACAATTCAGGGCATATGGGACACGAGTTTGGCTATGCGTATAACCGGACACAGCTCAATTACTCGGGTGCCGACTATTCCACCGCGATCCACCAGGGCTTTTACGACTTCCTTCTCTATGCAACACCGGAAGGCTCGAAAATAAGGCCCTTTGTGGCAGGCGGCGGTCAGTTTAACAATTACATGTTCCCGGGGTATTCGGTCACGTCGGGCGGCGGCGGGTCCACGAAGTTTGGATTCAATTACGGCGCCGGCATCAAGGTCCGCGTCAGCCCGATGTTCCTGATTCGCGCGGACGTGCGCCAGTACCTTACTCCCAAGCCCGATTTCTTCACGGAGGCTCCCAGCGGCTGGTTGCGCCAGGTGCAGGTCTCCATGGGATTCAGTTTCACGATGTAAGGCTTTCACTTCCCGGCTATCGAACTTACACGGAGTCCTCCGCGAGTTCGATAGCTGGGAGAGTGATGTTACTCCTTCCGCCTCGCCGGGATCCGAACCAGTATGTACACGAGGCTCAGGAACGCTGCGAGCGAGAACCAACCTCCCCAAGCCGGGTAAAAGCTGAACTGATCGCTTCCCGTGATTACGCGTGTGATCGACGGCACCCCGGAAATAAACAACACAGCCAGAAGGATTCCCACGATCGCTTCGCCCGCGATCAAACCGGAAGCGATCAACGTGCCCCGTTCCTCGACGCGGACTTTCTCCGCGGCGGAATAGCGCGCCGTGACGCGATCGGCGATGGCGCGGATCATGCCGCCCGCGAAGATGGCAGACGACGTGTCAAAGGGGAGATACATGCCCACCGCGATAAGCATCGGAGCACGCGCCCCGCAGGCGATCAGTGCGACAGCAAACGCGGCGCCGATACCGAGCAATCCCCACGCCATCTGACCGCCTACGATCCCTTGCGCGAGCTGCGCCATCAGGCCCGCTTGCGGCGCGGGCAACGCTCGCCCTCCGATCCCACCCGTTGCCAGATTCGCTTCGTGCAAAACGATGATAGGCGCTGTCAAAAAGAAGGAAAGCAAGATGACGGCGAGAATCTCGACCGTCTGCATCTTCCAGGGCGTGCCTCCGAGAAGGTGCCCGGCCTTCAGGTCCTGCACGAGTGATCCGGAAACAGAGCAAGCGCACGCCACAACGGCCGCTACGCCCAGCACGGCGGCCACGCCGGCGGCTCCTTTCACTCCGATAGCCAGCAGTACGAGAGCCGACACGACGAGAGCGGACAGCGTGAGGCCCGAGAGCGGCTGATTTGAGCTTCCGACCAATCCGACAAGATAGCCGCCGACAACCGAGAGCAGAAAGCCCGTTACGGTCATCACGACGGCGGCCACCGCGGCGGTGCCCCAGTTTCCCGTGAAGTGCTGATAGATGGCCGTGATCGGCAGAACCAGCACGGCGATCGCAATGAGCACCCACTTAGCCGGAATGTCGCGTTCCGTGCGTTCCGCGACCGCTTTCTCGTGCGCCGCCGCGGAGGAGGCCCGGAGCGCCCCCTTCAGCGACGTGGCAATCGAGGAGCGCATCCTGAATAGCGTGTGAAACGCGGCCACAAGCATCATCCCGACGGCCACGGGCCGCACGATGTTGTACCAGATCGTGTAGGCAAGCACGTCCGGCGTGGCAATAGCCGGGCCGCCGAGACGTTGCGCGAGGTCCGGGTCGAAAAAGAGGAGCAGCGGTATTAGAACCCACCACGCCAGGATGCCGCCCGAGACGTTGATGGAGGCCAGGGACGGGCCAATGATGTAGCCGATGCCGAGAAGGGCGGGGGAGAGGCTCGGCGTCGACCAGGGGATGCCACCCCCATGGGACACGCTCCCGATCGTCTCCTTATCGAAATTGAAATGACGCACCACCGAACGCGGGAACGAGAGGAATCCTTCGGTGTAATCGCGAAAGATCTGGAGACCTTTGTCGCTCTTGAGGATCTGAATCAGCCCGCCGAATCCCATGGCGCCGAAGATGAGCCGGGACGCCGCGCCCGCGCGCTCGCCCGCCTTCACAATTTCCGCGCTCGCGACGCTCTCCGGCCAGGGCAGCCCCGCATCGACGCACAACGGACGCCGCAACAGGATGATGAAAAAGACTCCGATCAATCCGCCGGCGAGCAGGATACAGGTCGCTTCCCAGTAATGCGTCCGGAGATCGTGCCACAGGCGGACGCCGCCGATTTCAACCATCATGAACGCGGGCAGTGTGAAGATGGCGCCAGCCACAAGCGCCTCTCCGACCGACGCTGCCGTGCGCGCGATGTTTTGTTCCGGGATGCCGCCGCGGACGGTTTTCAGCCGGAACAAGGCCATGGCGATGACCGCCGCCGGGATTGTCGCTCCTACGGTTTGGCCCGCGCGCATGCCCAGGTAGGCATTTGCGGCGCCGAATACGAAAGCAAGGAAAAGGCCGAGTCCGACTGCTTTGACCGTCAGTTCAGCCGGACCGGAAGAGGGCGTGGAAGGCATAAAAGCCGATCTTACCTTGTTCCGGGGGCGAACTTTACCTGAAGCCTATCGCTTCGCGAGAAAACTGTGTTTGCGGCCGTAGGTGAAGTAGATCGAAAGGCCGATAGCGAGCCAGACGAACAGCCGCATCCAATTTTCCCAGCCGAGGCCGTACATCATCGCTGCGTTGACCAGGATGCCGAGAATCGGCACGACAGGCACCCAGGGGGTCTTGAACGGCCGGGGCAATTCGGGGTGGGTCCTGCGCATGATCAGGATGCCCGCGCAAACGATGCTGAACGCGAACAGCGTCCCGATGCTCGTCATGTGGCCCACCGCGGAGATCGGAGCGAACGCGGAGAACAGGCTGACGAAGATCATCAAGATCAAATTGGATTTCCACGGTGTCCGGAATTTGGGGTGGATGTCCGAGAACACTTTCGGCAGCAGCCCGTCACGCGACATCGAGAAGAATACGCGAGACTGGCCGAGCAACATCACGAGAATGACGGAAGTGAGGCCCGCGATAATCGCCAGTTTGATCAGCGCCCCCAGCCATGTGTAAGGCGTGTGCGCGATGGCCACCGCTACCGGTGCCGCCGCTCCCTTGAATTCCTTGTAGTTCGCCAGGCCCGTCATCACGACCGAGAAGACGACGTAGAGAATCGTGCACACAATCAGCGATCCGATAATCCCGATCGGCATGTGTTTCTGCGGGTTCTTGGCTTCCTGCGCGGCGGTAGAGACAGCGTCGAAACCGATATACGCGAAGAAGATTACGCCGGCGGCGCGCAGTATCCCGCTCCATCCGAATTCCCCGAACGTACCCGTGTTCTCAGGAATGAACGGCGTGTAATTGGAGCCTTTGATGAACCATACTCCCACGCCGATGAAAATAATCACGACCGTGACCTTGATAATCACCATCACGGTGTTGATGTTTGCGGATTCCTTGATGCCGGTCATCAGCAGGCATGAAATGACGCACACGATGAGCACGGCGGGAAGATTGATCACGCCGTAGACCAATTCGCCGTTCGGCAGTTGGACAGGTTGCCACGGCGAGGCCACCAGATAAGCCGGCAGCGTGATGCCGATGTCATGAAGGAGACTTACGACATACGCCGACCAGCTGATGGATACCGTCGTCGCTCCCACCGCGTATTCCAAGACGAGGTCCCATCCGATCACCCACGCGACAAACTCGCCCATCGTTGCATAGGCGTATGTGTACGCGCTGCCGGCGATCGGGATCATCGTCGAGAATTCGCTGTAGCAAAAACCGGCGAAGGCGCAGCCGATCGCGGCGAAGACGAACGAAAGGGCAATGGCCGGACCCGCGTTTTCGGCGGCCGCGATGCCCGTCAGCGAAAACAGCCCGGCACCGATGATCGCCCCGATGCCCAATGCCACCAGACTCCCCGGTCCGAGGGTCCTTTTTAATGTGTTTTCACCACCCTCAGATTCGGTGAGAATACGGCTGAGGGGCTTGGTCGCCCAAAGGCTCATGAGATGTCCAACGTCCTTTCGTCAAGGGAAACGAGGAAAAACGGAACGGATGTTTACCGCTCCAGAGAGACAAAAAAGGAAATATAGCATAGTCGATCCGCAGGCGGCCTGCCAATCAGCCGCCACTTCGGATGGGAGGTGGCAATTCTCAGGGCAGAATGCCCACCTTTATGCCTTCCTGACCATGGCCCAGGTATCGCACTATGTTCCGGGCCATAGATACTGCATTCTCGGATGGCGTCCAGCGATTCGGCGAGCCCAAAGTGTATCGGAGCCCGCATCCCAAACCGATTACTGTCCCCTTGCCGATGCGCCACTCCCACATGATGGGAGAAGGTTCGAAGATCGGGTCCGTGCAACTCTCGCCGGGCTTGCATTCGACATGCATCTTCGCCAGGACGTTGCCCGCTGTTGCCGCAAGGCCGGCGTCGGCCGGGAGAACTCGCTTGAAGATATCGAAGGTACGGGGTGAAATCAGTGGAACGCAGCGGTCACCGGACTGGCGCAATCCCCGGAAAACAGGATGCTCCTCGGAGACGATTTCCAGCCCGAAACTTTCGCAGGCGGAGTTCAGGTGGTGGCCGATGTGAAGCGTTTTCATGGCGATGGCCGACGCTCCCGACAAATGCGGAAGCAGGCGAACGGCGTTCGCGATCAGAAACAGCCCGCCGCCTTGCGCCACGTAGTCCCGAAGCGCTTCGACAGCATCCGGGGTCAGGCCGCGAGGGAGTGAATCGAGGCAGTAGTGATTCCAGACCAGCACGTCATAGCGGCGCAACGTCGCGGGATCGCTCGCGACAGTCGCGATAGAGACGCGTTCTGAACCGAACGAGCTTAGATAGGGCGTCAGCATCGTAGCCGAGCGGCGATTGAGGTGGTCTTCGATCTCGTATATGGGATTGGCCTGAACGATGGCGGCGCCACCTGCCGGTGCAAAGGAAAGCGAAACGGTTCCGGGCTTGAAGCTGACCATGGAAGCGACGGATGGCTTGCTGCGGAGCAGACGGGCGTGGTCCAGCGCCGCGAGTTCACGGCCCGGATGCCGGATCAGAGCGACGAAATCGAAATCCTCCGGAATGCCGTTCACCCATTCGGGAAGGCGAGCTTCGAATGATAGACATTCCTTCTGCCATACCGATTTTTCTATGTGTGCGAAGGTGCGCGCGATGACTGGATCGTTGCACTCGTCCTCAATGACCTCGACGCGGTAGCGCCCACGGCGGTTCGGCAGAAACACATGATGTCCGTCGAAGTAGCGCCAGGGATTTCCATCCAGCCATACTTCAGAAATTCGATTTCTAAACCGGATACGCGGGGCAAACAGGAACGACGTTACCTCCCTGACTTCCGCGAGCGTGCCCGCGCGCCGGCCGCGACGCCAGCATTCACCGAGCGCCATGGTGTACTGGCACCCCCAACCCGGGCGGGCCACAGCTTCGAGGAAGCCGTATCGCTGAATCTTGATGGACCCGTGTGCCGGGAGGTAGCACTTCAGGTAGTCCTCACCCTTGTGGGCGAGGCTCGGTTGCGCGCCGCGAAATACCCAGCGGCCGAACTCGAACAGTTGATACGGATGCGGGCCTGCTCCGGAGACTCGCACAACCTTCACGAGCGGAACGGCGCTCTTGTTCGTGACAATGGCTTGACCTGCATCGTCGAGCGTTACTGCCTCTTCCGGTTCCATCAGGTGACGGATCAGTTCATCGATGCCGCGGCTGTTGTAAAGTCTCTCAGGGATCAGCACGGCCACCTCGAACGACTCCTGCTCGTGAGCAAGTGACTCGAATGTCAGCGAACGTTTCGGTGTCCACTTCACGCTCGCCAGACGGCCCCTGGCGCGCAACAGGAAGACCAGATCGGGATACCGGCCGGATTTGTCTTTCAGCGTCAGCCTCTCGCAAACCGGCGCGTCCACGGGATGATCGTGTTCCGCTGCATCGAGCGTCAGGCTGTCGTAGTGAGGGAGCCCGAATCGCGCGCCCAGGGCGATCTTTCCGCCACTCACCGTTCGTTCCACTCTCAGACTTACATATGGGGTGTCATTAAGAACCACGCACGTGCGCGTCTCTTCCACATGACACCCCTCGCACTCCATCTGTAGGCGGGATCGCCAGACGGCTTTGTAGCCCGCGGGTTCCACGTACTCGAAGTTGACCGACTTCACGACCGGCGCGCGCTCGCTCCCGGCGATTACCGTCCGGGCAAGAGGGTCGCAGAGGAGAGTCGCCGGGGAATCGTTATCGAAATGCCCCAGGCGCTCGGGGTCGCGCCACAACGTGAGCCGGTCCTGGCCGGGCGACGCGAAAACGCACAGGTAATTGTTCTCGATGAAGGCGGTCTTGCCGGGATAGGGGTAGCGTGGAGACAGGCCGCGAGTCCCGGATTCAGTTTCCACTTTGATGCCGTCCTGCCCGCAACTGGCGAGCGTGGCGGTGACCGCGCACTTCACGGGATCCTGGCTGGTTCCGTACACGTAGCGCCGGTTCTCGCCGGAGCACATCTCCTCCGCCTCGTTGATCCACCACACTGCGGAAGGCGACAGGCGCCGGTTGCCACTTGCTCGCGCGCGCTCGCGGAACTGGTCGTTTACCTGCTTCAGGATCCAGTCCGGTTGTCCCAGGCCGCCGAAGCGGTTCTCCGCGATGCCATTGCGGCACTCCGCCTGACTTCCCCAGAATTGAAATCCGTATTGCTTTCGGATTTCGGATGGTAGCTTGTGATACCCGGACGTCTGGTCATCGACGCCAAATCCGTTCGATGCGGTCACATCGATTTCATTCGGCAGGGTTTCATCGAACGCATGATTGTCGGTATAGAAGGACATGGCCGGGTTATACGGCCACATGCACTTGTTGAAGAGATCCGCGTGCATCAACGGCCACTGTTCGCTTCCGAATACGTCCAGGAGTTCATCAGGCGGGACATCCAGGGAATCGAAGAGTGTCCGGGCCAAGTCCCGCATCGCCTCCACGGCTCCAGTGAAGGTGTTGGACTGGTCGTCGCTACCCTTAGCCCAGTGGCTTATCAGATTTGCATTCGGCGCGGTGTCTCTATCCAGCCTGTGCGGAAACCACTGCACAAGCATGTCCAGATCGTGAATGTAACGATGGAACTCGGCGGTACTTTCTCTTGTCCACCCGGCACGTTGCTCCAACGGATAGCCGCCGCGGTAAATCTCGATGAGGTTGGCGCCCCACTTGTAGCTTTCCTCAACGGCGCGTTTCTTCAAGTACTCCGGCGAAACTACGCGTCCGCCCCGGCGCTGATAGAAAGGCGAGGCGTGCCAACCCCAGAGATCGAGAACTGGTTTTCCTGGATCATCCGTCAGCAGCGAGTGCGGCGCGGGACCGCTCCCCGCTGTGCCGGGTGCGCTTCCCAATGCGGCATTAGCAAGCGAAACAATACCAAGTTGTTTGAAGAATCGACGTCTGGTTTCCATCACTACGTGCGGATCGACAGTGCCCTAGTTTACATGTGACGAGGCTCGCCGGCGCCAGATGAAATAGACCGGCAGACCGAGCAGCACAATAATCAAGCCCGGCCATGTGTAATTCGGCTTGTACAACAGGAGCAAGACTTCGATCACGCTCGCGAGCACGATATACAGAGCCGGCAAGACCGGGTAGCCGAAGGCGCGGTACGGCCGGGAAAGTTCGGGCCGGTTTCGCCGTAAGACGAAGATGCCGGCGATCGTCAAAATGTAGAACAGCAGAACCGCGAAGATGACGTAATCGAGAAGGTCGCTATAGGTCCCTGTAAGCGTCAGAAGACAAGCCCAGACACATTGTACGGCGAGAGAAATCACGGGCGTGTGGTGGACCGGGTCCACGCGGGCGGCTGGCTTGAAGAAAAGTCCATCGAGCGCCATCGCATAGTACACTCGCGCGCCCGCGAGCACCATCCCGTTGATGCAGCCGAAAGTCGCGATCATGATCGCCGCGGCCATCAGTTGCACCGCGATCGGGCCGAATATGACCGCCGCCGCTGCTGTGGCTACGCGATCTTCCGGTGCGCCCTGGATCGCCTGGAGCGGGAGCAGACGCAGATAAACGAAGTTACAGGCGATGTACAAGAGGCACACGCTGCCGGTGCCCACGCCGAGGGCCAGAGGCAAGTTGCGCCGCGGATTACGTACTTCCGCCGCGGTGAAGGTCACGTTGTTCCAGGCGTCGGCTGAAAACAAGGCCCCGACCATCGCCACTCCGACGAGGCGAACACTCTCGATATTCCAGGACGCGTTTCTCCAAAAGCCGTCGAAATTAATGGAACCCGGGTTCTTGGCGACGGCGAATCCGAAGCCGATCAACCCAAGGAGGGCGGCGGTTATGGCGACCGTGAAGATGTTCTGCACCATGGCGCCCGAGCGCACTCCGCGCGCGTTGACCCAGGTTAAGAGGATGAGTACGGCGATCGCGAGCAGTTGCTGGGTGTTGAACGAAAACCATCCCACCTGGACAAGAACGTTGCTCGCGGAGAACCACGGGATAAACACACCGGTGAACTTAACGAACGCTACCGCGACGGCGGCGATGGTGCCTGTCTGGATCACAAGGAAGAGCGTCCAACCATATAGGAAACCGTACATCGGTCCGAACGCTTCGCGAAGGAAGACGTATTGACCGCCCGCCTGGGGCATCGCGGCAGCCAGTTCACCGTAGCTCAGTGCCGCCGTCACCGTGAGCAGAGCGGTGCTGAACCAGGTAAGGGTCATGAGACCCGGCGAATCGACCTGACGAGCAATATCCGCGGAAACGATGAAGATGCCGGAGCCGATCATCGAGCCCATGACAATCGTGATCGCCTCGAAAAGGCCCAGTCCTTTGACGAGGCCGCCGGTTACGCCTTCAGGATTTGTTGCCATTGTTCCACCCTCTCGCGCAGGGATTCGAACGTACAGGGTTCAGGGAAAAGATCGGCGATGACCGCGACCGTATCGACGCCCGCATCGAGTACGGAACGCGCGTTCTCACGAGTAATCCCCCCGATTGCGACAAAAGGACGCGTCACAAGTGGACGCAACCGGCGCAGTTCCTCGATGCCGACCGTGGGATCCGGGCGTGTCTTTGAGACCGTGCCGAACACCGGACCGAGGGCCACGTAATCCACCGGTTCCGCCACGGCGGCCCGCAGTTGTTGCTCATTGTGGGTCGAGAATCCGACGACGTGCTCCTTGCCGAGCAGCCGTCTCGCGTCGCCGGGCGCAAGATCGTCCTGACCGACGTGCACCCCGGCCCCGAGCAGCATCGCCACGTCGGCGCGGTCGTCAATAATGAAAATGGCTCCCTCGCGGCGGCACAGGGCGGCCACGGACTCGGCTTGTTTGAAGACGTCCCGCGAAAAGTGACCCTTGTGCCGGAACTGCAGGATGCGGGCCCCGCCCGCTAGTATCGCCTCCGCAGCCGTCTCAACGGCGCAGCCGCGCGCGGAAAGCGTGGCTGTGTCGAGGATCGGGTACAGCCGGGGCAGCGTCATCGCAGGTGCCTCTCAAACCATTCGGCGGTCCGCCCGTAGGCGTCAAGGAGCGTCTCGTCGCGGACGAAGCCGTG
>JBDKSR010000569.1:0-2416 GCA_039680545.1 Bryobacteraceae bacterium | reverse complement strand
CACCATATACACCGGCAACAATGCGGTACAAATTGGGGAGGTATTACTCCGACTGCGAAGATTTCGACATAACTCGTTGGAATGCCGAACAACCTGAACCGTTTTACGATTCGGTCACTGTGACTCCGGCGCCCGCGGATCAGTGGACCGATACAGTGTATTGTCTGTCCGTGCGGGATGCGGAAAATTTCATAATTCCGGGTGGTGTAGTGCATAATTGTCGCGGAAGTGCTTGCTTCGGTCCCTGCCCCCGTCACGATGAACCCTGGTACTGCGCTGTCGATTCCTGGGCGGGTCTGAAAATCGCCGAGCGGGCTCGGCAGGAGATGGCCGATCGCCGGATCTCGGAGACGCTGTACGAGGATCTGAAGCGCCTGGCGGTGTATTGTGGCAAAATGACGCGCCGGGGAATCCGGATCGACCGGGAAGTGGTCAACCGACTCGAGACCGGGATCCAGGAGAAAAAGGGCTCGCTGTTCGAGAGTGAGATGAAGCTCCGGACGCCAAAGTGCAAAAAGCTCACGAAGCACTGGCTGACGCCGTTCAATCCCAATGCACCAAAGCAGATCAAGGAGTACTTCGATTCCGTTGGAGTTGAGTTGAAAGCGAAGAAGGGAAGCCTGACGAGTAAGGCCACGATCTGCGCGACGTTGGAGAGGGAACTGAAAAAGGCCAAGGTGCCCTTCACGACCGACAAGGTGTTGGGCTTACCGGAGATCGCCGAGGATTGGGACGGGACGTTGGCTGAACCGGTGGAGTACCTGCTGCGCCTAGCGGAGTATAAAGGCGCCGGCAAGGGGTTGAAGTCCTGGTTTGCGGATGAGTATATTGATACTGAGAGCTTCGTGCATCCACGGTTCATCGTACCCGGGACGGCAACTGGGCGCCTGGCGAGTGCGAACCCGAACTTCCAGAACCTCCCCAAACGCGGCTTCGGCGCCTTGGTGCGGGCTGCGTTAGTGCCGCGTGATAGTAAGTTGAAATTTGTCCGCGCGGACAAAGCACAACTCGAGCTACGCGTTTGTTTGCATTACGCCGGAGTCGATGCGCCACCGTTTGATGCGTTCTCTTGGCTCGTCGAGAAAGCGCACGGTAAATTCGACGCCGCGGCGGCTAAGTTCTCCATGAAACCGCGCGACATTGCTAAGTCGGTAGGACATGCGTGTTTGACTCCGGAACACGAAGTTCTTACTCCACAAGGCTGGATTCGTATAAACGCTTGGGATGGCGACGCCATTGCGGAATGGCGTGAGTCAGGCGACATTGCCTTCGTCGTTCCGCGAGCGTATCACCGATATCAGGTAGACGAATCGCTTACATGGTTGCACACTCGGGGTTTGTCGCAGGTTGTTACCAATAACCACAAACTTCCGGTGGAGATTACTGGTACGTGGAACGGAAAAACGTATCGGACGCTGCACCGACAACTACCCACGGAACTGGCGCATTGTGGAAGAATTCCAGTTGCGGGAAAGCTTGACGCTCGCGAAACATTTGATGATTTGACGCTTCGACGCGCTGTGTGCATTCAAGCCGACGGATCCCGACGCGGGTCTGGCACGTGGCGATTTCGTTTCAAACGTCCACGAAAAATTGCGCGGTTCCGCGAACTTTGGCCGGACGCGGAATTCACTTGGCGTGGAGGCGTCGCGGAAGTTACGGTGGATTATACGTCGCCGTTGTTAAGCCTCGAAAAAGTATTGACCTGGGAGTTTCTGAGGACCTCGGTGCGGCAAAAACGCTTGGTTTGCGAAGAAGCGTTGTATTGGGATGGTACTCGCCGCGCCTCGACGGGGCAGGATTGCTATACGAATTCGTGCCGCCAATCTCTCGACGTGTTACAAACACTCGCGCATTTGTCCGGACGCCAGGCGTTGTTGCGAAACGGATCGGTTGGGAATTTTCCGGGCTCGACGCGCCGCGTAGACAAATTGTCATTCAACGTGCGGCGCTATGCAGTTGTGAAAACGCTCGAACGAGAAAGTGTACATTACACAGGGGAAGTGTTTTGTTTTACCACTAGTTCAGGTTTCTTTCTGGTGCGGCACAACAATCGAATTTCTGTGACGGGAAACAGTAATTATCTCGAAGGGCTCATGGTGTTCGATGACGTCGAGCTTGGCTCAGAGCGCCGTCAAACGGAGATCAAAGAAGGCGCGCTGCTGGTCTTCGACGGGAAGAACGGCCGGCCGAAGTGGGAATACCGCGGTGGAATCGTGTGTTTCTCCGGCGCCAACTTGGCCGAGAGGTTGTTCGGCGAAAAGACCCGGAAAGCTCGCCGTGACGCGTTGGCGATTCAGGAAATCTACTTCGACGCGTTCCCAGCTATCCGCGCGTGGCACATGGAACTCAGCCATGAGGTCGAGCGTTCGCATTCAGTTCGCAGCATCACCGGGCGGCACATGTATCTCTACGG
>JBDKSR010000568.1:0-9466 GCA_039680545.1 Bryobacteraceae bacterium | reverse complement strand
GGCTGGCTGTTCTTCCGTATCCTCTTCTCGTCCTGGATCAGTCCGGCCGAAGCGGATCAGTACATCGCGGGGGTAATCATCCTGGCCGCCGCTCCCTGTACCGCGATGGTCTTCGTCTGGAGCTACCTGACGGACGGCGACCCGGCTTACACGCTGGTGCAGGTTTCGGTGAATGACCTGATCATGTTGGTGCTATTCGCGCCGATCGTGCGTTTTCTGGTCAGTGGCGCCTCATCGCTGTCGGTCCCGTTTCTCGTTCTACTCTATTCGGTGATTACGTTCATCGTGATCCCGCTCGCCATCGGTGTCCTTCTGAGGAATTGGCTGATCCGGAAACATGGCAAGGACTGGTTTGAGAACACTTTTCTTCCGCGATTCGCGCCGGTAACCATCGTCGCTCTGCTCGCGACCTTGGTCTTCATATTCGCCTTCCAGGCTGACAACATCACAGGGAAATCCTTTCACGTTGTGCTGATCGCCATCCCGATCCTGATCCAGGTTTACTTCAACTCGTCGCTGACCTACGGTCTGATGCGTCTGTTCCGGGTGCAATACTCCGTCGCGGCACCGGGAGCTCTGATCGGAGCCAGCAACTTCTTCGAACTGGCTGTAGCCACTGCCATCGCGCTGTTCGGACCCGGTTCGGGTGCAGCCTTGGCCACGGTGGTCGGCGTACTCGTTGAGGTACCTGTGATGCTCTCGGTCTGTGCGGCCTGCAATCGGACAAGGAACTGGTTCTTGTACGATTCAAGCCACTGAAACCATCCTGTGATCTCTGACACGTCAGAGCTTGCGGCTTGACCGCGCGAGCATCCGCATTATATTCTCGCGTATCAGTAGCAAAACATTAGCCATGACCTTACCAACTACGTACTTAGCCGCCCTGCTCCTGACAATCCTGACGATGTTCTGCTGGGGTTCCTGGGCTAATACCTTCAAGCTAGCCGGAAAGTGGCGATTCGAGCTTTTTTATTTCGACTACGCGCTGGGAGTCCTCGTTGCCGCAGTTATCGCAGCATACACATTCGGCACTTTCGGCTTTGACGGTTTCCTGTTCATGGACGATTTGATGCGGGCAGGAAAGCGGAACATGGCTCTCGGTTTTGCCGGGGGCGTCGTGTTCAACCTCGCCAATATGCTGCTGGTGGCGGCTATCTCAGTGGCGGGCATGGCTGTGGCATTTCCTGTCGGCGTGGGGCTTGCGCTCGTGATCGGCGTTATATGGAGCTATTTGCTGAATCCACAGGGCAATCCTACGCTGCTGTTCACCGGCGCCGCTCTCGTGGTACTGGCAATCATCCTCGACGCGGCCGCGTACCGTGCGCTTTCCTTCCAGCGGGAGGAAGCGAAGATCAAGGCGGGTCTGAGCCGTACGCTCAAGCCTAAGGTGTCCATGAAGGGCATCCTCATCAGCCTCGTGAGCGGCTTGCTGATGGGTTCGTTCTACCCGCTGGTGGAAATGGGCAAGGCGGGGGACGCGGGGCTCGGTCCATACGCGATTGCGTTCGTCTTCGCGACCGGCGTGTTTGCGTCAACCTTCATTTTCAACATGTACTTCATGAACCTCCCCGTCCAGGGCGAGCCGATTGAGGTCCTGGAGTACTTCCGCGGCAAGCCGAAACAGCACCTGCTTGGCATATTCGGCGGAGTGATCTGGTGCGTCGGCGCGGTGGCGAATTTCGTTGCCGCCAGCACCCCGCCGGAAGTCCAGGTCGGGCCCGCCGTCAGTTACGCGATCGGACAGGGAGCCACAATGGTCAGCGCCCTCTGGGGTCTGTTTGTCTGGAAGGAATTCGAAGGCGCCGATGCCAAGGTCAAGGCGCTGCTGGTGCTGATGTTCTTCCTGTTCCTGGCAGGTCTTATCACGGTCTCGATTGCGCCACTTTACGTGACCAAATAGGCGGGTCTTAGCGGCCCGCTTTTTCGAGTTCCGCCGCGACAAGCGCCAGCGCGCCCCGGTTTGGCACGCTTCCTTGCGCCACCTGCGGACTGCCGCCGCCTCTGCCTCCGGCTTTCGCGAGGCCTGCCTTGAGCAGGCCGCCTGCGTTCAGGCCCGTGTCAGCCGAAACCGCGAACAATACCGAAGGCGGATCGTTCGCGAGCGCAAGGAAGATAGCACCCGGCCGGGCAGTAAAGGCTTGCGCCATCGACCGCACGTCGTCACCGAGGGGACCGTCCTGACGTTGTATCGTGCGCCTGCATCCATCGGCGTCTTGCGGGGTGGCGTCGTACAGTTCCCGTCCCCGGAATCCCGCCAACTCCGTTGCAAGCCGGCGCCGGTTCTTCTCAGCCGATTGAAGCGCCTCGCACTGTGCGTCGACCACATCCGGCGTCTCATCAAAACCGGTGGATAACGTCTTCGAAATGCGGGACAGCGCCTCAAAATCCATCCGCGCCCGCCTCACCGCGCGGAGACCACAGAGAAATTCAATCCGCAGGTTGCCCCGAATCCGGTCGAGACCACGCAGGAGAATTGAACCGATCTCTCCCGTCGCGCGCACGTGCGTTCCGCCACAGGCGCTACGGTCGAGCCCTTCGATGGTCACAATCCGCAAGCATCCTTCACGGGCAGACGCTTTCCGAAGGTCCGCAGCCTCGGCGGCGTCCTCGAACCCGACTGTCACGGGGCGGTCCTCGGCGATCAACTCGTTCGCGTGCCGCTCAATCTCTATCACACGCTTCGCGTCCAGAGAAGAAGCGTTGACGTCAATCGTCGAGCTATCGGCGCCGAGATGGAAACTGACGGTCTCGATCCCGTATGACGCAGACAGGACGGCCGATAGGAGGTGCTGGCCGCTGTGCTGCTGCATGTGATCGAAGCGCCGCGGCCAATCGATGACGCCCTCGACATCGGTTTCTGCAAGGGGCGCCGCCATCACGTGAACTATGCGTTCTTCCTCGTCAACGACGTCGACCACCGGCACGCCGGACAGGAATCCGGTATCGTGCGGCTGTCCGCCGGAATCGGGATAGAAAGCCGTTTGATCTAGTGTGATTCGGAGCCCATCGGCACTGCGGTCAACCACACGCGCCCGGAATCTTGTGAGATAGGAATCGAGGTAGTAGAGCCGCTCTGTCAAAGGATGGTTTCCACAACCAGGCTGGTTGGTGTTACACCCACTCGAGAGCACCCTTCTTGTATGCCCAGATGTATCCCACGATCAGGATCGCGAGAAACACGGCAATCTCAGCCACGCCAAACCAGCCGAGCTTGGCATAGCGCACGGCCCAGGGATACAGGAACACGGCTTCCACGTCGAAGATTACGAAGAGGATACCGATGATGTAGTAGCGCACCGTGTAGCGGCCGCGGGAATCCGTAGCCGCCTTGACGCCGCACTCATACACGTCAAGCTTCG
The DNA here is from genome assembly GCA_039680545.1 of Bryobacteraceae bacterium. GTDB lineage: Bacteria > Acidobacteriota > Terriglobia > Bryobacterales > Bryobacteraceae > JAEHDI01. Next base: position 6,107 of record JBDKSR010000568.1, on the reverse strand, counting down.
TCGCGCTCGGCAGCGACGGCCGCACCAGCTTTGCACCGATCAACACTACCACCGGAAACGCGATTGATGAAGCCAGAAAGACGAAGATTGGAATGTACCCTTCGGGCATGGAATTTCATCTTAACACGTACAACTGGGGGCACCGCTCGTTCGTTCGGTGTTCGGCCGACAAAGACTTACGATGCCCTCCACGGCCTCGGAGGATTTGCCGTCAACGCCCCCATTGGAAGAAGAGGCCACCTGAAAAGCGGATGATGTTCGTGTTGTAGGAATCGTGAAAATAGCGTGTCCACCGAATCTCCGGCTGTATGCCCCAATGCTTGCCGACGTAAAAGCGTGCGCCCCCACCCGCGTGTAGGCCGAAGCTGGAGCCTCGCCCTGGGCCAACATCATTCGCGGAGCGATTCCCAGCGATCGCCGCGAGCGCGTATGGCTCGACGTTGCCGCGGCGCAAGAGGGTGTACTTCACTCCACCGCTAAAATCGACGAGATCACCACCGCCGAAAGACGTGTGGCTGAATTCGCCGACAATTGTGGCTCTGGAACTGATGCCAAAACCGACGTTACCGCCGTACGTACTGTGATCCCTGCCGTCGTTGTGAACATGCACGTCCGCGCCAAAGACGGAAGCTTCGATTTTCCTTGTGAGATCTTCTGCCCACAATGTCGTAATAGTTGAAGTGATCAAAATTGATAGAAATACCTTTTTCATTTTGAGCGTGTTCCTTTCGTGAGATCCGCGTGTATTGACGCTGCCGACTTTTGTGCCACCACTAACCCGCGTGGTATCCGTAGCAACAGAACTGACAGCAGGCCTTCCTGTTCGATTTCTCGCCACTCTCGTCCATCTTGCTGATCCACCTCTTCTTTCTTGCTCTGGGCCGCTCTTTGTGCGCGGGCGCACCAATAGCCTGCGCATTCATGGTTCATGTGCTTCGGTCTCGTTTGTGACGGGTGTTCAGGCTCGCTAAAAATGCAGCCCGATTCCCATGCTCAAAACAGTGTCGTTGCGGGGCGCATGGCCAAGGTAGAGTAACCGATCAGGGGAGTCGAGTTTGCTTGACCCCATCAGGTGCCGTACATCCCCTCGGACGCTCCATAGGCGCGTCAGGCGGTAGTCTAGGCCACCTCCGAAACTAACGGCCCATCCAATTTTGGGCGCAAATGGCGTCGATACAAAGCCGACGCCTGCTGAGGCATAAAGCGCTGCCCGGTCGGTGAGGTTGAAGTGGTAGCGAATACCGGGCGTGATGAAGATCTTCCTGAACTGTTCTTGCGCGCCGTGTGGAACGACCGGCATGATAAGCGGAACTTCAAGATAAAGACGTCCTGCGGACCATTCCAAAAGCTGATAGGCGTAGTTAACCTGGAGGCCGACCCGCGCATCCTGGAGGGATACTTCTGCCAATATGCCGAGATCGCTGTTCTGCGCCACTCCGGTTGCAGCGGCAGCCAACAGCAGTACAAGAATGCCGACCACTCTCATACCAGCTATGCTAGCCGGGGTGTCACGTGCGAGTCGAGCGATTTGCCACGAATGGTGGAATTCGGGCAACCAGTGGTTGCACATCGCGAAATAGACTCTTGCCGCCACTCAATTGACGTTCCATGCCGCTCATGGTGAATCGCTTGGTGATCGTCCGCCATTTCTCTATGCTGAAATGTAGCATGTGCAGACGCGGAGTCGGCGGAGTTCTTGGAACGCTTACCATCCTGAGCGTACTGTCGGGACATGCCGCACTCGCCGGAGATGGCTCGTGGAACAAGATCCGGTACCAGGGCGGCACGGTCGACGCCAAGGTCAACCCGTTCGATTGGAATACGACACTCGGCGTGTCTTCCGGCAAGATAGAACTCGTTTTTGCTGGCCGAAAGAGGTTCAAAATCGAGGCGAGCAACGTCGTCACACTGGCCCACGGCGAACGGGCATGTCGACGGATGACCGCCAAGTTGGACATCAGCTCTGCGCCTGGTCCAGTCCCACTGTTCGGGATAGTCTCTCTGGGAAAGGACCATCTGGTTGGCATTGAATTCAAGAGTAGCGACGGTACGCGGGGCGCAGTGCTGATTGCGGTCCACAAGGGCAGCTATCGCGATCTACTACAGGCCCTGAGCAGATTGACGGGTAAGCCAGTGGAGGACGCACCTTAAGGCAATGCCCTTTTCCCTCCAATTTGTCTGGCTTGTCGTCTTCACATTCGGGGCGCCGGCATTCACGGTTCTTGCGTTTTCTTACTGGCGGCAGGGGCGGAATAGCAGTGTGGTCTTTCGGATCTTCACTGTTCTCTGCGCCCTGTCCTTCGTCGGCAGCTTGGCGTCAGCAGCAGTCTTCCTCGACTATCCCGTCATACGCCTTATACGGGCACTACTGGCCAGTCTTCTGCCGCCGATGATGGCTCACTTGGTTCTGGAGCAGGAGCTGGCGCCGCCGCGGCGCTTATTCTGGCGGATAGTTCTTCCCCTACTCTATGTAGCGGCCACGATGTCTGCCATAGGGCGCGAAAGCCCGTTCAGCGACGTGTTTGACGATTCCTCATCCGTAGCCTTGGGCGCGTCGGCCATGTTTTCGCTGGGCGTACTACTAACGAGCCAACGCAAGCGCACACAGGCAGAGAGCCGCCAGCGCACCTGGAATCTTTGCCTGTTCACACTTCTGCTTCTTGCGGCCGTTGCCCCTTTCGTCAGCGACAATCTTTCTTTCGGGCTCCTGCCTGATTACCTTCTCCTAGTCTTTCTTGCCGTGCGCCTCTATTACGCTGAGCGACTTGTCTTTTTCGATAAGTTCTTGAAGGGTGGCTCATATTTCGCAGCTGGTGTTGTTCTCTTGGCGTTTGTGCTACTTGCTGTTCCATCCTTTCGAAGTGCCTTTTTTGCTGACTGGATTCACGCCTGGATTGAAATCCTCCTACTCATGCCAGTGTGGCTCGCCGGGCCATTGCTGTATCACCTCATTAGTCGTTGGATGGATCATGCATTGGATCGCAGGTACTCGGCAATTCAAGCAGAGAGGATATTTACGCAGGCAGTGCAAGCAACCGCCGATGAACGACAACTTCATGACGTTGCGGTAGCGCACCTCCACGAAATCTTCCGCTGCCCGGTTGACATCGACTTTACGAGGCCGCTATTGTCTGTGAAGCCGGAAGACTTAGTTTGTTCGATCGCTCCGGCGGGTGGAATTCGATTATCAGAACGTGAGAGTCAGATCCCGTTCCTCAGCGCTGACCGCCGTCTGCTGGAGACGCTCGCCGCAAACTTGGGCGTTGTACTTCAAAACGTCAAGCTTCGTGTACTGCAACAGGAGCAACTCAGACGCGAGCAGGAATTGACGTCGCTAGCCAGCCGCGCCGAGTTGCGCGCTCTTCGTGCTCAGATCAATCCACATTTTCTCTTCAACGCGTTGAATGCCATTGCAGGCTGGATTCGGACGGAGCCTGAATTTGCGGATGACACGGTTGCACAACTGGCCGAGGTGTTCCGATACACCTTGCGTCGTTCCCAACAGGAATGGGTCCGGTTACGGGAAGAACTGGACTTCATAAGATCATATCTCGCGGTCGAGCGCGCTCGTTTCGGAAAGCGTCTCGCCGTGGAAATCCTAGCCGATCCTGGCGGGGACGATGTGCTCGTTCCAGCGATGATAATCCAGCCGCTGATTGAGAATGCGATCAAACATGGCGTTTCTCAATGCGCGGATGGGGGCTGCTTGCGTTTGACGATCAAGCATGAGGCCGGGACAATCTCCATCGAAGTCATGGATAGCGGCCCAGGGTTTCCGGTGGGCTTCGATCTGGAGAATGCTACGGGGCACGGGCTCAGAAGCGTTGCAGACCGGCTCAGGGGGTACTTCGGGGCCGCTGGCGTACTGCAATGGGAAAATACCTCTATGGGTTGCCGTGTCATGATCAGGTTGCCGGATCGAGGACGGCCATGATCCGTGTCCTGATTGCAGATGATGAACTGCCAGCTCGCCAGCGGCTTAGGCAGCTCCTCGCTGCACGTTCAGAATTCGAAATCGTCGCCGAGGCGGAGAGTGGAGCGCAAGCAATGGAACTCGCCGCCGAGACCAAGCCGGACTTGCTACTCCTGGACATCGAGATGGGCCAGGGAAGCGGTCTCGATGTTGCCGCATGTCTTCCGGTACCACGGCCGGCTATCATCTTTTGCACAGCGTTTGACCAATACGCGGTCGATGCTTTCGAACTTAACGCGCTCGATTATCTGATGAAGCCCGTCAGTCGTGTCCGTTTGGAGAAAGCGCTGGAGCGCTTTACCGCACGGCGACATGTGGAGATGGATGCCGCAGTTGACAACATGCTCCGCCAGAATCGACAGCATCTCTCGCGGTTTCTTGTCCGAAACGGCTCCCGCTATCTCGTTGTGCCAGCTATCGAAACCGCATATTTCGAATCGGTCGACGGCCTCACGCGCCTCGTGACAAACGCCGGCAATGAGTATTGGATGGACCCGTCTTTGTGGGAGATCGAAAGTCGCGTCGATCCCCAACACTTCTTCCGAATTTCCCGCGCGGCCCTCATAAATGTAGACGCGGTCGTTGAAGTGCACTCGCTTCCTGGTGGGAACGCTGTCGTCATTCTGAAAGGCAAAACGCAATTGGACGTGAGCCGCCGCCGCGTGCGCGACTTGCTTACGGTTCTGGAACGGGGCTAACCGCCATTTCTCAGTGCCCGCTAGCGGACAGCCCTGGCGAGAATTTCCGCTGCTTCTTCGATCTCCTCGCGCGTCGTGGTTCTCCCTAAGCTGAACCGGATGGCGCCCATCGCGACGTGCGGCGGCACCTGCATCGCTTGGAGCACCGGCGAGATGTCCGTGCAGCCGGTTTGGCAGGCCGAGCCGGTCGAGGCCGCGATTTCCGGTACGCGAGCGAGAATCTCCGTCCCATTCCGCCCAGGGAAGCTCACATTCAACGTATTGGGGAGACGTTCGGCAGGATGGCCGTTGAGTACGACATCCTCCCCGAACTGGTTGCGCAACAGATTCCAGAACAAGTCGCGTAACTCACCGAGCCTGCCGGCGCCGGTCCAGGACCGGGCCAGATCGCAGGCCTCGCCGAGCGCCACATCGAGCATCACCTTCTCCGTCCCCGCGCGCCTGCCCGATTCGTGCCCTGCTCCGTGGATCAGCGGCTCGATTGAGACGCCATTACGGATGTACAGTGCTCCGGTTCCTCTGGGTGTATGGAGCTTGTGTCCCGCCACGGACAACAGGTCGACACCAAGGTCGTGAACGTTCACCGACGTCTTGCCGACAGTCTGAGCGGCATCGGTATGGAAGAGAATGCCCCGCTCCCGGGCAATGCGCGCCGCCGCCTCGACCGGTTGAATGGTCCCGACCTCATTGTTTGCGTGCATCACGGAGACCAGGACTGTCGTTGGGCGCACCGCGTGCACCACGTCCTGAGGGTCGATTCGTCCGTATCGGTCGACGGGCAGGTAGGTCACGCTCGCCCCAAGCCGCTCCAAGAAATGGCAGGGATTCAAGACAGCCGGATGCTCCACCTGGGTCGTGATGATATGGCAGCCCGCGCCTCCCTTGGCGAAGAAAACACCCTTCAATGCGTGATTATTGGACTCGGTTCCGCCGCTTGTGAATACGATCTCCTGCGCGCGGCAGCCCAGCAAGCCCGCCACCTGGGCACGTGCCTTCTCCAGCGCCTCGTGTTCAGGAATCCCGGCCCAATGAGCACTCGACGGATTTCCGTGGCAGCCCTCAAGGTATGGGCGCATCGCCTCCGCCACCTCGGGCGCAACCGGCGTGCTGGCATTGAAGTCGAGATAGATCCGTCGCATTCGTTCCGCTCTATCGAATATCCCACAAAGCGTTGCCACGTGGCCGCGAGTGATAATGAAAGTAGTCATGTTTCGAACGATCAGGGAGCAAATTGACACCATTTTCAGAGAAGATCCGGCCGCGAAAAGCGTCGTCGAGATCTTCCTGTGTTACCCGGGCTTCCACGCGATCGTGCTTCACCGGCTGGCGCACAAACTGTGGGTCTGGGGCGTCCCTCTTGTGCCTCGCCTGATTTCGCAGATAAGCCGGTTCATGACGGGGATTGAAATCCACCCGGGCGCCAAGATCGGACGGCG
>JBDKSR010000567.1:0-1765 GCA_039680545.1 Bryobacteraceae bacterium | reverse complement strand
GCCCCCGCCGGCAGGGAGGAGCGGTGATGCAGATAACAGTGATCGGCCTGCCCGCCCCTCAGGGCTCAAAGTCCTTCAAAGGCATCCATGGCGGCCACGCGGTACTGGCGGAATCCAGCAAGCGCGTGAAGCCGTGGCGGGAGGCGGTTCTGTGGGCAGCGCGCGAGTTGCATCACCCGGCACTACCACAGAGGGCCGTGCCGGGGCCGGTGCGCGCCGAAATGATCTTCACCGTGCCTAAACCCAAGCGTGCGCCGAAATACCGCCGCACATGGCCGGATCGCAAGCCGGACCTGTCGAAGCTCGTCCGAAGCACCGAGGACGCCTTAACCGATGCCGGAATCTGGGATGACGATGCACGAGTCGTTGAGTATGGCCGTGTGGCGAAGGTATTCCCGGGCGAAGACCCGGATGCGCTGGACGTGCCTGGTGCGGTGATTCGGATCGAGGCTGTCGAGGCCGTGGTGCGGGCGGCGGAAAAGGGGCGCACATGAGATTTCTTCCCAATTACGGACGCAATGAAGACGGAGAGTGGTTCTGCCGTTTGACTGTAGCGTCAGGCCGTGCGGTGTTCGACATTGGCCTATTCCTTGGCTCACTTTCAATTCGTGCCGCCGGCCCCATCCTGGAGCGCGTACTGGTGCCCTTCGGGCTGCTATGGAACGCAAGCCATGGCGCGCGGATGGTGATGCTTGTCGCGTGCCCATTGGTGGTTTCATTCATGTGGCGAAGTTCCGCAGAAAGGAGCCGCGCATGACCCTTCACGGTGGCCGCCCTGACCGCGCCACTATCGAAGTCTTCCGTATTCCCGAGGCATGGCATCCGTTCCCTTGGCGCTTCGCCATAGCCTACAAGGGAACGCGGCATGTGTTCGCCGGCATCCCTAATCAATGTGCAACTCGGCGCGCTGCTTCGATGCGTGCCTGGTGGCGCGCGAAATGGCTTGAGGATGGCACGTTCGGGAGGCGCTACGTATGAGGCGGGAGGTTTGGGTGGATGTGATGGAGGAGGGGGCGGACTAACTCTGACTTACTCCTATGAAATCGCGTGAGTTAGTGGTAAAATATAAGTTCGGGCCGACGTGCTGCGGAAACAGCGCGACGGCCCTGACCAGACGAACTGAGGTAAGCAGATCGAATGGATAAAACCATCCTACCACGAGCCGCGATAGCTGAAAGCTGGGGGTCGCGCAAATGAGCATTTCAAAGCGGTTGCGCTTTGAAATCTTCCGCCGTGATAACTACGCCTGCGTATATTGCGGGCGCCGCGCCCCGAGTGTAACCCTCGAAGTAGACCATCGCATTCCGCGCTGCAATGGCGGCTCGGATGACCCCGAGAATTTGGTTTCAGCGTGCTGGGACTGCAATCGCGGAAAAGGCCCAATCGAGGCGGACGGATTCCCGGCGCAAACTCTTGCGGAATGGATGGAAGAACAGGCAAGTCAAGCTACTGAATGGCCCGATGAGTTGCCCGCGTGGGCGCTTCCCCGGCGAGGGCCGCGTCAACACTTCAGTAAAGGCACTAACCTGTTAGCCATAGCTGCCGAGATCCCCGAACCTGATATCGTGACCATCATCCGGCCTGAGGCTGTCTACCGCATCGCCTCCGCGTTTGACCCACTCTCGGAGGTTGACTGATATGGCGCTGATAGACCCCGAGGGTATGTTCGGCGGTGATCGGATGGCGATATTGTCGGACGAAGCCAAACTGCATTGGGCTTGGTTCTGGTGTGCCAGTAACACCGTGGGCCGGATCGATCTCGACT
>JBDKSR010000566.1:0-2397 GCA_039680545.1 Bryobacteraceae bacterium | reverse complement strand
CGTCTACAACACTTCAAAAGAGGAGTACGAGCGCTACCACAAGGCGTTTCGGGAGACTGGCAGGCTGAAGCCCGGGGAATCGGTCGGACTCCCTTACGGGATGATCGTTCCGAAGGGTTGGAAAAACTTGTGGGTGGCGGGACGGTGCGCGTCGATGGATGTGGATGTCCACGGCGCTTTCCGTGTGCAGCCCGCGGCGGTTATGATGGGCCAGGCCGCAGGGACCGCGGCGGTTCAGTCTTGCCGTACCGGGCGGGCGGCGGCGGAGATAGACACCGAAGCGTTGGTTAATACACTTCGTGCGGCAGGTGCCTACTTGCCGCAAACGGCAACCTCGAAGCGTTTGACGAAGAGCGCGACCTGACGCATTGCCGCCAGAAGGCCGCTACGTGAAACTTCGGACGGATTGAAGTAGCAACGCGCATCCGGCAACCGTTCGTCTCACGGATGCAGACTGAAGACTCGTCGTATTTCTAGTCCACTCTAGGGCCAGAATGCACCCTACTGCACGGTAGTTCTCCGTAATCTCCAATATGAAAGCACTACTGAGGACCATGCATAAGCTCCTCAACGCGCTGTAAAGTGGCGGTAGTCACTGATTGCCGGCGCCAAACCGCCACCCGGCAACAGACAAGTTACAATTGAGGTATTCAAGTGCGTCCTCGCAAATAATGATGTCCACATCAGAACTGCCGGGTGGGGCAGATTCCAGCCTGGGTTCACCCAGTCCGGACGAAGTCCTTGAAGAGTTGCAACTACTCCTCGAAAGCCCTCAGATTCGCGAATCACACCAGATCCGGAAGTTCCTTGACTTCATCGTGCGCGAGACTCTCGCCGGTAGACAGGACAGCCTCAAGGAATACACCCTCGGATGCGACGTCTTTGGCCGAAGAGGGACGTACGATCCACGGCAGGATGGGATTGTTCGCGTCCAGGCCTCCGGTCTGCGTAAACGGATGGAGGACTACTACAGGAATGGTGGGGCCAATGATCCGGTAGTGATTGAGTTACCGCGAGGGGGGTACGTCCCATGCTTTCGCTATTCCACTGAAAACGAAGGCACAAGCCTGGAATCTGAAGGACAAGATTCTGAGAACCCGCTCCCGGCGGGAACAATCTCACCCCGATGGCGGAAGGATCTGGCCGGCCGCTTGCTGGCAGTTCTTATAGGGTGTGTCATCAGCGGGCTGATTCTCTGGACGCTTGGGTGGTTGCACAATCCGGGAAGACTCTCCATTTATCACGCTTCGACAGCGATTCCTACCGATTTTCCCGAACTCTGGGGACCGTTCCTCGATCATGAAGCGCGGAACCTGATTACCTTCGGTACTCCCCTTTTCTTTAGCGGTGAGGGATTCTATGTGCGCGACATTCGGGTGAATGCTATCGGGGAAGAAAGCGATAGGATCGTCCAGGAACTCACGCGAAAGTTCGCGGTCATCAGGAAACCTGAAGACGATCTATATACTGGGGTGGGTGAACTCGAGAGCGTCTATCTGGTCTCAAATTTCCTCCTTGCCAATGGCGCATCTACAAAACTTGCTAATGTGCGAACGATCGGAACTGCTGAACTGGCCGGGCAGAACCTTGTGGTACTGAGTTCGCTTCGATTCCAAACCATCATTCAGGACCTTAACCTGCCCACTGATTTCGAATGGCCATTGAAAGAGCCAGCGTATGTCAGAAATCTTCGACCGCTCCGGGGAGAAAAGGATCTGTATGCCATCTCTACTGGCACCGGTGTCGATACGAGGTACGCAATCGTGAGTCTCTGGCCAGGGTTTGGTCCTGGACGACGAATTCTCCATATAGGTGGCATCGAGACGTGGGGTACCAGTGCCGCCACCAGGTTCCTCCTCGATCAGGGGAACCTTCGGATGCTGGCAAGAGAATTCGAAAAAGACCGCCGCACTGGTTCCCGCGGCGTGGTCTCTCCGTATTTTCAGATCTTGCTGCGAGTGGAGGGACGCAACCAACAATCTCAGACGGTGGAGTATATGACTCACCACTATCTTTCGGTCGCCTCACGGACTTCTGCCGGCGCTCCCGCAAAGAAACCTTAACGGACAAGTGACACGTATCTACTTCATTCCGTTGTGTCTTAACCGTTAACGAATCTCCTTTTAACTCACTCGCCGGGACCACATGTAGTTAAGCTTACTTTGGTGAGATCAGTTGGCAGAATACAAGACTCGCAGGTTGACCAGCCGGCCAAGTGTGATTTGGGCAAAGGCTCGGTAGCTCTTGAATGTCTCTCAACAAACGCAGTCTGGAGAAGCAGGAGAGACACAGCCTAAGTCGGCCGTGCCCCACAACATCATCGCGAGTAAGTCGCAAACAGCATTAAAGAAGTTTAATTTTAACGTGGAGGCAAATAGTGTCACGAGTATTACGTGC
>JBDKSR010000565.1:0-2605 GCA_039680545.1 Bryobacteraceae bacterium | reverse complement strand
CGTGGACGGCGGCTTGGGCAGCTTTCCGGTGAACGGGCGGCCGCCTTCAACCTGCGTCTCGCTCCACACGTATTTCTTCATGGCCTGGGCGGGTGTCACCCACGGACCGCCGCTCTCGCTCCAACCGGGCGAGCCGGCAATGGCCATTACGAGGCCCAGTTTGTCGGCCAGTGTGGCAGTGAACCGGAACGCGTCCTTCCATTCGGGCGTCATGTAAACCAGGCGCTTGTCGACGATCTGCGGCGTGCTCAGGCCGGCGTCGAAGTTCTGAAAGCCGCCGATGCCGGCGCGCTTCATCCACTCCAAGTCAGCGCGGATGCCTTCCTTGGTGATATTGCCGCTCATCCAGTGCCACCAGACGCGAGGTTTGGCCGCATTGGGCGGATCCATGAAATTCTTCAGCAGGACATCGCCGGACGCCGAAGTCTGTGCCCGTGCGGGCATTGCCCCAACGCCCGTCAAGGCGACGATCAGAAGGCCGCGGAGCAAGCACTTGATCTGGGTGGGAATTTTCATAAACATTCCAGGTTAACTCTTCTGAGGCATTTCAAACCAACAGGACACAGAATGGTGATCATTCGGTTCCGGTGCTCGACACCGTGCCTGGCAGACCCCGAAAACGCAAACCAGCCGCCTTCCCGGCCTCTGTGGTCCGCTGACCCGAACCTTGTCGCGGTCCGCTGCTAACATTTGCGACCCATTGTGTAGTTTCCCCATCTGATTTGGTATGACCGATTCGCCCAGTCAGAGGGGGAGTATCAAAAATGAGCAACATTCTCAACGAGGTATTGGAAGCTAACCATAAGTATGTCAACACGTTTGGGGACAAAGCCAAGCTGGCCATGCCGCCCAAGCGCAAGTTCGCGATCCTGACATGCATGGACGCTCGCCTGGACCCGGCCAAATTCGCCGGACTGGTGGAGGGGGACGCGCACGTGATTCGCAACGCCGGCGGCAGGGCCACTGATGACGCCATTCGCTCGCTGATCATTTCCAGCAAGCTGTTGGGCACGAGAGAGTGGTTTGTCATTCACCACACCGATTGCGGCATGGTGACCTTCACGAATGAAATCATGCGTTCGCTCCTTCGAGAGAGCCTGGAGGCTGCGGCCCTGGGGCCAAAAGGGTGGACCAACACGGGACGGGGACCGGGGAGTCCAGCCGGAGAGTACATAGAGTGGCTGGCCATCAAAGACCAGGAGCAGAGCGTTCGCGACGACATCGAACGTATCCGGAACCATCCGCTGGTGCCGGGCTACATCTCGCTTTACGGATACGTCTTCGACGTACACACCGGTGGGCTCGTGGAGGTCGAAGGGGCCAAAGCAGGCGTTGCCAAGGCCACCACACGAGCTTGATGCCGGCGTTCTGAAGTAGGTAACCGCTGGAGCAGGCCCCTCTGCGGGTCTGAGGGCGTACTCTGTCAACGAGCGGGTCCGCAACCCAAATGGCCCTGTGGGACGGGGCTTGCCCCGGGACTACACCTTCAGGTCCCGCAAATATGGATAGCTGGCCTTGAGTGCTTCCAAGTTCATTTCGACGAAATAGTTCTTGACTCCGCCCTTCTTCGCGGCGGCGAAGAGCTGTTTCCAATCGACCACCCCCTGACCAACCGGCACCGGTTTCTTCTCGGTGGCGGACCAATCCGCAAGATGCAGCGAAATGAAGCGGCCGGGATACTTCGTCAGGTATGTCGCCGCCTGGTATCCAAGGCTGATCACGGCAACCTGGAATTGCATTTTGACCAGCTTCGGATCGAATTCACTCATCAGCTTGTCATACACGAGGACGCCGCCGATTTCCTTGAACTCGAAGTGATGGTTATGGAAACCGAGTTGGATGCCAGCCTTCCGGGTTTGTTCGCCGATCTTGTTCAACTCGCCGGCAGCCCGCGCCCAGTCATCCAGGGTCGCATCGGGCTTCAGTCCGAAGCTCGCCAGGATCATGTATTTCAGCCCGAGTTCCTTGGCATAGGCGATCCGGTCGTCGAGGTTCTCCTTGAGTTCCTTGAACCCGTAATGGCAGCTCTCGCAACCGAGCCCGGCGTCCTTGAAAGCCTTCCTGACTTCCGCGGCTGTCATCTTCACCAAGGGCGCGAAGCCCGATTTTTCGTAAGTGGGGGGCGAACAGAGTTCGACCATCTGGTAACCGATGGCCGAAAGCTGCTTCAATGTCCCTTCAAAATCCTGCGCGATCAACTTGCCCACCGGATACAGTTGGCAACCGATCGGCATTCCAAGCGGGTTGGCCCAGAGATTCCCTGCCCCCTGCAACAGAGACCCGGCCACGGCAACTCCCATGGTGCTCCCGCCAAGAAATTCTCGTCTCGAAATTGTTTGCATTCTCCTATCCCTCGTCCGTTCTCGCATCCAGCAGTCAGATCGATTGAGGATCCCAACCTTTCCGGTACTCGCGTGACAGATACTTATTCGCGTCCGGAACGTTTGTGATCTTCATCGAATCAGCGTCGTAAACGATCTTCCTGCCGGTTCGCAACGCCACGGCCCACAGGTTAACCGCCTCTGTAATCGGCCACGCATTCACGAAGCTGCCGGGCGACTGCGGGCCACCCTTGCAAGCAGCAATCCATTGACTCATCGCCGGC
>JBDKSR010000564.1:0-2111 GCA_039680545.1 Bryobacteraceae bacterium | reverse complement strand
TCATCAGGTCCACCCAGCGAGAACGGAGGGACATCATAGCCGCCCGGCGTGAGGTCTTTGGGAACTCCACCCTCGACGTCCACCACCAGAATGTGTTTCCTGCGGGCGCTCTGCCACTTGGTCCAGTGGCGATAGAGCAGGGAAGTATATTCGCGCGCCTTTACTTTAGAATCGTCACTGGCAGCCAGTTTCTGCTTGTTGCAGGCGTCGTCAGGGCAGTCCGGATAGACTTCGCTGGTGAAAAAGAGTTGTTTGCCGTTGGGCGAGAAGACGACTCCTCCGGCCTCGGTGGAAATGCCGGTCACGCGGCGAGCGTGGGTCCCATCCGCATCCATGAGCCAGACCTGAGACGTGCCGCCACGGTTCGAAATCCACGCAATTTTCTTCGCATCCGGCGACCACCGGGCCCGCTCGTTGAGCGTCCCTTCCGTTGTCAGTTGCCGGGGTGTTCCACCTTCGGCGGGAACGACATAGATCTGCGTCACGCGGGTGTTCTTCTCGAGATCGACCCGTTGAACGGAAAAGGCGACTGTCTGTCCGTCCGGAGAGATCTGCGGATCGCTGATGCGGGCGAGCTTGAGGAGCGCGTTCGCATCGAACGGCATCTTCTGCGCCTGGGCCACGAGCAGCGTTGCGGAGAGAATGATCAGCGCGCGAAACATAAGAGATCCAGTATCGCGCAGTTGGAAAGCGACGGTGTGACGCGTGCCTGTGTTAGCATGAATAGTTCAGCGAGGTTCATGATTCGCGCCTCTCGCGGCATCCCGTCCGGGATTATCGTGTCCGCACCCATCAATCCCAGCGCCGGGCCGACTCGCCGCCGGTAGACGCACCAGGACATTAGATTGTGATTCGCGCCGTCAAAGGAACACGTGACATTCTGCCCCCGTCCAGCGGCGTCTGGAACGACGTCGAACGGAAGGCCAGGGACGTTTTTCGCGCCTACAACTTCCGCGAGATTCGTACGCCGATTTTCGAGGAGACGCTGCTGTTCGCGCGCGGCGTGGGCGAAGAAACCGACATCGTCTCGAAGGAAATGTACACGTTCGAGGACCGGGACGGTGCATCCCTGACGCTGCGGCCCGAGTGCACGGCTTCCGTGATTCGCGCTTACATCGAGCACCGGTTCGACCAGTTGCCGGGCCTGATGAGGCTCTATTACATGGGTCCGATGTTCCGGCGCGAGCGTCCGCAGAAGGGGCGCTATCGCCAGTTCTACCAGATCGGCGCCGAGGCGATCGGTTCGGAATCCCCCGCAGTAGACGCGGAAATCATCGAGATGGCGCTCGAGGTTTTGACGGGCGCCGGGCTTTCGGGTTTCCAGCTTCTGTTGAATTCGGTGGGCTGCTCCGAGTGCCGGCCGAAGTTCGTTGCCGCCCTGCGGGACGAGCTTCGCAAAGTGGGCTCCTCGATGTGTCCCGATTGCCGGCGCCGCGCAGAGACGAATCCGCTTCGCGTGCTGGACTGCAAAGTGGAAGCGGATCAGCCGATTATTGACAGGCTGCCGTCGATACTGGATCACCTCTGTGACGATTGCCGCAAACACTTCGAAACGGTGCGCGGCTACCTCAACGACCGCGAGATCGGTTATGAAGTGCGGCCGCGGCTCGTGCGCGGACTCGACTACTACACGCGCACGACCTTCGAGATCACGCACGGCGCGCTCGGCGCGCAGAATTCCGTGCTGGGCGGTGGCCGGTATGACGGCCTCGCCGAGGCTCTCGGCTCCAAGGTACACTCGCCGGGCATCGGTTTCTCAATCGGTGAAGACAGGCTCGTTTTGACCATCGAGGAAGCAAAAGCCGGCTCGAACAACGGAGAGCTTGACCTGCTGGTCGCACCACTGGGCGAAGCGGCATTCCGAAAAACCGCCGCGCTCGTCCGCCGGATACGGCAGAGCGGCAAGTCGGTCGAAGTCGTGCCGGACGTCCGCCTGAAACGCGCCCTCGAGTTGGCGAACAAACTGGGCGCCCGCTTCGCTCTGATCGTCGGCGACAACGAGATTGCCGCCGGCAGCTTCCAGTTGAAGAACATGGCCACCGGAGAACAGCAAACGGTGACCGAATCCGAAATTTTTGAAAGGTTATAAATCGAAAGACCGCGTATGCCGG
>JBDKSR010000563.1:0-7411 GCA_039680545.1 Bryobacteraceae bacterium | reverse complement strand
ACACGTACGTAAACGGCCCTCTGGACAACTCCGCTGGAGCGCCCATGGGCCAACAGTTGGCCGCCTTCTTGATGGGCCTGCCGGGCAGCGGCAGCCTCGACTTGAACGACAACTACGCGGAGCGATCCAGCATCTGGGGCACTTACATCCAGGATGACTGGAAGCTCACCTCGAAGCTGACCTTGAACCTCGGGCTGCGCTGGGAAATTGAACAGCCGACCACCGAACGTTACAACCGCACCGTGGCTGGATTCAATCCCACAGCGGCGCTCTCCATCTCCGGCGCGGCTCTTGCTAATTACGCCGCAAGCCCCATCGCGGCGGTTCCCGCGAACCAGTTCAAGGTTGCCGGCGGATTCACGTATGCCGGCGCCAACGGCGTGGATAGAGGGTTGTGGCAGACCGATCGCAACAATTTCATGCCGCGTATTGGATTGGCCTATTCGATCAATCCGAAGACCGTAGTGCGTTCCGGCTTCGGTTTCTTCTACGATCAGCTTGGCATCCGTAACCGGCACGTCAGCCAGGTCGGCTACAGCCAGAGCACGGCTTACAACGCATCGCTCGACAGCGGCGTGACCTACGTGGCGCCGCTTGCCGACCCGTTTCCAAACGGTTTTGTGCAACCGGTAGGCAACTCGCTGGGCGCGATGACGTCGGTGGGCAATTCCATCACCTTCTTCAAACCCTCGATCAAAACGCCTTACAGCAAGCGCTGGGAGTTTAGCATCCAGCGCCAGATCGGCAAGCAGATCCTGGCCGAAATCGCTTACGTGGGCAACCACGGCTCGGCCCTCACTACTACCCGGCAGGCCAACGCCATCCCGCGGCAATACTACAGCACCTTGCCGACGCGTGACCAGACCACCATCAACTTCTTCACCAAGAACGTCAGCAACCCATTCTACAGCATGCTTCCCGGCACGGGTCTATCTGGAACCAAGGTGGCGCAGACGCAACTCACGCGCCCCTTCCCGCAGTTCACTGGTGTCAGCTATGAGACCAACGAGGGCTACTCGGACTATCACTCCCTGCAAGCCCGTTTGGAGAAGCGTATGTCGGCCGGTCTGACCCTGTCGAGCGCTTACACCTGGTCCAAGTTCCTGGAAGCCACCTCATTCCTGAATGACACCGACCCGGCGGCCGCGCGAGTCATTTCAGACCAGGACCGCACACATCGCGTGGTCATCAGCGGCCTCTATGAGCTTCCATTCGGCAAGGGACGCCGGTTCGGCGCCAGCGTCAACCCAGTCCTCGGCAAGCTCATCGAAGGCTGGCAAATCCAGAGTATCTATCAGTACCAGTCGGGGCAGGCTATCGGTTTCACTAACGCGATCCTGTACGGAACCGTGGATCAGATCCCACTGTCCGCGGGCGAGCGCAGCGTCGACCGCTGGTTCAACACCGATATCTTCGAGAGAACTTCGTCCAAGCAGTTGGCGAACAATTTGGTCACCATGAGCCCGCGTTTCAGCGGCTTGCGGGCTGATGGTCTCAATGTTTGCGATGTGTCCGTGATGAAGAGTACGCAGCTTGTCGAGCGCGTACGGTTGCAGTTCCGCACGGAGTTCATCAACGCCTTCAACCATGCCATGTTCAAGGCGCCCAACACCACCATGACGAGTTCCGCCTTCGGGAAGGTGACCGCCACCTCTCAGTGGCCGCGCAGCATCCAGATGAGCTTGAAGCTAGTCTTTTAATCTGCGGCCGGAGGGAGCATCCTGCAGACGTCTCCCTCCGGCTTTTCCCTCCTTTCGAGTGGCGCCGGCGCCTTTCTTCTTCCGGCTCGTCTCCAGCCGTGTGTTGTGGCCCGCAATGATCCCATCCGAGGCTCACACCGTCACCATCTTCAACCAGTGTTCGCGGTAATGTCCGCCGGGAAGCGGCTTGTTCCGGATGACGTACCCGAAGGGGGCCTCTTGCGACTCCTCTCTTCAGGTCGAAGCTGATCGAGTGGAACCAGCAACTCTGCAGTAAATATCAGTTGGGGTGATCGGAGTGACGATTGGAGACGCTGGCTTCTAACTTGTGGAAAGGTTGGAGCGGGAGACGGGACTCGAACCCGCGACGTCCAGCTTGGGAAGCTGGCATTCTACCACTGAATTACTCCCGCCGAGCGGTGTTCAGAAGCATGCAGCCTGAGCTGCATCCGTGAAACCTTTCCAGTCAGTGCTGCCATCGGACAGCACACCCGCCTGAGAATGTTAATCCTCAAGCTGCTGAAACATGCCTCACAACACCCTCACTATATCACAGGGCAGGAGCGCCCAATCCATTGAGTGAGGAGCTAACGGCGGTCCCATTGAGATCCGGAGCACGGGACCCGCTGGTCCGTGCGCCAACGGGACGTGGACATTCCCCGGGCCCGTCGAATATCTTGGGCGAATGCTCAAGTCCTGGCGGGACAATGAGTTTGCTGGCGGATTGACATATCTTAATTGCCGTTTAACGAGGCTTCTTATTCTGCTGCTTAGCTAGCGGCAGACCAACAGGAATAATGGAGGATTTGATGCTTAGGATAGCGACGTTCAATTTGGAGAATCTCTTTACCCGCCCGTCGGCGATGAACCAGGCGACCGATGCGGCAGGCCGGCAGGCGATCGAAGACCACGCGGAACTAAATGGCATCATCGCCCACGATGTTTACTCTCCCGAGGACAAGGAACGCCTCGTCGAGTTGTCGAACTGCTACAAGTTTCACGCACTCAACCCGCCCGAAAACGCGCTGGTTAAGTTGCAGAAGATTCGCGGCCAGCTCTTCCGCAAGCCAAAGAACGAGCCCCTCAAGGTTGTCGCCAATGGACGGGAGGATTGGACGGGCTGGTTCGAGCTCCGCCGGGACGACGTCTCGTGGCAGGCGACCTACAACACGGGGCGGGTCATCTATGAGACGCACCCCGATATCCTGATTACCGTCGAAGTGGAGAATCGCCCAACGCTCGAACGCTTTTGCGAACAGGTACTTGAGTCCAAGTTCCAGTTCCGGTATCCCCATTTGATGGTCATCGACGGCAATGACGATCGCGGAATCGACGTTGGCATCGCAAGCCGGTTCCCCATCGTGCAGATGGCCTCCCATGTCGACGACACCGGGCCCACCGGAACACGGGTTTTCTCGCGTGACTGCCCCGAGTTCGACATCGAACTGGCCGGCGGCAGGCGGATCGTGGTTCTGCCAAACCACTTCAAATCACAAAGGAACGGAAACGATCAAGCCTCGCTTGATCGGAGGCGAGCTCAAGCCGAACGTGCGCACCAAATCGCTGTCGCGGCACTCGAGCGGTCGGATCTGGTCGTTCTGGGCGGCGACCTTAATGACACGCCGGCCAGCCCCGAGCTAGCGTCTTTGTTCACGGAAGGCTTTGAGGAAGTCAACACGCATCCGAGCTATCCAACCGATCGGCCGGGAACTTACGGCACCGGCCGCGAAAACCAGAAGCTCGACCACCTTATCCTGTCACCGCAGCTTCGATCGAGCCTCAACGAAGTAGGCATCGAGCGCCGTGGCTCCTACCACCCAGGCACCTGGAAGCCGTTCGATACCGTCACAAAGACGGCGGACGAGGCATCCGATCACCATCTTTTGTGGGCTGACTTCGATCTGTGAGCGGGATACGGAGTCAATCAGAGGACGCCACCTGAAGAGTTCCTGCGGGACCTCAAGGCACGGTTTAGTATTCGCTACCGTTTCCGCCGGCTGAAACTCCAGGAGTCGGTTCACAGCCCCTAACCTGCGGTTAACACCACTGGATTCAACAGCAGGCCGCTCATGCTAACATTGCGCTTGACTGTACCTATTAAGAGGAGGTTTGCTTGACGCAGCTCGTCCGCGCAAGTACATCGTGGCCCGGCCGGGGGGAAGCGGCGCAACGGGAGACCCTCGCCCCTCAGATGGTGGAGGCCGCCGTCACGCGTCTCCGGTGGATCAGCCTCCTATGCGCGGTACTGGGCACGATCATAATCTTCCTGGCACGCTGGCTGCAGCCTGAAACGACAACATTGGTGAACAGCCCGGTCCTCTCCCTGGTCTGGTTGTTCGTCGTCTTCGTATCGCTGGGCATCACTGCCGTGCAGCGTTTTCGCCTTCTGTCGCCGCTGTCCGTTCTGAATCTTGGCCTCGTATTTGAGGTGTGCATCGCCGCCGCTATCAGCTTTTCCGAGACAGCCGTACCGCTCTCTCCGGATCGCCCGGTGCTGGGAATATCAAGGCTTGCGCTCTGGGTCGCCGTAGTCGGTCTGTTGATCCCAAACAAACCGTGGATCAAGTTCGTTACCGCCTTGATTTCGGCATCGACTTGGCCTCTGGCGTACGTTTTGAACTTGCACCTCTTCGGATATGAGCCGTTGCCTATGAATCGCCTGCTGATGTGGGTCCACATGCCCTACCTCATGGCGATCGTGACCTACTGCCTATCGAAGCGGGTCTACCTGATGGAAACGGCCGTGCAAAAAGCACGCGATCTCGGGTCCTATCAGATGGTTTCTCTCATCGGCACGGGAGGTATGGGGCAGGTGTGGAGAGCTCGCCATCACATGCTCGCCCGCGATGCAGCCATCAAGGTCATTCGCGCCGACCTGATGATGGATCAGCCGGGGTACCAGGCGGAAGTCACGCGCAAGCGATTCGCAAGGGAAGCCCAGGCGATTGCCTCGCTGCAATGCCCGCACACGGTTTACCTCTTTGACTTCGGGGTCTCGCAGGACGGTTCGTTTTATTACGTGATGGAACTTCTGGACGGCATCAGTCTGGAGGTCCTGGTGGACAAATTCGGCCCCCAACCGGCGGAACGCGTGGTCTATATGTTGCGGCAGGTGTGCGAGTCTCTCGAAGAAGCGCATGAGCAAGGCCTGATTCACCGCGACATTAAGCCCAGCAATATCTTCGCCTGCATGATCGGGATCGAATACGACTTCATGAAGGTGCTCGACTTTGGATTGGCGAAGAACATAGCCCGGAAAGACGAGCCTCACCTCACCATGGTGGGCACGGCGGCCGGCACACCGGCTTACATGGCTCCGGAAGTTGCCATGGGCGAGGGCCCAATCGACGGGCGGGTCGATCTGTACAGCCTCGGGTGCGTCGCCTACTTCCTGCTCACGGGATCACCCGTCTTCGACGAGAAGACACCGACCGCGGCGGCTATGGCGCATGTCCAGAAGACCCCCGTGCCGCCCTCTCAACGGAGTGAAGTACCGATTCCGGCGGAACTGGAGCGGGTCGTTCTGCAGTGCCTCGCCAAGAAGCCCGAGGACCGCCCGACGTCGGCGAAGGAATTGAGCCAACTCCTGGCCTCGATCAACAACCTGCCCGAGTGGACCCAAGAACGTGCCAATGGGTGGTGGCAGACCTATCTGCCGGTCTCGTCCTCCTACCGGATGGCGCGGCAACCCCGCGCCGTAGCGGCTGACTCGAAGCAGGAAATGGCAATCTGGAGCGCGAAGGGTTGACGGATCGGCGGACTGCATACACGGCTATGGCGGCGGCCAGCTTCATGCTGGCGCATCAGGTAGCGGGCAAGGCTGTCCGGGATTCGTTCTTCCTGTCGAATTACCCCGTTACCGACCTGCCGAAAATGGTAATGGCGTCGGCGGTTGTCTCAGTCGCCCTCGTCGTTCTCTTTGCGCGGGCGATGGCCCGCTTCGGCCCGCCGCGGATGATCCCGGCCGGATTCCTGTTGAGCGCCTTGCTGCACGGCGCCGAGTATTACTTCGGACCGCGGGACCCGGCGTTGTGGTCCGTCGTGATCTACCTCCACATTTACTCGTTGGCGGCGATCCTGCTGTCCGGTTTCTGGTCGCTGATGGCGGAATCCTTCGATCCGCACACAGCGAAACAGGTTTTCGGTCGCATCACTGGGGCCGGCACACTTGGCGGCATCGCCGGAGGGGTGCTTGCCGAGCGAATCGCCGTTGTCTTTTCCGCTTCCAGTACGCTCCTGCTTTTGACCGCTCTCCACCTGGCTTGTTTCCTGGTGCTGGCAACCCTGAGGCGCGCATCCTGCGGCTCACCGCGGGAGGAGACAGGCAGCCTGATTCCTCCCATAAAACTCCTGCGCCGTGCTCCATACCTCGTTACCATCGGCGCCCTGGTGCTGGCCGGGACCTGCTCGGCAGCGATACTCGACTACCTGTTCAAGGCCGGAGCCGGAGACGCATTCGGAAAGGGCGTTCCCCTCCTGCAATTCTTCGCTATTTTCTATACCTCAACTCAGATTCTTACCTTCGCCGCTCAGACAACCCTGGCGCAGCGGTCACTTTCGAAGTTTGGGATTGGGCGCACGCTATCGTCGCTTCCGATGGGCGTTGGAACCGGAGCGTTGGGTGCGCTGCTTTTTCCGGCGTTTCCTGTGTTCACAGCGGTCCGGTCAATCGAATTCGGCTTGCGCGGATCACTGTTCCGCTCTGGGTATGAACTGCTCTACACCCCCGTCCCAGCCGCCGAAAAGCGTAGCGCCAAGACGTTCATCGATGTCGCCTGCGACCGGGCCGGCGACGCGCTGGGCAGCGGAATTGTGCAGTTGTTGCTTTGGGTGGGAGCATCATTTTTTGTCTCCGGGCTCCTGGGTACGGTGCTTGCGCTGGCGGTCGCCGGCGTATGGGCAGCAGTAAAGCTCGAGGGAGCCTACTCCCGGCTGGTGGAACAGCGGCTCGTGGATCGCGCCGTGGAACTCGACCTGAATGAGATTCAGGACTTCACGACCCGGAGCATCGTAATCAGCACGACGGCCGCGGCTGCTATTCCAAAGAAAACGGCGCTAGAAACTCCGGCTGTTCCTGCGCGGGAGCACGATGCAACGCTGGCGGTACTCCACGAACTTCGCTCCGGGGATAGCCGCCGCGTTCTTGCCACACTCAAGAACATCGAACGGCCGGACCATCTGGTGGCCGCGCAGCTAATCCGATTGCTTGCCTGGGATGAAGTCAGCGAGGCTGTCCGGGAGGTACTGCAGCGTAAGTCCGGTTCCATCACGGGGCTCCTTGTCGACTATCTCCTCAACCAGGACGAAAGCCTGTTCGGGATTCGCCGCCGTATCCCTCGAATCCTTGCGCGGTGCGATTCACAACTGGCCGTCCACGGACTTATCGAGGGTCTGTCGGATCCCCGTTTCGAGGTCCGGTTCCAGTGTTCGCGCGCTCTCGATTCTCTCGTTCAGCGGTGCCCGAAGCTCCAAGTCCCCGCCGACACTGTCTATGCCGCGGTCGAACGAGAACTACAGGTTGCCCGTCCGATTCGGGAATCCCGGCGGTTGCTCGACGCGAGGGACTCCTCCGACCCTTCCGCCTTCCTGGATGAAATTCTGCGGGAACGCGCGGACCAGAGTCTGGAACACATCTTCTCGCTGTTTGCCACGGTGCTGCCGCGCGAGCCGGTCAAGATCGCTTTTCGCGCGCTTCACACCGATGACAAGGC
>JBDKSR010000562.1:0-1527 GCA_039680545.1 Bryobacteraceae bacterium | reverse complement strand
TCTACGAACGCTCGGATCCCGCCGCGCCACGGCAGGGAGCGGTGTTGCTGGCTTGGGCGCTCGCCGGGACGGGACGCGTAGCGGAAGCGGCGCCGCTCGTCGAAGTCTTCGGATTTCCCCAGGCAGGTGGTGAATCGACATTCGCGTTCATGGATTTTCCGCGAATCTTCACGCTGCGCGCAACGGTCTTCGAGAAACAAGGGAAGCACAACGAAGCGGCTCAGAACCTCAGAGTCTTCAAGGCGCTTTCCGGCTCGTAGTTCAGCCTCGCCCTGACAGCCGGTCGTAGTTGTGGGCGTCGCACGTCGTGCCCAGAGACTGGTTGTAAAGGCTCTCAATGCCTAACGCCTCACGAAGGTCTTCCTGAAAATCGTGCAATGCCTTCAGGTCGGTGGCGAGTGCGGGGACTCGGCCGCCGGACTCGGTACGAAGGAATTTCTGGAAACCCCCATCGACCAGCGTGGCGATCTCCGACCGCAGCAGGACCCCGGACTTCAAAATGCGCGGCTGCGCGCCGGGGGCGTCTTCGATCTCGGCGGCGTAACGGCCCCGGCTTACACGCGTGCTGGAAGTCTCCCGAAGTCCCACCTTGAAACCGGATGCGCGGAGCGTGCCCAAGCGCTCCTCGAAAGTTACTTCCTTTGGCCGACGGCGCCGGAAGAACATAGCCCCATTGTAGCCGGTCATTCTCTCCGTCATATAATTCTGAGGTGCCATTTATCCTTTCCCTGGACGAAGGAACGACGAGCGCGCGCGCGGCGCTCTACGACGAGATGGGACGCCGGGTCGCGATGGAATCCGAGCCGGTGCCGTGCATCTATCCCCACCCTGGATGGGTGGAGCAGGATCCGGACGAGATCTGGCGTGCACAGTTTCTGGCAGCCCGGAGCACGATGGCTCGCGCCGGAGTGCGGGCCGTCGATATCAACGCGATCGGCATCACGAATCAGCGTGAGACGACGCTGGTTTGGGATCGGGTTACCGGAAGGCCCATTGCGCCCGCGATCGTATGGCAGTGCCGGCGCACCGCCGATTTCTGCAACGAACTCGCGGCGGGGCCGGAGGCCGCCACCATCACGCGGAAGACCGGCCTCGTGATCGACGCTTACTTTTCCGCGAGCAAGATCCGCTGGATTCTCGATCACGTGCCGGACGCACACCGCAGGGCACAGAACGGGGAACTGCTGTTCGGTAACGTGGATACGTGGTTGCTCTGGAAGCTGACCAACGGTGAAGTCCATGCGACGGATTTCACCAACGCCTCGCGTACGATGCTGATGGACCTCGCATCTGGCGACTGGGATGATGAACTGCTTCGCATCTTCGATGTGCCCCGCGTGATGCTGCCGCGTATCGTTCCATCGAGTTCGGTTGCGGGCATTGCGGCGGCGGAACATCTAGGAGCGGAGGTCCCGGTGGCGGGTATTGCCGGAGACCAGCAGGCGGCGCTCGTGGGACAGGCGTGCTTCCGGGCCGGGCTTTCGAAGAATACATACGGAACCGGCTGTTTCACGCTTCTGCACACGG
>JBDKSR010000561.1:0-8202 GCA_039680545.1 Bryobacteraceae bacterium | reverse complement strand
CGGACCAGCGGCGTAACGCCGGCGTTCGCCGTGCACTGGAATGTCTGCGCGTTGACGGAAGTCGCGCCCACGAGAAGGGCGACTACGGCCAACACGGGAATCCACTTACGAAAATCTGCCATTTCCTCTTTCCTTCTGATCTTTGAGCGTTCCGCTTCAACCTGGACCTCAGCAACACCGGCCCAATCGAACATTTCCAGCCCAGTTTCGGAAGCCTGCCTCGGCGCATACCGACGCCAGCCTCAGCAAAGTGCTCGCCCGTCGAGTATATACTTCGTGTTCGGCTCAAAGACTTCTTCTCTTTACGATCCCCAATATTTCGATTTTCCAACCAGGAAAATGAACGACTCGCAATACCGGACTCGGCCACGCCATTCAAATTGCCGGATCAAAGCTGTGCGGGAAGGATTGACTCCATCTTTTGAATCACTTACGCGAGATTCTTTCCGTCTGGTAAGTGGCGTATTAAAAGGTGAGGATTAATGAAAATTACTAACGCGCGACTATGGAAGGGGGCATGGATTGTTGCTACTGGAGGGCAACGTTGAGAGGTCCATGCTTTGAACGAAAAAGGGAGGGGATTTCTCCCCTCCCGTAAGTTCTTGAGACGGCGGCGGGAAACTAGTATGCCAGTTGCTCCGCGTCGTTATAGTGAGCGCCGTAGCTGAATGCGCGCGCTCCTCGCGTTCCCCGATCCGGGATGACCAGCGCAAGGTAGCCTTCAGCCAGCTTTGCCGAGCCCAAGTCGCTCACAAATGCGAACCCGTGGGCGTACTGGAAGTCACAGATGGCGATAACATAGCCGTGGAATCCAGGCGTAGCGCACTCGACGCACGTCTTGGTCGTGCCGACTACCGCGCCACCGCTGGATACGATGAAGGCCAACTGCTCGCCTGCTCCTATTTCGGGGGTCGTTACAGCGTCAGGAGCTTCACCACCCGTCGCCGGGGTGTTGCCGTAATAGTTCAACTGGCAGGTGCCGGACTGCTCCACGGACCCAGTGCTGATTATCTTCTTGGCAGGCACAGCTTTGAGAAGAGCGACTGAGTCGGGAACGATCGAGGCATCAAACGGATCCATCGACGTATTACTGATAGCAATACCTGTGTCAAACCCGGCAGCGTTCGTCACGTACGGGAATAGGAGGACTGTACGGCAGGGCTCGATCGTGATCGCGCCGCCCGTTATGGCGGAGGACGTATCCTGGAAGCGCGGAAGCGGAGCCGAATGGGAAGCGGTCGTAATCGTGCTGATCGGAGCGTAGTTGCCCCGTACCGTCATGGTTGTACCGCCCGCCGGAGGCGAACTGATTGACCAACTGGGTGTCACATTGAAGTCGACGATTTCGTTCCGGCCGATGCTGTCCGCGGGAGCAGCCGTGACCTCCCACACAAAAGTGATCGTGCCGCCAGTGCCGAACGCAATGTCGGCCCCGGAGACCGTGCCGCCGTTGCCGTTCTCGTCCGCACCACTGACCGACTGAACCGTCAAGCCGGTAGAGGGAATGTTGAAGTTACCCTCAGCAGTGAGCGTAATGCCAGTCGGGACGTTCGTAAACACAGCCATAAAGCGTGTTCCCTGGGTCGCCAAACTATACGCTGCCAGGCCAGCCGGGATCAAGCCGCTCTCCGTGTTGTAGGACGTGCCCGGATTCTGCTGCGTGGAATCACCCTGCGCTTTGAACGCAGAAGCAAAACCTTCCGTGAACGTCACAACGATGGGCTCGCCAAACGGACGAGGTTCGCACTGCCTGAGATGAGTAATTCCGTCCTGCGCACTAAACGTCAGGCCCTTCTGGACCCAGGCCACCGTCTGCGTCGGGTTGTTGACACCGACCGAAGTCGCGCCCGAAATCGAGATCGAGAGCTGAATCGGTTGCGGAATCAGCGTCGAGCTTACGCCGAGCTGAGCCGCGTTCGCGCGAATGTCCGTGATTCGAAGGGTTTTGGTGACCGTCGTGCCGGCCTCGGCAGCGGTGGCGATCGGAATGCTGTACCAATCAACCACGTTCGCCGCGTAGTTTGCACCTTGGAATACGTTCGGGTTCACACTGTTGTCGATGCTGGGATACACTCTGACGATCTGAGCTGCCGGAGCCGGGTCGTTGATCAGCAACAACGCTTCACTACCGCTCGGCAGAGGACCTCCCGCGATCTTGCTGGTAACAGTCGTATTCGCGAAAATCCGAATGTTGGAGGTGATGCCGCCCGTCGGCACCGTGCCCGAGCAATTCAACAACAGGTCGCCAACCAACTCGGCGATACCTTCCGCACGGACCAGCGGCGTAACGCCGGCGTTCGCCGTGCACTGGAATGTCTGCGCCTCGGGTAGCTGCGCGTTGACGGAAGTCGCGCCCACGAGAAGGGCGACTACGGCCAACACGGGAATCCACTTACGAAAATCTGCCATTTTCCTCTTCCCTCATGTGTTGTGAATTTGACAATAAAAACTCTGCTTCAACCTGAGCCTCAGAAACAACAGACTACTCAAAAAATCTTGTCGCTGCCGTGAAACACCAGGCCGGTCCATGCTGCGACCGGCGTCAACCTGGAAGTGACGTTAACAACCTTCGCTTCCGTCTCTGCACTTAAGCTTTGCTATTTACTACTTCTCAGCTCTTAGTCCTAAGAAGCCATTCGTACGGAATCCGCACTTCCTGGAGACAGTCAAATGATTCATGCTGTTCAGATGAGCTGGCGGAAAACCGATTAGCTCAATATTTTCAATTACCTACGCCGAACGTAAATCGAACAGTAAGCGAGTTATTAGACCATGTAGCCAAATGGAAGTCAACAATACTTAAATTTGCCGCAAGTAGGCGCGGCGAGCGAAGTTGTGTAGGACGCTACCTAATATGCCGGGGTCAGCGGAGTGAACTCGAACTTGTGTGGATCGAGACCGCGAGCCGAGAGTTGTCGCATGCAATCCTCGGCTGAATCGCCGATGGCCTCGATGCGACGCAATGGGAGAGTCTTGGTCGAATAAATCTCAATAGCGATCCACTTGCCGGCGAGTTCGCGGCGTTCATCGATCGTGACGCGCTCCGGGGCCCGGCCGATCAAGGATTGTGGGTCGAATGTCTGGCGAAATAACGACATTTAACTGCGATTGTACCGCAGAGACGGGTGTTGCGGTCTGCCGCCGGCGGTCAGTACTTCTTCAGTTCGGTGACCAGAGCCCCCAGGCCCTTCCGCCGGTATAAATCGGTCAGGCGCTGCTCTTCGGGTGATGGGACGACAACGCGCGCCAGATGCTCGCTTCGCAGCGCGGTACGGCTCGGGACCCACACGGATCCGTCGGAGTACTCCACCTGGCTCACAAAACCAGTCATCCCGGCGATCGAGATGAAACGCCCCGGTGAACCGGTGAATCGGAGCGAGGACTGCTGCGACACGCGCCCTTTGGCCCCCGGTCCCAACCGCAACTCGGGGTCAGACGCAGGCACGGATCCCGCCAGAAACTCCCGTCCCTCGCGGTCGCGAATCACCCAGCCGATCTCAAAGTAGCGCACCGGCCGGTTCGACCGGTTCCGCACCTCGATGCTTGGCATGCGCGCTTCATTGCCAGAAACCACGGCCTGTCCATCGAGCGGCTCCACCGGCGAGTCCGGGACCTCCAGGAACGCAAACCGAACCTCCTGTCCCGTCTCGAACGCGGTGGCGCGACCCCGCGACAGGCGCACGTCGATACGGGGCCGGTCAGCCTGCCGCGCCAAGCTTTCGAGCATCACTTTCTGTAACGCTTCCGCTCCCCCGGCCACGAGCACGGACTTGAAGTATTGGCGGTCCCGGCGCGCCTCCATCTCCCAAATCGTCAACATACGACGCGAATTCAGCCGGTTTGGCCCGTAAAAGCTCAAATTGTCGAAAAGGACTCCATCAAGGCTCACTTGCACGAGCGGGCCCTCCCCGACAGCCAACGGGCGCAATAGACGCAGATCGATGCGGATGGGAAAAGTCTCACCGGGCGCCACGTCCAGGCTGGGAACCGTTACTGATGCCTTGCCCCCGGCAGTGACTTCCTGTGCCAGCACCAGCAGAGACACACCATGAATACGCTGTTGTCCGGCGTTGCGGAGCGTAAGCGCGGTGCGCAGATCGAGCACGATCGCGCTGCCGCGAGCCGAAGCTCTCGACTCTCCCCAATCCGCCGAGACCACGGTTACCGGGGAATCCTTCGGAAAGTCGATTTTGAGCGACGTGTGCGAGCCCAGCGGGGCATTTTGCGCCCACAACGCGCACGAGCCAAGAAGGAGAACCGCAAGGCTATTCCGCATAGACATGGTTCACCGTCACTTGTCCCGTCTCTTGGTCCACGTAGCGGGCGCGAATGCCTCCCTGGACATTCACCGTGTGCGTTACGTCGCGTGCATCGGGGTTCTGGAGGCTCAGCAGCCGCCCACCGTTTCGAAGCTCAATGCCATCGGCGGTCGCGCTCAAAACTATGCCCTGATCCACTGCTTGTTCCGAAGGGCGAGGCCGGTCCATCTGCAGCCACCAGCTTGCGGCCAAAACCAGAACAACCGCCAGCGCCGCTGCAGTCGCGTGCCGGAATCCGGGCCATCCCGTCTCCCTGACGGGACCCACGCACTCACCGGCCGCCAGACCAACGTGGATGTTCCCGCGCATTTCGCCCGCCAGGTTGCCCCAATTGACCGCCGCCGGCATCTCGTCAACCGACGCGGCCAATTCGGCGCGTATCCTGGCGAATATGTCCACCTCGTGCCGGCAGGAGGCGCAATTTCGCACGTGCCGGCGCAGCCGCCAGCGCTCGATCAGGCCGAGTTCGCCGCCGGCATACAGCGCCAAATCCGTCTCGCACGGGTGCCTCATTGCTTCCTCCTTTCCACGTAACGGCGGAACTTGGCCCGCGCGTTAGCAATATGCGACCGAACCGTCGCCTTCGAACAGCCAAGGCGGCGCGCCACTTCCTCCGCCGGGAGCCCGTCCACATCGCGAAGCAGCAGCGCCAGCCGCTCGCGCTCCGAAAGCAACCGCAGCCCATCGTCGAGGTAAGCGTGACGCTCGGCACGCAGCACGGACTGTTCAGGCGAATCGAACTGGCTCCTCAACGGCTCCACCAATTCCTCGATCTCGGTAAAACTGACCTTGCGGCTGCGGCGCAGGAAGTCGATGGCGGTGTTCGTGGCGATTCGAGACAGCCAGTGGGCCGCCTTTTCGGCATCCTTGAGCTGATCCCCACGCTGAAGACACTTGATAAAGGCTTCCTGCGTCAAATCCTGAGCGTCGGCCACGTTGCCCACGATCCGGTAGATGAGAAGGAAGATACGGCGCAAGTGCTCCGAAATGAATCGGTTCTGCCGGTCCAGGCCTTCCTGGGCAACAGGCTCGATGGCTTCGCTCATCCCAATCCCAAATTGCTCGAGCGCCGTGACCATACGCCTTATAAGAAATGACGTGAAACCACTCAAAACGTGGAGGTCATCTCCCGGCGTCACCGTCCCGGCGGCATTGATCGCACTTCGCTACTCCGAGTATAGGAGACGCGCCGCCGCAGTTGGAATCCTGAAAACACACCATCCCGGCGTTTCGTGCCTGCACGGTCATTCTGTTTGCCCTGCGTAGTCTGGAGATACGTGGGACGGGAAAGCAGCACTGTCCCGTGGTGCTGCCACCCAGCGTGGGTAGTAAACTGGCAACCGCTTTGGAAAATGGATTGTTCGTGCCCGGTGACTAAAGCCCGGATTCGCTCATCCATCCCCGTACGAGTGACAGATCGCGCTTCATCGCGGCAAGGACTTCATCCTTCGAGATGGTGATTGACCGCCCACCTGTGTCCGCGCCGCCGAGCGGGTATTCGTAGTGCATCTGAATCGGCCCCGAGAACTTTTGCCTGGCAAGCATTTTGAAGAACAATGGGAAATTCACCATCCCCTCGCCCACTGGGCACCATTGAGGCCGCCAACCCCGTTTGGGATCTTTGGTCCAGAGGAAGTCCTTTATCGCGATGCCCCGTAGGTGACTCTCACAGACCCGAAGGCTGGACATCCACCCTCCATAGCCGCCCTCCACGGTGGCGTGGGCTGTGTCGTAATTCACGGAGACGGCATCGGGATTGAAGTCTTTGAGAAGCAGGTAGAGGTCCCAGATGCTCGCTCCTACCTGCCGTGGTCCGGAGTGGGTGTGGTACATCGCGCAAACGCCATACTTTTCGTTCAGCGCGGCAAGTCGCGCAATGCGAGCACGAAATGCGTCAAGTTGCGGCGGAATCGGCTTTTCGAGATCGTAAAACAGCCCGCCCCAACGGTAGTGACGAATGCCGAGTCCGGCGAGTGTTCGAAGCACACTTTCGGCGAAAGGCGAATCGGCATCGACAATGCCGCTTGTGATCATGGGGATTTCGAGTCCGTGGCCGCGCAGGGTTTTGACAAGCGGTGGGAGTTCCGCCTCAACGCGCTCCGGTTCGACGTGTCCTTTGGCACGGACGGTCAGGTCCACTCCATCGAAGCCCGCAGCAACGGCCGCCTCGGCCAGCGCGTCGCCCTGAAGGAAATGAAGATGCTTCGAGAAGACACAGATTTTCGCCTTGGGAGCGGCGGATTTGACTGCCTGCCGTGCGGCGAGCGCCGCGCTTCCGGCCATCAGAAATGTTCGTCGGTTCATGATTTGCAGGGACCTATTCATATTCCGCCTCGACGCGGAGTCTTCCGGCCGACGCGGGTAGGCGGACGATCTCGCGCGCTGAATCGAAATCAGTCCAGGGTTTTCCATTGACCGTGACACGCTTGCACGACGCGCGGCGCGGGTGGCGAAGGTGCAGAACGATGGCTTCCGGTGCCCGGCGTGCCGGGGGCTCGATCTCGGCATGCAGCACTCCGCGATCAACGCCGGACGTGAGGCGGTAGCTCACGTCTCCAAAGTGCGTGGGCGCCTTTGTGAAACTCACAGTCTTACCCTGTTCGAGCCAACTACGCGCCGTCCCGGCGGCCAGATGGAGCGTGGCGCCTTGTTCAATAACCATCGCGTCGCGCAGGTAACGTACCACTGCGAGCGGAGTCCAGAGATGCTGGCGATCACCGCTCGTCTTCTTTGTGCCGGCTTCCTGGCCACGCTCCTCGCACCAACTGTAGAGTGGGGTGCCGTGGTTCAGCGTCGAGTAAAGGTAATCCGTTGCGCGATCGGCCTCGCCGCGGATGAGAAGCGCTTCGGCCAGGTTGTCGAGCGTGATGGCTACCCAGGCTCCGTCGGCCATCCAGCCTGTGTTGATCGGCTGACCGCCTGGACTGAGCGTTTGTTCCATCTTTCGTATCGTTCCGGTGATGAGCGGGTGATCGGGTGGCAACAGGCCTGCTGGGAACAACGCGTATAACCCGCCCCAACGGCTGCCTGCCGTGTCGCGCGGCGAACCGGGAATCCAGCGAATGCCGTTCTCCTCGATCGCGCCGGCATCGAGCGATGTGCGCAGATCGGCCAGCGAGGTCTCGTAAATACGGCGCAGTTCGGCGATGTCTTCCTTGTTGCCGAGGATCTCGGCTGCCTCGACCGACAACTTGTCGGCGAATACGGCCAGAATGTTGTGCGCGTAAAAAACGCCGAAGTAATCTTTGCCATACATCAGACCGCCGTCGCCCATGCCGCGCGGCATCAGGCCATATTCGGGCTCGCGCACGCCTGCCTTGAGAACTCGTGTCTTGCGGCGCTGCAATTCCTGCCAACGGGAGCTTGCGCGCAAGTGCGGATAGACAGCCTCCAGATACGCACGGTCGCCCGTAAGGCGGAAGTGTTCCATGGCAGCCCAAGCCTTCATCCCGGAGGCGCCCCACATGTGATGCGCCCAGCCTTTCGGATCGGCCCAGTTGCCGTCGGGCTCCTGCATGTCGATATGTACAAGCAACCCGTCGGCTGCCTCGGCGTGGAAGCCGGCCTGGCCGAGAGCGGTGGCGGCAATCGCGGGCTCAAACGTGTTTGCGGCGCGATAGACTTCGGTGCCCGGAATGCCACCGATGTAACCGCTCGCAAGCGGCTCGCGCATGATGAACAAGTCTCCGAGGCCGGAGTAGAAGGCATTGAGTATGCCTTCGTCGGGGAGATCGAGGCGGGCGGCCCGCGAGAGCAAGTCCTTCCATTCCTGGACACCTGAGGCGAACTCGCGCGCCCAATCGTGTTCGCGCAAGGCGGGAAGGCTCTCCTGGTACGCTTCGTACGGACGGACGATCCAACCGGTGCGCGTTTCGCCCGCGGC
>JBDKSR010000560.1:0-16865 GCA_039680545.1 Bryobacteraceae bacterium | reverse complement strand
AGTTCTGGCACGGGACTTTGCCGGCGGAGCCCGAACAAAGCATCCTCCCTTCTCCTCGTTACAGGCTTCTCCGGCCGGAGGATGAAGCGGAGATCGAGCGGCTGTACCACCAACTCAAGACGGTGGGCCGGCTCGACCAGAACAATTCCCCTGACGAGAAGTAGCCCTTGCTCTTCTCACGACGCCTCTTCCTCCGATTCATCGTTCCCGCCGCCATTGTTGTCGCAATTGTGGCCGCGTGTCCTCTATGGCTCGGAGCGCTCGGCGCGTACCTTGTGCGGGCAGAGGAACCGGATCGCGCCGACATAGCCGTGGTACTCGCGGGAGACTTTGCAGGAAACCGCATTCTGAAGTCGGCGGAATTGGTGCGGCAGGGGTATGTACCGAAGATTCTCGTGAGTGGCCCGGCTCCGCTCTATGGACACGCCGAAAGCGACTTCGCCGTTTCTTTCGCTGTCCAGAAAGGATGTCCCGCGTACTGGTTCATATCATTCCCGATTCGCGCCTATTCAACGACTGAAGAAGCGCGAGCGATCGTGCCTGAACTGCGCCGCCGGAATGTAAAGCGGTTCCTGATCGTAACCAGCAATTACCACACGAGACGCGCCGGCAACGAGTACCGGAAGTTCTCCGCAGGGATGGAGTTCCGTGTCGTCGCCGCATCGGACGACTATTTCACGGCGGATGGCTGGTGGCGCAACCGTGAGGGCAGGAAACGATTTCTGCTTGAATGGATGAAGACAGTCGCGGGATGGATGCCTTGGTGAAGGAATGAAAGGAACGTTCGGAGTTATCTGGCCCTATTTGTGGCGTTACCGCCGAAAGTGGACGCTCGGCATGGGCGCGTTGCTTTCCAAGGACCTGTTCGCCGCCGCCGTTCCTTACTTCATCGGACAGGGAGTTGACTCCATTACAAGGGGATTCAACCTTAGGGGCGTCCTGTGGCTCTCGGCGGCCCTGGTTGGACTCTCGGCGATCAAGAGTGTCTTCCAGTATTGGATGCGCGTGATCCTGATCGGCATCTCACGCGACATCGAGTACGACCTGCGAAACGACCTGTTCCGCAATCTCATCCGGCTGTCTTCGGACTTCTATGGACGAATGCGCACCGGAGACATCATGGCGCGCGCGACGAACGATTTGAACGCCGTGCGGATGATGATGGGCCCCGGAGTGATGTATTGGAGCGAAACCAGCCTGACGTTTGTCGTCGTGGTCGTGGTCATGCTGATTGTGGACTGGCCGCTGACGTTGATGGCACTGCTTCCCGCTCCGTTAATCACGATTGCCGTGATCTATTTCGGGCAGAAGATTCACGCTCGGTTCGAGCAAATCCAGCGAATGTTCTCGGATATCAGCAGCCGCGTGCAGGAGAACGTCTCCGGCGTCCGAGTGATTCGAGCTTACGTGCAGGAGGAGGCGGAACTCGCCCAGTTCGAGAAGCTGAACCGCGAATACATCGCCGAGAACGTGAAGCTCGCGAGCATCTCAGGGATGTTCATGCCGCTGTTACAGGCGCTCGTCGGTATCACGCTGCTCGTTGTGTTGTGGGTTGGCGGGCAGCGGCTGCTGGCCGGAAAGATTACACTCGGCCAGTTCGTGATGTTCAACACGTACTTGGCAATGCTTGTCTGGCCGATGATCGCGTTCGGGTGGGTGGTAAACCTCATGCAGCGGGGGACGGCATCTTTGAAGCGAATTAACGAACTGCTGACTGAGAGCCCCACGATTGCCGCATCGCCATCACCGAAGCCGTTTCCTTCTCCTTTTCGGGGTGAGATCGAGTTCCGCGGCGTGGTGGTCGAGTACCCGACCGGCCGGGCTCTCGATGGAGTGACTCTGCGGATTCCAGCGGGCGCCACGGTAGCGATCGTAGGCCATACGGGGAGCGGCAAGAGTACGCTGGTCCAGTTGGTTCCCCGGTTGATCGACCCTGCGGCCGGGGCCGTGTACCTCGACGGCATCGACCTGAGAGAGTTACGGCCGGCCGAACTGCGGCAGTACATCGGATTTGTCCCGCAAGAGACCTTCCTATTCAGCGCAACTCTCTCTGAAAACATCGCATTCGGTGTCGAGTCGGCGACAGACGAGCAGATCCAGCGTGCCGCCGCCCTCGCCGGGCTGGAACCGGACATTGCCACGTTCGCGGACGGCTATCAGACGCTGGTCGGAGAACGCGGAATCACTCTATCCGGCGGCCAGAAGCAGCGGACCGCAATCGCGCGAGCCGTTCTCCGCGAGCCCCGGATTCTGATTCTGGACGACGCTTTGTCGAGTGTCGATACCCTCACCGAGGACCGCATCCTGAACCGACTGGCGGATGTCATGAAGGGGCGGACTACGATCCTGATCTCCCATCGTGTGTCAACAGTGCGCAACGCGGATCGCATTTTCGTATTGGAACGTGGCCGGATCGCCGAAGAGGGAACGCACGCCGAGTTGCTCGCCCTGGGCGGTTACTACGCGGATCTACATCAGAAACAGCTCCTCGAAGAAGAACTCGAAGTAATCTGATACGGACACAACCGTTCGTTTCTCTGCTACCGAGAACATAGAACTCGACGGGCCTTAGTACTGATTTGACAAAAAAACACATTTGAAATGAACCGGCGCGGGAACTTTGGTATATTCTGTTACTTCCGTGCAATCTAAGGGGAAAACCCCACTTACAATCCATGTCAGCCGCAGATGACCGGGTATAAGGAGATGATGTGAAAGCTCGACTTGCGACGTTTGTACTTGCCTTGGTATTCAGCCTGTCGGTGGGTGCGACGACAATACCGATAGTCAGTTATGACATTTCAGATGCCATGGTTTCGGGGTATGGAATATGGCAGCACACGTACTCCGGTGTAATCACGCCCACAGGGCAGACTGTCGCCGGTATCGCGGTGGCCAACTACACGGGTGGATCGGGAACCTTGAACGACAGCGTTGTCGGCACGGACAGTTACACCACTCAACTCTTCTTTACTGGAACGACCACCGGAGGGGACGGATCGGTGAGTCCGGTCATCACGCTTTATCTGGGGGGCACATACATCATCAACTCGATAAGCCTCCTCGGAGGCAATATCGTGAGTAATGCCGTCCCTGGCTGCATAACTGGAGTGACGGTCGGACTTGGGAGCGCGAGTGCCGCGATCTCGACGACGGGGTATGGCATGAGTGGCTTTTTTTGCGGTGGGGTGAACGACTTGGCGACCATCACAGGCACCTCGCTAGACGGGGTGCCGACGTCATCCATCGTCTTGTCGGGTTTCACCTTGAGTGCGCTCTCCTCCGGCAGTTTCTCCATCACCGAAATTCAAATCGACGGCACGCCGGTCGGATCTGAGGCCCCCGAACCGGCATCCGCCGCGATGATGGGTGGAGGACTTGCCGCGCTGGCCCTGCTTCTTCGAAGACGCAAGGGCTAAAAGGCCGCTGAAGGACTGTGAGGAAAGAGTCTGGAGGCTGACGCGGCCCCTGCAGGATTGCTAGGAGCTTTCTGGCCTTTTACTTTTCACGTTGTTCCTTTAGAGCAGCCTTCCGGCTGACGGAGTGAACCGTTTTCTTCGGTGGAGAGTTGTCTCTCCACGACCTGCCGCACTGGCACTCGATGGTCCCTAGTACTATTTTGAAGAAACTATTGCACTTGGGAGGAACAGAAGCGGGCGCTTTAGTATATTCTGATCCTCTCTGCAATCTAAGGGGAAGACCCCAGCCAGGATCCTTTTCATGTAAGTGGCTGAAAAGAAGGAGTGACAGTGAGGACTCAACTTGCGGTGCGTGTGTTTATTGTGGCGCTTTTGCTTATCTTGCCGGCCAGCGCGACGACAATACCGATTGTCAGTTATGACATCACGGATGCCATGGTTTCCGGGACCGGAGGCTATGGACATACTTACTCTGGGTTAATCACACCCACGGGGCAGACTCGCTTCGGGGGCGTCGTCGCCGACTACTCGGGCGGATCGGGCACCCTGAACGACGGCGTCATCGGCTCGTCCACCGGCACCATGCAGGCGTTCGAAGCCGGAATGGACGACGCAGGTACCGGGTCGGTGGCTCCCGTCATCACACTTTACCTGGGGGGCACATACATCATCAACTCAATCAGTATCTTCGGAGGCGATGTGACCGGTATTGCCTATCCGGGTTGCATAACCGGGATGACGGTCGGCATCGGAGGATCGAGCACCGCGATCACGACGACACCGTTTGGTAGCGTGGGTAGCATGACGTGCAGTCAGGTAAACGACCTAGTAACCATCACAGGCACTTCGTTAGAGGGGGTGGCGACCTCAACCATCGTCTTGTCGGGCTTCACTTCCAGGTCGTTGTCCTCCTCTTTCTCCATCACCGAGATTCAAATCGATGGTACGCCGGTTGGATCGGAGGCTCCCGAGCCGGCATCCGCCGCGATGATGGGTGGAGGCCTTGCCACGCTGGCGCTACTCCTTCGGCGGCACAGGCGCCAACATGCCGCTGAAACACATCTCGAATAAGCATCCTCTGAATTGTCTTGCATGCCTCTGCATATGAGGCTACGGGACAGAAGACGAGATTTCGAAAGATCAACCGGGCAGTGCGGGTGTGAGATCTAACTGAGGCGGCAAGGTGTTCTCAGGAGCAAAAGTCGCCCTTTCTGTGATCTTGCCAGACCGGCTGTGAGGAGAGAGTTTTGGGGGCTGACAGTGGACACCGCAGCCCCCGTGGAATTAGTTCTTGCTTTCCGCTTGCTTTCCGCTCTTCAGTTTTTCACGCTGCTCTTTTAGAACAGCTTTCCGGCTGAGGCGGATTTTGTTGCCTTCGATTGCCAGTACCTTCACGAGGACCTGGTCGCCTTCCTTCAGTTCGTCGCGAACGTTCCGGATGCGGTTTTCCGAGATCTCGCTGATGTGCAGCAGACCATCGGTTCCAGGGAAGATCTCGACGAAAGCCCCGAAGTCCACCAGTCGCACGACCTTACCAAGGTAGGTCTTGCCGATTTCGGCGACAGCGGCGATATCGGTCACCATCTGGATGGCCTTGTCGGCAGACTCACCATCGGTCGCGAAAATGTTGACCGTGCCATCGTCTTCCACGTCGATCTTCACACCCGTCTGGTCGATGATGCCGCGAATGACCTTGCCGCCCGGTCCGATCAATTCCCTGATCTTGTCCTGCGGAATCGTCATCGTGTAAATCCGCGGAGCGTAAGGCGACAGTGCCTCGCGTGGCGTCTCGATCACGGCCTTCATCTTGTCGAGCAGGAACAACCGGGCCTGCCGGGCCTGTTCGAGCGCCTGTTCCATGACCTTCGTGTTGATGTTCGGGACCTTGATGTCCATCTGGAGCGCGTTGATACCATCACGCGTTCCGGCCACCTTGAAGTCCATATCACCGTAATGGTCTTCGGCGCCCGCGATGTCCGTCAGGATGGCGTAATCATCGCCCTCCTTCACCAGGCCCATGGCGATTCCCGCCACCGGTGCAACGATCGGCGCGCCTGCGTCCATGAGGGAGAGTGTCGCGCCGCATACGGTGGCCATCGAACTCGACCCATTGGACTCCATGATGTCGCTCACTACGCGCAGCGTATACGGGAAGGTCTTCTCATCGGGGATAACCGGGAGCAGTGCCCGTTCCGCCAACGCCCCGTGGCCGATTTCCCGGCGTCCGGGTCCGCGCAGAAACGCAACTTCGCCGACACTGAATGGCGGGAAGTTGTAATGAAGCATGAACCGCTTGGAGGTCTCACCAGCCGCGAGCAGTTCCAGCCGCTGCTCGTCGTCCTTGGTCCCGAGGGTGGCGGTAACAAGTGCCTGGGTTTCACCCCTGGTAAACAAAGCGGAACCATGCGTGCGCGGCAGCAGGCCAACTTCAATGCCAATCTCACGAATCTGGTCAAACGCACGGCCGTCGGGACGCCGCCGGTCCTTCAGGATCTCGTCACGGAAAATGCGTTCCTTCAACCGGTCGAAGAGGCCAGCGGCTTCGGCCTGTTGTTCTTCGGGGTATGCCGCCACCGCCTTCTGGCGGAGTTCGGCTACTTTCGAATAGCTCTCCAGCTTGGGGTGTTTTTCGGTGTTGAGAGCATCGGACAGATCGGCTCGATATTCCTGCGCGATCTTGTCATACATTTCCTGGTTGATCGGCTGCGGCGTAAACTCCCGCTTTGGCTTGCCGACGGCTGCAGCAAGCTCGCGGATGGAGGCCGCAATCTTCCGGCAGCACTCGTGGCCGAACTCGATGGCGGCCAGCACCTCGGTCTCGGTCACCTGTGTGGCGCCCGCCTCGACCATCACGATGCCTTCTTCAGTGGCGGCGACGGTGATGCACAGGGTTGCTTCCTTACTCTCGGAATACGTAGGATTGGCGATCAGCGTACCGTTGACCATCGCCACACGGACGCCGCCCAGAACATAGTGAAATGGAATATCGGAAATGGCAAGCGCGGCGGAAGCTCCGATGATCGCCAGCGGGCCCGGATCGATCTCCTGGTCGGCTGAAAGCACCAAGCCGATCACCTGTGTTTCGCAGGAGAAACCCTCGGGAAACAGCGGCCGGATGGGACGGTCGATAAGGCGGCTCGTCAGAATTTCCTTCTCCGTCGGCCGCCCTTCACGCTTGATGAAGCCGCCCGGAAAACGTCCGGCGGCGTAAGTGTACTCACGGTAGTCTACCGTGAGCGGAAAAAATGATGCGCCAGGCTTGGGCTGCTGCGCGGAACAGGCGGTGACCAGCACCACCGAGTCTCCGGAACGGACGATGACCGCACCGTCAGCCTGCTTGGCAATCTTACCTGTCTCCAGGCTGATTTTTCGACCACCGAGGTCGATTTCTACTGTATTTACCATGGGTTCTCCAACCTCAGCCGAACTTCGGCATGTTGTGTCTCTTACCGGCATGCACTGCCGGCTACTGCGTGAGACTGGAGTTGACAACGGTGGGATAGGCGTTCAAACCGGGAACACCTTTCGGCGGGACCAGCCGCTCTGCGATTTCGAACTTGTCCGGCTTGGAAAGCTCGGCGAATCGCAGTGGCGCACTGCCCGCTCCTGCCTTGGAATCGTCCCTAGCGGCGAATACCAAGTTCCTGAATCAGAGTTTGATATCGCTCGGCGCTGCAATCCTTGAGGTAATTCAGCAGCTTCCGGCGGCGTGAAACCATAGTCAGCAGGCCTCTGCGCGAGTGATGGTCTTTCTGATGGGACTTGAAATGCTCGGTAAGCTCCGCAATACGCCGGCTCAAAAGAGCGATCTGCACTTCGGGCGAGCCAGTATCCGTCTTGTGCTGCCGGAACTTCCCGATAGTCTCGCGTCTGACTTCTGCCGCCAATGCCATGCTAGGGTACGAACTCCTTGTCTTCTCTAAATCTCGCTTTTGTACCATTTCAGAATAGCACAAACAAAGAAGTTATCGGAGGGCAAGGGGGGATCCCCCCTTATCCGGTCAAGCCCCGCCCCTCAGTGGGCCCCTGGTCCCTCATCGAAAAAAGATTACATACGTGAAAACTTCGTGCCGGTCCAGCACGCACGGGCCACACTCCATCCGGTAGCCGGGCCACGCCTGACGGACAAGTTCCGGAATCTTAACGGGATCGCCGGGCTCGTGGTACGTCGCGAGAGCCAGCCACGGATGGAATTTTGCCAGCGTTTGCCGCCCGCCCACAAGCGCCTTCTTCTCGGCCCCCTCGATGTCCATCTTTATGTAATCGACGCGATCGAGCTTTAGTTCCTCCACCATCTTGTCGATTGTGGTCAGGGGAAGTTTCAGTACTTTGCCCGAGTTTTCCTGATGCATCACAAAACTATCAGCACCGGGGTTCTCCTCGACCACTCTGATCGTGAGAACATCGTTTCTGTCCCACACGCCCTTCGAATACACAACGACGCGGCCTTCCGTGATTTCACGCGCCAGATTCAGTTGCAGGCACTTCAGATTCTCAGGCGCGGGCTCGACTGCCACGACTTTGCGCGCGCCTCGCAGCAGGGCTTGTTTTACTGTGGTTCCCACAAACGCTCCACAGTCGATCACAACGTCACCGGAGCGCACCCCCAGCGCCTCGTTC
Organism: Bryobacteraceae bacterium; assembly: GCA_039680545.1. Taxonomy (GTDB): domain Bacteria; phylum Acidobacteriota; class Terriglobia; order Bryobacterales; family Bryobacteraceae; genus JAEHDI01. The sequence continues at coordinate 8,826 of JBDKSR010000560.1, read as the reverse complement.
CCGTAGAAGCTCTCTTCTTCCTCGGCCAAAAGGTACGCAAGGAGCTTCCCCCCACCCTTCGGCATCCAGAATTGGCCGCGAGGAGTGGCCCATAGTTCCAGGTCCGCGTCGCGTTTGAGAAGGCGGGCCTGAGAAGCCAGTGCCTTGAAGACTGCCGCCTGGTTATGTTTCGCCCTGACGCTCAACATGGCGTCCCACCGAGTGCAGTACGGGCTGCGTATCGTCACGTCCCGCGAGAACAACACAACAACCTGAGGGTATACTCGCACCATAATTGCAGCGGCGAGAACAACAAAAATGCTGGACACCAGCAAAATGCGAATCGATCTTGCACTCATTCGTCCTCTGTGACTTCCGGCCTTCATCTCGCCGGCGTTACCCTACGGTCTCCGTGGTACCGGGGCCGGTTTACTCCAGTTGCGTACTGCGACGCGCGATCACGCCCGATCGCCGCAGTGCTATTCGAGGGAAAGCGAGCACTACTGTTTGATTATGGTGCCATCCCGGCGACGGATATCTCCCCATCCGCCATTCATGCGCTGGCGCTCTCCACGCTCGCCATAGCCGAATGGATACTTGGCCGCGGCCTTCTCGTCGATCTCAATACCCCAACCCGGCGCTTCGTTCGCGTACAGGTAACCGTCCTTCATGACGGGGCAGCCGTGGAACACTTCCTGAAGCGGCTCGCTGAATGGAGAATACTCCTGCACGCCGAAATTCCAGCAGGCGAGATCGAGGGCGACGTTGGCAGCGTGGCCAACGGGGGAAACGTCTCCCGGGCCGTGCCACGCCGTCTTGACTCCGAAAAGCTCGGCCAGCGCGGCCATCTTCCGGCACGGCGTTACTCCACCGGCTTGCGACACGTGGACGCGTATGAAGTCGATAAGCCGCTCCGCGATCAGCGGCGTCCACTCGTGAGGGCTGTTGAAAAGCTCGCCCATGGCGATCGGCGTCGCACACTGCTGGCGGAGATTGCGGAACCACCCGATGTCCTCGGGCGAGAGCGGGTCTTCCAGAAAGAAGAGGCGGAACTTCTCCATTTCCTTCGCGAACAGGACCGCCTGGGCTGGAGAGACACGCTCATGCACGTCATGCAGCAGCTCGATTTCACTACCGAGCTGAACGCGCGCTTCCTCAAACAACTTTAGTGACCGCCGCATATAGGCAGCCGGTTCGTAAACCGGAGCGCCATGGAGAGCCTTCACGCTTGTCGAGCCCGCACGGGCGCCGTAGCCCGCCATGCCGGGGACGCCGACCTGCAGGCGGACGTGGCGGAATCCACGCTCCATATAGCCTCGCGCGTTCTCGATGACCTCAGGAATTTCGGCGCCGCCCGCATGTCCATAGCAATCCACAGCCTCACGGCATTTGCCGCCGAGAAGCTGATACACGGGCATGCCCGCCTGCCTCCCCTTGATGTCCCAGAGCGCCTGGTCAACGCCGCTGATGGCGTTGTTCAGGACCGGACCGTTTCTCCAATAGGAGCTGTTGTAGCAGGCCTGCCACGTGTCGTCGATACGGTCGGCCGGTCTGCCGGTCAGGAACGGCTTTAGGTATTTTTCGACCGCAGGGACGACGAGGTCCGCCCGCTGCGTGTACGTGGCGCATCCGTAACCGTAAAGCCCGTCCTGGTCAGTGGTGACTTTGACCACAGCAAGGCGCAACCCGGCAGGCGCCGTGGCGATCACGCTCACGTCCTTGATGATGGGAGAAGGCATCCCGCGCGTAGCACGTTCGACCGTCTCACGCGCGGCCAGTTCGTTCCGCGTGGCGAGTGCGGACAGGCCTCCGCCCGCGGCAAGCTGAAACAGACTACGCCGGTTCATGATTGCTTCTCGCGATCTTCGATCATATGCCGCAAGCCGTCAATTTCTCTCCGGAGCCTGCGCTCACGGCTTGCCAACGAGACGACGTAGCCCGCCAAAACCAACCAGGCGGCCAGAAGTCCGTAGAACATATAGGTGAAGTTGCGTTCGTCCATGCCTGGCATTCTCCTCTATCTTGTATTCAGTGCCCCTGGTAGCTCACGTTCAAAGCGCATGCACCTCGCGCCGCAGAGCATCCACTTCGCGCCGGGCTTGCTCCTGCCGCATACGGATCATCACAAGCACCGCCGAGAGCAGCATCAGAGCCAGCCAGTTCCAAAGAATCATTGACTCCATGCCGGACTCGATCCTGCCGCCGCCGGTGCGGAAACTGAGGACGGGCCCCGGATGCTGCGTTCGCCACCAATCGATGGCCTTGTAGGTGATGATTACGGTCGTAAAGGAAAAGATATTCAGGACCGCGGCGTTCAGAGCCCGGGCGCTGGGGTCCTCAATCGCGCGCCGGAGCATCAGATAGCCCACGTAAATCAGCCAACAGATGAAGGCCCACGTCAGACGCGGGTCCCACGTCCACCAGACGCCCCAGATCACCCGTGCCCATATCATTCCGGTCACAAGGCCGATGGCCGTAAATACAGTGCCGATTTCGGTCACGGACACCGCGAAGGCGTCATAAACGCTGTTCTTCTTCACGAGGTAAAGGATGCTCGCCACGCCCGCGAGGAAATACGCCGTGAACGACGTAAACCACGACGGGAGATGGAAGAAGATGATCCGATAGATCGCGCCCTGTGAGGCTTCATCCGGCAGACTGAGCAGGATCACGTAAAGGTTCCGCGCGAGTAACACGGCCGCAAGGCTGCACATCAGGATCATGACCTTCTGGCGCATTGTCGCCCCCTTTCACGAACGCGCATCGCAGGCGCCGATACGTTCACCCGATCAGGACCGTTTCCACAAGCGTCAGCGCCAAAGCGGTAAAGATGATATCAAAACCCACCAAAAGCCGTAGCCACAACATGTCCGCGCCTCCGATCGGCTGGCCTGCCAACAGGACCGTCGTGAGCTGCATCGCGGCCATGAGCGCGGGAATGATCATCGGATAGATCAAGGTCGGCAGCATCAGTTCGCGGAGCCGCAGGTTGACCGTCATCGCACTGAACATCGTACCGACTACCGTAAGCCCCCAAGTCGCCAGCACCACGACCAACATCAATGGCCAGAACTGCGTGGCCCAGTGGACGTTGTAGAAAACGCCAAACACCGGAAGTGAGATCAGTTCCACCGCCAGCAACAGTACGAGGTTCGCGAGGCACTTGCCGAGGAATAACGCCGCGCCCGGGACCGGGGAGGCCAGAAGTGCATCGAGGCAGTCGTTGGTCAACTCGCGCGCGAAGCTGCGGTTCAGAATCAGCACCCCGGCGAAGGCGAAATCGAGCCATAGCAAACCGCCGGACATTTCCTTGATTTGGTCGCCGGATGGATCAAAGGCAAAGCTGAACAGCAACAGGATGACGAGCGCGAACGAGACGGAAGCGTTGATCGCTTCTTTCGTGCGAACCTCGGCGCGCAGGTCCTTGGCGGCGATTGTCAGCGACTGGCGAAGGAATCGCATCGTCACGCCTCTCCGTAGTTGCGATAGATCCAGCCGGGATCGGCCAACATCTCATCTGTTCGCTCGCCGTGATAGGCCAGCCGCCCACGATTGATCAAAGCCACGTGCGTGGCGAGGTCGAGCGCTTCCCGTAACTGGTGTGTCGATGTGATGATCGTACGTCCGCCGGCGAGCGCTTCGCGCAAGAGCGACTGCAGCGTGCCGATTGCACGGTCATCGAGCGCCGTGAATGGCTCGTCGAGAAGCAGCACCGCCGGGTCATGAAGAAATGCACGCGCAACAGCGAGACGCTGGCGCATCCCCCGCGAGAACTCCCTTACGAGTCCATTCCTCACGCGGTCCAGGCCAGTCTTTTCGAGCCATTCGATGGCAGTCCCCCGGGGATCGCGAAGCCCGTAAAGCTGGCCAAAAAGGTGCAGATTTTCGTATGCCGTCAGTTCGTCGTAGATGGCAATGCCGTGGCCCAGAATGCCGATACGGCGCTGCGCCTCGCGGCGTCGTGCATCCTCGCCGAGGATCGCGATCGTACCGCGCGCCGGCCTCAGCAAGCCCGCCAGAACCCGCAGAAGCGTTGTTTTGCCCGCGCCGTTTCGCCCGAGCAGAGCGAGACATGCGCCGGGTTCCACATCGAAGGTGATGTCCCTCAGCGCAGGGAAGTCGCCGAAGTACTTCCAGACGCCCTGCACGGAGATGGCGCTCATCGGCGGCGGGGCTCCTTCTGCTTGGCGGCCGCGAGTGCGGGTGCTATGCCGGCGCCGTCTCCCCGCTGATAGAGCAGGATGAAACCCACCAACAGGATGGCCAGAACAAGTCCGACAACCCACTCCACACGTTCATAGACGCGAGGTGCAATCTCCTCAATGCCGGGCCCCGCGTTCTCCTCCTCACCACCACTAGTGGGAGTGGAGAGCGTCCCCTTGCCCTGCACCTCAACCGTGAAATTGCGATCCTTGACACCAAAGACCGACGCCTGGGTCGACGGTTCCCGCCCAAGAAGTTCGAGTCCCTTCCCCGAGATAGTCACTCCTGACGGGGCTAACAGGCGGAGCGGAGCATCCGCAGTGAGTGATCTGCCGGAAAAAGTTCCCCGGTCCGAAAAAGGGATCGCGTACGAAACATCGAAGCGGGTCTCGCCGGGCGGGATGGGGAACTCGATCGCGTACACGCCGGGCTGCCTCGTCTTGCTGAGAGTACGCTCGGCCGGGGCGGCGCCGGTTGATGTCACGGCGACACGCGCTTCACTCACGCCAGCGTCTGGCACATAGACCTTTACGGCACCACCGGCGGGGGCATTCACCGTCGCGTTGCCAGTGTTTTCGACCAGGATGCTTTCGCTCACCGCGAGCCGGTCTCCGGCGGGCTCAAAAAGCAACAGGTGCTGCGTGACCTTCGCCGTTCCAGGTTGAGGTTCCGCCCCGAACGCAGCAAGCACGGATACCGCGAGCGCAGCCAGAGGCAGCCTGAGTCTCATGACTTCTCCTCCGTGAGCGGATTCCCGCACTCACCACAGAACTTGAGCCGTTCAGAGAACGTAGCGCCGCAGCGCGGGCAGACTGTCAGGGCGGCGGTACCAGGATGCGCAGGCGTCACCTCAGGAACGGTTTCAGGGACAGGACCGGCAACGTTCTCGATGGTGCCGGCAACACCAGCCAATTCCTTCTGCAATTCGGACTTCGTCTGCTGATAGTCCGATTCGGAGAGCTTCCCGACCGAATATTCAAATTGCAGGTCGTTTAGGTTCTCGCGGATCGCAGCTTTCCGCTCCTCGATGTACCCGGAAGAAGAGGCCGGCTCAGGCGACGGGAGGTCCTTCTTGCGCACAGCGAGCGTGAACAAGATCGCCGCAACAGTGATGAGAACAGCGGCAAGGATAGTCATTTTTCTACGGCCACGTATGCCTTGCGATCATTTTCCGCCCCAAGTCGCGCAGGCCGAATCTTCACCTTGTTCGGAACCAGGCAAACCAGGGTACCGAACAGAAACACCAGGAACCCGATCCAGATCCATGACACGAGGGGAAAAACATACGCCTGAATCACGGCTTTCCCGCCATCCTCGTTCATGCCCGCAAAATTCAAGTAAAGATCTTCATCCAGCCCCCGCCGGATCGCGACCTCCGAGGTCCCCTGCCGGCTCGATTTATAGAGGCGCCGCTCGGGCTCCAGGACGCCAAGGTCCCTGCCGTCTTTTGAGACTGCAATCACCGCGTGGCTCCAACTGTAATTCGGGTTGTCACCCTCGCGCAAATCGCGAACGCGCAGCTCGTAATGCCCAAGCGTGAATGCGTCACCGACGTTCACCTCGACGGTCCGGTCCCTGTTGAACGCGGCTCCCGCGAAACCGATGAACATGATCACGACGCCCAAATGAACGAGATAGCCGCCGTAGCGCCGCGTGTTCCGGTGTGTCAATTCCACTGCCGCCGCCAGCAGGTTCTCACCTGTCCGGGCGCGGACCGCGCGCGCGCCTCTGTAAAACTCCGCCGCAATCGTCCAGATGACGAACAGGCTCAGCCCAAGACACACGAGCGCGTAGAAGTGCCGCACACCGGCGATAAACAGGCCAATCATCAGTACGACCGCCCCCGCCGACGGCCACAGGAAGTTCCGCCGCAGGCCGTCGAGCGAAGTCCGGCGCCAGGCAAGAAGCGGCGCCACGCCGGTCAGAAAGAGCAGGAACAATCCGATCGGAACGTTCACGCGATTGAAGAACGGAGCGCCGACCGTGATCTTTTCACCCGTCACGGCTTCCGAAATCACCGGGAACAGCGTGCCCCAGAGCACAACGAACGAACATGCCAGAAGAATCAGGTTATTGAAGAGGAAACTCGACTCCCTCGATACGACACTCTCCAGCCGCGCCACACTTTTCAAGTACTGCAGCCGGTCGAGGATGACGTACAGCGCGAACGCGGCGATGATCGCAAGGAACGTTACGAAGTATTTCCCGATCGGAGATTGCGCGAATGCGTGAACCGAACTCACCACGCCCGAACGTGTCAGGAACGTTCCGAAGATGCATAACCAGAACGTCAGGGAGATGAGGACCATGTTCCAGACCTTCATCATTCCCTTCTTTTCCTGCATCATTCCGGAGTGCAGATACGCGGTGGCAGTGATCCAGGGCAACAGAGAGGCGTTCTCCACCGGGTCCCATCCCCAGTAGCCGCCCCATCCAAGCACTGCATAGGCCCACCCGGCTCCCAATAGAATGCCGATGCTCTGAAACATCCACGTCACGATCGTCCAGCGGCGGGTCGTATGTATCCACGCATCGCCCGGCTGGCGCGCGATCAGGGATCCCATCGCGAATGCAAACGGAACGACGAACCCCACGTAGCCGAGATACAGGAACGGCGGATGGATCGCCATCGCCCAATACTGGAGCAGCGGATTCAAGCCGGCGCCGTCCGGAACGGCCATGATCTCACGCCCCACGGCCAACACCCGGAACGGGCTGACAACAAAGGCATTGAGGATAAGGAAGAAGGCTTGCGTCGCCATGAGGACTGCGACGACATACGGCATTATGGCGCGGTGTCTGCGCCGGTTGGTCAGTACTACGATCGCCGCGTAGGTAGCCAATAGCCAACTCCACAGCAACAGAGAGCCTTCCTGACCGCTCCACCACGCCGCGAACTTATAGAGAGACGGCAGGTCGCGGTTGCTGTGCGCGGCCACGTAAGCCAACCGGAAGTCACTCGTGAGCAGCGCCGAGATGAGCAAAGCCGCAGCCACGCTCACCAGAAACCAGATCGCAAAGACCGCGCGTTCCGTGCTGGCAATCAGGAAAGGTCTGCGTTTCCAGCCACCCACGGCGGAGGCGGCCAACGCATACACGGCGAGGCAAAAAGCAATAAGGAGCGCCAGAGAGCCCAGGTTTTCCATAGTGTCCCTCCGGCTAGACGCCAGCTCGCTTCGAAGAAGGCGCGGCGCCGGCAGGTTTCGCCTCGTACTTCGATGCGCACTTAGCCTGGATCTTCGTGGCTTGGAAGATGCCGTCCCTGCCCATTCTGCCGTCGGCGAGAGCTTGCGCTCCGTCGCGGAAAGTGTCCGGCAAGGGATCGGATCCGCTGTAGACAACCTTTAGACGCAGATCGCCCTGGTGGAGTATGAATGCAACTTCACGGCCCGTGCGGACAATGGAGCCGTTTTCGACATCGCCGGCCACGCGGAGGCGCTTGCCCTGCACGTCAGCACCCATCCCACGGAGCTCGCCTATCGTTTTGTAATAGGTCTTGCCCTCATTGATCCCGCCAACCGCCAGCCAGACAAGAGTGCCGATCACGACAACGATCAGCGCCGCGAACCTGCCGTAGGTTTTCATAGCAGCCCTTTGGTCTTAAGTATAACAATGCGCTCTCGGCGGGCCATGTCAGGCAACTCCGCCAAGCCCTGGCACGAATCCGGCCGGTTTTGAGCCTGCGACGGTTCGATCTACGATGATGGTAAGTTGATGATTCCCCGCCTTCAGTACTGGTTAAGCGAAGAGCAACTCCATAAGCACGAGGACAAGGTATTGCTCGCGCTCACGCTTCTGATCGGTGCAATCGTGAGCCTCGTGATTGTGGCCTTCATAGTCCTCACGGAGAACCTCGGCGCGCGCATGTATCCGGCGGGTGGCGCAGCGTGGCGGCGTCTGGTTATTCCTGTGTTTGGTGCGCTTGTCACTGGATTGTTGCTGAATCGCTATTTCCCATACGCACGCGGCAGCGGCATCCCTCAAACAAAGACCGCGCTGTTTTTGTATGACGGCTACATTCAGTTCCGCACGGTTGTGGGAAAGTTCTTCTGTTCTTCCCTTTCGCTGGCGAGTGGAATCGCGCTCGGCCGGGAGGGTCCGTCCGTGCAGGTGGGCGCGGGAATTGCCTCCGTTCTTGGCCGGCGTTTGGGGCTGAGCCAAAGCCGGATCAAGGCGCTGGTACCGGTGGGGACAGCAGCGGCGCTAGCGGCCGCATTCAACACGCCCATTGCTGCCGTGCTGTTCACGATGGAAGAAATCCTGGGCAATCTCCACGCACCCGTACTTGGCTCCATCGTCGTCAGCGCGGCCACCTCCTGGATGGTGCTTCGGATGCTGTTAGGTGACGAGCCGCTGTTCCACGTGCCGGCCTACCAGCTTGTCCACCCGGTTGAGTTCCTGTTGTATGCGCTGCTCGGAATCGCCGGGGGATTGGCTTCAGTGGCCTTCGTCAAGCTGTTGTTACGGCTGCGAAGACATTTCCTGACCCTCCCACAATGGACGCGGAAATACCAACCGGTCGCCGGGGGCTTACTGGTGGGAGGTCTGGGATGGTTTGTCCCGCAGGTACTGGGTGTGGGCTACGCGCACGTCGGCGATGCACTTAACGGGAAGATGGTACTGAGCACGATGGCGCTGCTGGTC
>JBDKSR010000559.1:0-5094 GCA_039680545.1 Bryobacteraceae bacterium | reverse complement strand
GAGGAGACGGACTGGATCGGCGGGCAGCTAACCTCACAAGCGGTCCCTCCCGATGAGCATTCCTGGATTGAGTCTTTCGGCTGCACACGGCTTTACCGTGCTTACCGGAACGGCGTGCGCCAGTATTACCGGGATCACTATCCGCTGACTCCGGACGCACGCGCCCGGATGCACCTGAACCCGGGTGACGGCAGTGTCTCGCGCCTGACGCACGAGCCCAGCGTGTCACTCGCGGTGCTTGAAGCGATGCTCGCCCCGTATGCGAGCGGCGGGCAACTCACGGTGATGCTGCGGCACAAGCCGGTCGCCGCGGACGTCGAGCGCGACTCGGTGCGCTCGGTGACCGTGAAGAGTCTTGAGAGCGGATGGGAGCGGACAATTCACGCGCCGTACTTTGTCGATGCGACCGAACAGGGCGACCTGCTGCCGCTTACGAAGACCGAATTCGTGACCGGCTTCGAGTCGCGCAAGCAGACCGGCGAACCGCACGCGCCGGAGACAGCGCAGCCGGCCAACATTCAGGCGTTCACGGTCTGTTTCGCCTTGGATCACATCCCGGGCGAGGATCACACGATCGACCGCCCCGAGGAATACGCCTTCTGGCGGGATTACGTGCCGGAGATGAGGCCGGCGTGGACTGGCAAGCTCTTGAGCTGGTCGATGTCCGACCCGATAACCCTCAAACCGCGCGGAGTGTTTTTCGATCCCGAGCTTAAGGCCGGCCTGAAAGGGTTGAACCTTTGGCTCTACCGCCGGATCGCCAACAAAGCGAACTTCGCGGGAAACACGTACGCGAGCGACATCACGCTGGTCAATTGGCCCCAGAACGATTACTGGCTCGGTAACATCCATGCGGTAAGCGATGAGGAGGCAGCGCGGAACCTCAAGCGTGGAAAACAGTTAAGCCTGTCGCTGGTCTATTGGATGCAGACGGAAGCGCCGCGTCCGGATGGCGGCCAGGGATTTCGCGGACTGCGCCTCCGGGGTGACATCACGGGAACCGAGGATGGACTGGCGAAGTATCCGTACATCCGCGAGTCGCGCCGCATCCTGGCGGAGTTTACCGTCATCGAACAGCACGTTGGCACGGATGCCCGCATGCAACTGACCGGCAAGCCCCGCGAGGAACTCGAAGCGGAGCGCTTCTCCGATTCGGTTGGCGTGGGCAGCTACCGCATCGACCTGCACCCGAGTTCGGGTGGCGACAACTATGTCGATGTGAGTTCGCTCCCGTTCCAGATCCCGCTGGGCGCCTTGATCCCGAAGCGCGTGGAGAACCTCCTTGCGGGAGCGAAGAATCTCGGCGTCACGCACATTACTAATGGCTGCTACAGGCTCCACCCGGTCGAGTGGAATATTGGTGAATCCGCCGGGGCGGTGGCGGCGCACGCCATCCAGACGAAGACCACGCCGCGCGCGATTCGCAATACGGCGAGGTTACTCGAAGACTTCCAGGCGAAAATCGTGGATCGAGGCGTCGAAATAGCCTGGCCGAGACTTTCGCCAAGGTAGGGTAATCCACAGCGCTGTATCATAGTCGGCATGCGTTGGGCGACCGTTGCGCTCCTGTGTGCCGGTTTTGTCTCCAGTTCACTCCCGGCGGAAGAAGTTCCTGTTCCTGGCCTCAAGCAACCGGTCGAAATCCTGCGGGACCGGTGGGGCGTGCCTCACATTTACGCGCAAAACGCACAGGATCTGTTCTTCGCGCAGGGCTATATGGCGGCGTGGGACAGGCTGTGGCAGATCGACCTCTGGCGGCGCGCCGGAACAGGTAAGCTTGCTGAGATTCTCGGACCCGAAGCGATCCCGCGTGACCAACTGGCTCGTGTTGTGCGGTTTCGCGGCGACTGGAACGCCGAGTGGGCGAGCTATGGCCCCGGCGCAAAGCAAGCAGCGGTGTCGTTTGCCGGGGGTATCAACGCTTTCATCCGTTCGCTCGGAGGGAAGCGTCCGCTTGAATTCCGGATTGCGGGATATGATCCCGGCGAGTGGGAGCCCGAGGATTGCGTGGCTCGCATGGCCGGGCTTCTGATGACTCGCAACGTGGTGCGCGAAGTGAATCGGGTCGAAGACGTTCGGCGTTTCGGGCTCGCGAAGGTCGCCCGGTTGATGCCTCCCGAGCCATTTATCCCCCTCCAGATCCCGCGGGGCCTGGATCTTGCCGACGTCACAGCGGCGGTGCTCGACGTGTATCGCGAGGCCGTGGGCCCGGTTCGATTCGCGGAGCAGCAGGGAAGCAACAACTGGGTTGTGGATGGGACGAAATCGGTTACGGGCAAGCCGATTCTCGCCAGCGATCCGCACCGCACCCAGCAAATCCCATCGCTGCGCCGGACCGTTCACCTTGTAGCGCCGGGATTGAACGTAATCGGCGCCGGGGAACCGGCATTGCCGGGAGTTGCGCTCGGACATAACGAGAAGATCGCCTGGGGATTCACGATTGCAGGCATCGACCAGCAGGATCTCTACGTGGAACGAACCGATCCAGCCGACCCGGGACGCTACCTCTATCGAGGCAAGTGGCGCAGGATGTTGGTGGAGCGTACTTCGCTGACCGTCAAGGGCAACCCCCAGCCGGTGTCCGTCGAATTGCGCTACACCGTGCATGGACCGGTGATCCACGAGGACCGGCAGCGGCATCGGGCCTATGCACTGCGCTGGGTCGGGAGTGAGCCGGGGACTGCGGGATATCTGGCTGGCCTGGCAGTGGCGCAAGCCGGCACGTGGAACGAGTTTTTGACCGCCGCGGCACGCTGGAAGTTGCCCTCGCAGAACCTCATTTATGCGGATATTGCGGGAAACATAGGCTGGCAGGTGGTCGGAATGACCCCAATCCGCAATCAAAAGGATTGGTCGGGTCTGTTCCCGGTTCCGGGGCACACCGGCCGGTACGAATGGACCGGTTTCCGTCCGCTTTCCGCCCTGCCGCATCGTTTTAACCCCTCCAGGCACTTCATCGCGACGGCCAACCATAATGTGTTGCCGGCGGGCTATACGACACCGATCGGCTTCGAGTGGTCGGCTCCATTTCGCTACCAGAGGATCGCCAACGTGCTTTCCAATGGGCGGAAATTCGGCGTCGAGGACTTCCAACGGCTTCAACAGGATGTGGTTTCCATCCCCGCGCGGCGCTTTCAGGCCGTCTTGCGCAGGTGGAAGCACCCGCCCGCCGAGGCGGACAAGTTGATACGGCGGGTGCTTGATTGGGTTGCGTCGCTCATGGTGGATTCCGTCCCGGCGGCGATCTACGAAGTCTGGATGGCCAAGCTCCCGCGTGCGCTTTTTGGCCAGAAATTGAGCGAAAGAGTCGACTTTTCGATGGTTTTGAGAACGCTGGAGCTACGTCCCGCCCCGGATGTCCTGGAGCGTGCCCTCAAAGATGCTGTTGCTGAACTGACTGCACGGCTCGGGGCGGACCGTTCGAACTGGCGCTGGGGACGGCTGCATCAGATCCGATTCCGGCATCCGCTGAACCTCCAAATGTTTGACCGTGGCCCACTTGAGCGTCCGGGTGACGGTTACACGGTGAATGCCGCCGGTGGCGCCGATTTCCGCCAGGTTACCGGAGCCTCGTACCGGCAGATCATCGACCTCAGTAACTGGGACCGCTCTGTCATGACCAACGCGCCCGGCGAGGTTGGCGATCCCGAGAGCCCTCATTACAGTGATTTAATGAAAGATTGGGATGCCGGGAGGTATCACGCGATGCCGTTTTCCCGGAAAGCCGTCGAAGCGGCGACGATCGAGCGGATCACCTTGACGCCTGGTGAATAGGTCATCTAGCGGTAGGAGGAAGCGCACTACTACATATAGGACTCGCGCTCTGAAGTACGCCTCATTCTGTGGTCCAGGTGCTTTACTTTTGCCGTGACCCGTTCTAGGATGTAGGTATCCCCCGAGCCGCCGCAGTGGCGTGCGGAAACACTGGTGAACTGAGAGGGCACACGCTTTGCTGAAGCTCAAGCGGGTGGAATTGCAGGGGTTCAAGTCGTTCTGTGACCGCGCTGAGTTGCGTTTTACCGGCAACGGTGTAGCGGCAATCGTCGGACCGAACGGCTGCGGGAAATCCAACCTAAGCGACGCAATCAGTTGGGTGTTGGGTGAGCAATCGGCTAAGTCGTTGCGCGGCACCCGGATGGAAGATGTCATCTTCGCCGGAACGCGTGACCGCAAGCCGGTGGGAATGGCATCGGTCACCATGACCCTGGTGGACCCCACGGCTCATGAAGTAGTGCAGGCGTCGAATGTTCACGTAGATATCCCCACAAACGGCAACGGATCCGGTTCGAATGGCGATGGCGCCGCTACCAAGACGAAGCCCTCGGAAATCACCGTCACACGGCGTCTGTACCGGTCCGGCGAGAGCGAATACCTTGTTGACGGGCATCCCGCCCGCCTGCGTGACATCCAGGACATTTTCATGGGCACCGGGCTCGGTCCCGAGTGTTACGCCATCATCGAGCAAGGCCGCATCGGCCAACTCCTCAGTTCACGCCCTCAGGACCGGCGTTCGGTAATCGAGGAGGCCGCCGGAATCACCAGATTCAAGACGAAGCGCCGCCTCGCCGAGGCCAAGCTCGAAGGCGCGCGGCAGAACTTGACGCGCGTATTCGACATCCTGGAAGAAGTCGGCCGTCAGGTCAATTCTCTGAAACGGCAGGCATCGAAAGCCAAGCGCTACGAAGAATTAAAGGCGGAGATGGACGCCGAGTTGCGCCGCTTGCTCGCGGGCCGGTACCGCGTGATCGAGCGTGCCGCGGCAAAGACCGCCCTCGACCTGAACCTGGCCGCCGAGGAGTTCCAGCAAATCTCTAACTCGGTCGTCGAGCGTGAGCAGGAGTACAAACGGCTCCAGGCGGACGCTTTTGAGATCGAAAACGGTCTCACCGGCGCTCGCAGGCGTTTGGCGGACCTCCAGTTAGAGGCTGAACGGACCCGCGGACGGCTCGCAACCCAGTCCCAGCAGATTGCCTCGATAGAGGAACGGCTTGCGCAGGGTGAGACGGAAGCCGAGCAGCTTGCCGGGCAGGCAACCACGGTTCAAGCTGAGCTCGAAACACAGCTATCCCGCATCAGCGAACTGGAACAGCAACT
>JBDKSR010000558.1:0-24977 GCA_039680545.1 Bryobacteraceae bacterium | reverse complement strand
GCTACGATGGCAAAGAAGTCGGCTCCCGCTTCTCGGTGTTCACCAACAGCTTGGACGGACGCATTCCGGTGGCTAGCTACTCTCCTTGGCGACGTCTGGGCCGCGGACCCAAGCGGCGGCAGTTGCTGTCCGTCGCCGATTGGCTGACCGGTGGGAAACTGCCCGTTCGCATCGATCAAACCGTCCGGGTTGTGGCCTTCGTCCGTGTGGATGCGGAAGGCCGGCGCCTGGTGATGGTGTTGTTCAACGCGGCGCTCGATCCGAGTGGTCCGCTAACCGTACGGCTGCGAGTAAATCCTGCCGGCCTTCCCTTGGTGGACGCACGTGGATTGCACCCGCTGCGGGTTAGTCGCACCGACGGCGGATGCGTAGTCGAAGTCCCGTCGATCAATGCCTGGCACACAGCGATTCTCACGAGCGCGTAGCGCGGCTGCTACGGCTCGCTGGGCCGCATCTTCAACTGGATAATTCCTTCTTCGCGACGTCGGACTCCTTTGTGATGGCAGGAACCCTCATCGTGCGCCAGGACGTTGTTCCATGCCAGCAAGAAGGACGTGAAGCGACACTAGTCCTGAGTTTCAGAATAGATACGAGTTGCGACGAGATGGATGGTGCCCATCACCGCGTCGCGTAGCTCAGAATCGCAATCGCTAGTACGAGGCAAAAGATTCCAGCAGTCATGATGCGAATCGGACGCGCACCTGTTCGCGACCATTCTCCGGTAATCAATCCATTGATCATGCTCACTATGACCACGCATGACATGAAGAGCGGCCACCCTATCACCGGTCCGAATTCGCCAAGCTTGACCGTTGCCAGACTGTAGATCATGACGCTGCCATACCAGAAAATGCCCATGAGAGCGGCCATGCACCAGTAGTACCAGCGGCTTGCATGAATCAGCGTGCCAGTAGTGCCGTTTTTTTTCATCAGGTACAGACAATAGACAACACCAGGCAGAAATCCTGCATAGAGGCACGGCAACCACACCGCATTCGACATCGCTGCCTCGCTAGCCCCTTGCTGGAACGCCAGGCGCTGGATCTCCTTGCCTGAGGCCAGGCCGAGATTTAGCATCGATCCGAGGACACCGGAGCACAACGTGTAGATGAAACCTTTGTAGAACCGCGAAGATCGTTGCGGTTGGTCCTTGCCCTCGAGACGCTCTCGCAGCCGCCCAGCGACGCCACAGAGCGCGACTCCGGCAATAATCACGGCTAGCCCGAGAACGATAAGGGCGCCCAATGATGTAAACAATCGGCCAGGATCAGCCATAAGCAAAGGGAGCAGGGAACCACACGCGGCTGATGTACCCAGCGACACGGCAAAGGTGATCGCGAGACCGACAATTGGGATCGCCAGTCCAAAGAGAACCATGTTGATCCCCCACAGCAAACCGAAAAGCGCCATCTTCATCAGCGTCACGCCCGGGGTCGCTGCATAGACAGTCCACAGCCCGGGCACTGTGAATATGGCCATTAGCGTTGGGACAACGGCCTCTCCGAGTATAGAGAAAGCGAACCAGGAATTCTCCCACGCCCATTTCCGGTTCGCGCGCATGGGCAGCACATAGACCGCGTTGATGATCGATGCCCCCAGCACCAATGCTATGGCGTACAGTACATTTGCGCTCATTGAGCTGATTTCCTTTCCCCGTTCACGCTGATCCTGGATCCGTTCCGGCGTCAACCTGCTACATTAACGACAGCATCTATGTTAACAAAATCGATGACAACTGCATAGAAGTGAGTGTATAATTTCCATTTGGCGGGAACGCATTTTTCGGTGGAGGCGAAGCTGCTGTGACGACCGCACAGATGTCGGAAATCCGGGGGCTGTTTGAGCTCAAGAGCCGTACCGCTTTCATTACGGGGGCGGCTTCGGGATTCGGAGAAGTAATTGCCCTCGGATTTGCAGAGGTGGGTTGCAACATTGTCGCCACTGACATTGACTTCGAAAAGGCTCAAAGTACGGCGTCGAAAGTGGAAAGCAAAGGTGTCCAGGCGATGGCGCTGTACATGGACGTAGGAAAGCCGGAAGAGGTGAAAGAGGGTTTCCGTAAAGCGGCTGAACGGTTCAATGGATTGGACATCCTCGTGAACTGCGCCGGCGTGTCGCCTCATGAACCAGCCGAAGACACCTCCCTCGAAACATGGGATTGGGCGATTGACATCAACCTCCGCGGCGCCTTTCTGTGCTGTCAAGAGGTAGCGAGGCTGATGCTCCCGCGGGGTAAGGGGTCGATCATCAATATATCTTCGATTTCCGGGCACGTTGGTTTTCCGCGGGGGGTGGCCGTTTACAGCGCGAGTAAAGGTGGGCTGGACGCCCTTACTCGGCAGCTTGCAATTGAATGGTCTGGACGTGGCATCCGCGTGAACTCTGTTGCCCCGTGCCAGTTCATGACTCCTGGGTTGCAGCAAGTGCTGGATGATCCCCAGTTCGACGCGACGAAACTCATGCAGACATGGAAGGAGAATGTCCCCATCGGCAGGATCGGACAAGGATGGGAACTGGTGGGACCGGTACTCTTTCTCGCGTCGGATGCCTCGTCCATGGTCACAGGTGTCTGTTTGCCTGTTGATGGAGGATATCTTGCCCGCTGAAACAGAAAGCACAGTGAAACTCGGCCGTGCAGTGCAGATCGGCATCGTCGTCCCCGACCTGGACCAGACTACTCGGGTGCTCGGCGAAGTCTTCGGCATAGGTCCGTTCCATTTCATAGAGTGGCCCAACCGGCCGGACTCAAAGTACTACTTCAGAGGGCGCCAAGAGGCGATCAAGATCCGCCAGGCTTTCGCCCAGGTCGGGCCACTGGAACTCGAGTTGATACAACCACTCGAAGGCGAACGCAACGCTTACAAACAGTTTCTCGACGAAAAGGGCGGCGGCATCCACCACATTCTGTTCGAAACGCAGGACATGGACCACGATGTCAGTCTACTTAATGGCGTAGGCATTCAACTTCTGCAGAACGGCGACGGTATCCGCCAGGGAACTCGGTGGGCGCTATTGGATACGCAATTACTGGTTGGGTTCCTGCTCGAACTGCGGCACCGGCCGGGAAATAGTGACGGCGCTTCCATCCCGAAAGAAGGACTGTCGTGAGCGAGACCCCTCGGCGAATCCGCACAGCATTGATCGGCTGCGGGAAAGTTGGTCTTACTCACGCCGCCGTGTGGCAACGGCTGCCTCGTTCCAAGTTTGTCGCGGTCTGCGATGTGTCTCATGACAGAGCGAAGCGCTTTGCTCAATGTTACGGCGTCAACGCGTACACAGATGCTAAATCGATGTTTGAGAGAGAAAGCGTTGAAGTCGTGTCGATCGCCACGCCGCACCCGCTCCATGCTGCAGCAATCCAGGCTGCCGCTGCTGCTGGTGTTCACGCTTTGTGCGAAAAGCCGCTTGCCCCGAGCTTGACTGCGTGCGACGGTGCTCTGGAAGCGACGCGCAAAGCTGGCGTCTCGCTTGGAGTGGTCAGCCAGCGACGGTTTTACGAATGCATTCAGCGGATGAAGAGCGCCATCGACGAAGGCAAGATCGGCAAGCCGGTGCTGGCAACTGTAACACTGCTCGGCTGGCGTGATGAAGCTTACTATCAGTCCGATCCATGGAGGGGAACATGGGCAGGCGAGGGGGGAGGCGTGATGGTGAACCAAGCTATACACCATCTCGATCTGCTCCTTTATCTCATGGGCCCTGTGGCAGAACTCTTCGGCTATCACGACAATTTCAATCACCCAACGATTGAAGTAGAGGATACGGCGGCTGCCCTTGTTCGGTTCGCTAACAAGGCTATCGGCTGCATCGTATTGAGTAATTCGCAACGCCCCGGCCTGTACGGCAAGATCCACATCCATGGTGCTTCTGGAGCTTCAATCGGCGCGCAGGTTGAAGCCGGATCTGCCTTCATTTCCGGCGTGACAGAGAAAGCCGAACCGCCGGCTAACGACCTGTGGACGGTGCCGGGCGAAGAGCATCTCCTGGAGCGGTGGCAAGAGGAAGATAGCCGACGTGATGTCGACGTCATGAGCTATTACCATGAACAGCAGTTCGACGACTTTCTCACAGCGATGCTTGAGGGGCGCGCTCCTAAGGTGACCGGGGACGATGGACGTGCAGCTGTCGAACTGTTTACCGCTGTGTACCTGTCTCAACAACACAGTAGCCCGATGAGGTTTCCCTTGGTTCAGTCTGCATACTCCGAGGTGTCTCATGCTTACGGAAACTGACATAAAGCTCGACAAACGAACCGTTCTTGACCTGTATCGAACGATGGTGCACATCAGAGAGTTTGAACTTAAAATACAGGAACTGTTTCGGGCAGGTGCGCTTCCGGGATTTGTTCACCTCTATGTGGGCGAAGAGGCGGTGGCAACCGGGGTGTGTGCTCACTTGAGTAAGACAGACCTGGTTTGGAGCACGCACCGCGGACACGGACACGCACTTGCGAAAGGTGTGCCCGGAAGACAGGTGATGGCCGAGTTGTGGGGAAGGGCCACGGGGTGTTCCGGCGGTCGGGGGGGAAGCATGCACATGTATGCTCCTGGCTACGGACTCATGGGGACCAATGGCGTCGTGGGTTCAGGCATCACGATGTCTGCGGGTGGGGCACTCAGCGCACAGTTGAGAGAGAGCGGACAGGTAGTAGTGTGTTTCTTCGGTGACGGAGCATCGAACAGTGGGTCCTTTTACGAAGGCTTGAATCTTGCCTCGATATGGAACCTGCCTGTTGTTTACGTCTGTGAGAACAATCTGTATGCTACCGAGATGTCACTGCAACGGGCTACAAGGAGCACCGAGATTGCCGAACGCGCAGCGATCTTCAAAATGCCCGGAGTAGTGGTGAACGGCAGCGACGTTATCGAGGTGTACAACGCTGCTAAAGAAGCCATCACCCGCGCGCGAAATCAGCAGGGTCCGACTCTGATTGAGTGCAAAACTTATCGTTTCCTCGGCCATCACGAGGGCGATCCGGGAACGAGTTATCGAACCAAGGAAGAAGTTGAGTCGTGGAAGAAAAGGGATCCGATCAAAGCGCTGCGCAAAAGGTCGATAACTGGGGATGTCGCAGTGGCAAGCGACTTCGACGCCATCGATGAAGAGGCCCAGGTATGGCTGGCGGACTTGGTAGAGTTCAGCCGTACAAGCCCTGAGCCGGATCCAAATACGGTACTGAATCTCGTTTGGTAAAGGATATTGCGCCATGACAAGCGAACGTCGTGAAATCACATACGCTGATGCCGGGGTGGAGGCCCTTCGCGAAGAAATGCGACGCGACAGTACGATCGTCTATATCGGACAGGGCATAGGCCCCCGCGGCGGGAACTTCCTTCAGACCAAGGGACTGTGGGCGGAGTTTGGGGAGAGCCGCCTGCGGGACACCGGGATCACTGAGCTTGCTCAAACGGGCGCTGCGATTGGCGCTGCGATGGCCGGCAGTCGCGCCATCGCCGATAACGTGTTCCTCGACTTCTCACTTGAGGCAATGTCGCAGATTATTCAGCAGGCTGCCAACGCCCATTACCTCTCGAACGGCCAATTGAAAGTGCCTGTGATGATCCGCGGTTCGATGGGGTCAGTGCGTAACGCCGGCGTTCAGCACTCACACACGTACTATGCCTGGTTTGCCCACACGCCGGGGCTGAAGGTGGCCGTTCCTTCAACGCCATACGATGTCAAGGGCCTGATGAAGACTGCCCTGCGGGATGACTGCCCAGTGGTGTTTATCGAGCACAAGGCGCTCTATAACATGAAGGGCAATGTTCCGGATCAGGAGTATTTGATCCCGCTCGGAAAGGCGAGTGTTTGCCGCGAAGGTACGACGGCGACGGTGGTAGCGGTAGGCCGGATGGTGCATGTTTCACTCGACGCAGCTCGGATTCTCGACAAAGAGGGCATTTCGCTTGAAATCATAGACCCAAGAACGATTGCGCCACTGGACCGTGCAGCCATCGCTGCCTCTATCCGCAAGACGACCCGTGTCGCGGTTGTGGAGGAGGCCAATCTGTCTTGCGGCTTCTCGGGCGAAGTATTTACCGTGGCGTGCGAAGAGTGTTTCGACAGCCTTGATGCTCCGCCGAAAAGGATCTGTGCACTGCCTGTGCCAAATCCGTTCAGCCCGGTCTTGGAGAAGCAGATGCTTCCATCGTTGGAAAGGGTCGTGAGCGAAATTCGAGATTGGGTGAACTCCTAGAAGGCACGCCATGGTCCATAAAGTTGTAATGCCGCAGTTGGGTCTGACAATGACGGAAGGTTCGGTCTCAGCCTGGCTGAAAGAAACAGGCGACAAGATCGACAAGGGTGAAGCACTATTCAGTGTGGAGACCGACAAAGTCGAGATGGAAGTAGAAGCAACGGTGTCGGGATACGTTGCGGGTAAGCTTGTTGAGCCGAAGCAGGTCGTGAAGGTGGGCACAGCAATTGCCGTTATCGTGGACCGCCAGGAAGAGATTCAAAATGCGCTTCCATTGGCTGGTGAAGTTCCGGCTAATGTGGAGATTGCTGCGTCGGCTCCCGCGGTCGAGGAACGTACGAAGGCGGCCAAGGTAACGACGGAGGAGAATGCAGGTGTTGGGCGGTTCCCCGCCAGTCCGCTGGCCAAGCGGCTGGCAACAGATCTGGGCGTGGACGTCAGTCTACTGACCCCTGCCAAGGGTGACCGGATCTCTGCTGAAGATGTACGGCGGGCACATGCTGACGGGTTGGCTGCCGCAGAGCCAGTGCAAACGGCCACTACTGCTGCGACACCAGTGCAAGCGGCCCCTGCCGAGCGGGGCGAGCCGCAGATAAGCCCTGGTCGAGCCGCCATCGCGAATCGTGTGACAGCCAGTTTTCAGAGTGCTCCTCATTTTTACCTCGGAGTAGAAGTAGATGCCACTCTGCTCATCAATGTTCGGACACGATGCCTCCAAGCCACGCAGGATGAAAACGTACGTATTACTTGCACTGACTTCTTCCTCAAGGCCATCGCCCGGGCTTTAGCTGAACAGCCGGCAGTGAACGCGTACTGGAAAGACGGAAACGTCGTTTCTTGGAACACGATTGATATCGGGGTTGCTGTTCAGACCGAGCAGTTGTTGCTCGTTCCAGTGATTCGTAATGTGGACCAACTGACTATGCTTGGCGTAGCTCGCGAACGGACCCGGCTAGCAGAGCGGGCGCGAGCCGGTAGGCTGACCTTACAAGAGATGGAGGGTGGCAGCGCTACACTGTCGAACCTCGGTGCTTTTGGGGTCGATTGGTTTCAGGCGATCCTTAATCCTCCGCAGAGCGTTATCGTATCGACAGGCCGCATCGCGAAGCGTCCGCTAGTCTCCGGTGATGCGTTGACTGTGAAGGATACAGTAATGATTACTGCGTCGATCGATCACCGTGTTCTCGATGGCGTCGCCGGTGCGAAGTTTCTTAGCCGAATCAAGACGCTGCTCGAAGATCCAGCACTGCTGATGGTATGAGTCGCCGCGGAGTGAGGTACAAAGTAGACGGGAAGTCCGCGATCGCCTCTCTCCGTTGGGAACGGACTACGTCGAGGGACAGAGCAGCGTAGCCATCACTTGGTCGATTACGTCCGAGGGGCCCCGAAATCCCCAGACTTGGCTTACATCTTCGCATTTCATGCGTCCGGAGCCCCGGCCGATAGCCGGCACGTGATACTCGAGTTCGCTAAACTCGCCCCAACGGCTGCTCACATTACAGGCCTGGACGGAGTACCCTGCATCCTCTGCGTCATCCCACGGGACATCGATGTACTCACCCGACGGGTCGACCACAAAGTTCCGGATAATCAGGGTGGACGAGTCGCCCGAGCCGTAACGGTAACCCACACGGCCGGTTGCGACGGTCGCGCGTACGCCGATCTTTTGCTCGCCTTGTGCCGTCATTCTCCAGTAGATTGCACGGTCACTAAGACGTAGATCGTGGGCCGCGATCGTTCCGAAGTAGACTCTCGGCTCGGTCTTTACATAGAACGGGATGATCATTTCGCCGTGATGGGGCATCTGGATCAAATTCCAAAGGCCGATGTGTGTGGCATCCCCGCCCAGCATAGCTATCGCGGTGTGCTGCGTATATCCGGCATAGTTAGCCACCGTGAGTAATCGCTCGTTCTTTTCATGCCGCAGAGGGTTTGCGGCCGGAGTGACCCACTTCCGTATTTCCAACTCGGCATTCGTCTTCGCTCGATACAGCGCAACGGAAAGCCGGTTGACCATACGAACCGTCCCGTTCCGGTGTTCAATGACATAACGTCCCGGATCGAGTTGACGGGGCTGGAAGTAGCCTGAAGAGCTGATGTCCGGATACTTGGGGAAGAATAGGTCCAGTTCGGGGGCTAGCCAGGTGCGATCCCCTCCTGAATTGTGCCAGTCGGCGCTTGCATAGAAGACGTCCGCCGATAGGGAAGTCGCGAGAGCCGGATTCGTCCAGTAGTAGTTCTCATCGTCACCCGCGCCGAACAATCCTAAGACCCGGCCACCGTAAGGGAGAAGCAAGACGCGCGTTCCCCCTGGCATTTCCACCACATGAACTGATTTTCCGACTGCCTGGAGCGTGCTCGTCAGAGTGTCGTACGTCATTTAACGTTTCCTATACACCGGGCACATATCCGATGCCACATTTCGCCGAGGATTCATTGCGAAAATCGCGGATCAGTGACATCAGGGCTGTAGTGCCGCCGTCAGCGACGATCGTTTGACCCACGATGTACTGCGCCTCATCCGAGCTGAGGAAGCATGCCAATTTGGCTATTTCGATTGGGAAGCCGGGTCGTCCAAGAGGTACAGCGTCCCTTGCGTCTTCAATCGCTGACTCTACGGTCCGGCCCTCGAAAGCCTTGCTGTGACTCTCCACAACAACCCATCCCGGTGCGATGGCGTTAATTCGGACACCCCTATGAGCAAGTTCGATCCCCAGAGTTCGAGTGTGTGCAATGATCGCCCCTTTGGTGCCCGAGTAGACCGAGTGCTCCGGTGCTCCAGCGATGCCGTGGACCGACGTAAGGTTTACTATGGCGCCCCCTCCGTGCTCAACCATGTACGCAGCAGCCCTTTGCATCATGAAAAACTGCGCGCGGACGTTGACGTTATATAAGACGTTATATTGATCCGGCTTTATCTTCAGCAGCGGTTTATTGAATGTGATTCCGGCGTTGTTCACCAGGCAGTTGACGCCGCCCAGAAACTTGATGGCACGATCCGCAAAGCCGAGAACTTCGTCGAGTTTTTCGAAATTCGCTCCAAAAGCCGCCGCCTCCCGGCCCATCGCACGGATCTCTTGCGCTGCCTGTTCTGCTCCCGTACTACTGTGAGCGTAGTGAAGCGCAACATCCGCACCTTGGCGGCCGAACTCCAGTGCGACCTCGCGGCCGATCCCCGTGCCCGCACCGGTGACGATCACTTTCTTTCCCGCAAACCTCAAATCGTTACTCATCGCGTTCTCCTGGACTCGACCGCTTCTCGCTCTTAGGATTATGCGGATTCCGAGACTCAGTGTATGTATATCTGATTCCGGTATTGTTGTCAATATTGTCAACGATGATCTCGAAACGTACATGCAAGATGAATTCAGCCCGGCGCACGGCAACCATTCTTCCCTGGTCTTGCTGCTCGCCGGTGAGTTCCTTCCGATCGCGGATCTGCTGAATTCGCTCCCGGATTACTTCCACGGTAGCCGTCACCTTCACAGTGGGTGGTTCCATCTCTGCAACCTCACATGGGGCTGATTGGCTTCTTGAGATTCGCTTTGAAACGGGTAAGCGAAAACTAGTGTCCTGAGTCAGAAGTAAGCAGAATAAAGGGAACCCGCTTGCTATGCTGGGAATCCAACCAGCATGGGCCGACCAACCAAGCCAATCATGCTGAACCACGAAGAGCGTACCAAGCTCCAAGAATGGTCGCGCCGCCCAAAAACCGCGTAACGGCTGTCGATGCGGGTTCGCATTGTGCTGGGTTGTGCGCACGGAATGGAAAACCGCCAGGTAGCGCGTCAACTGCGCATCTCCGATCAGACGGTCTGCAAGTGGCGGGAGCGATGATCGCGGATGCTAATTCGATCCTGAAGAAAATCGCACGCTTTTGTATGCGCACTTCTGACTCAGGATACTAGCCTTCAAAGCACGGAGGTCTACCTCAGAGCGGATCCCACCGAAAAACTCGGGGCCGTGGCGTCCGTAATTCCGCCAACTGTACGGCGTGGTCACTTCCGACCGCCGGACAAATCACTGGCTATGCTTCACTCTAAGTAGCAGCTCACGTTATGCGCCGTCCAGTGTCACGAAACTGGGCTGATTCCGCGCTTCCCTAGGCGGAACTCCACATATCAATGGACGGCGCATATTTGCGCATGTCCGTGGCCCCGTCGCCAGATAGATCCGCGTCGCCGGCCCGATGCCGAACATGGCTCAGACCCGCTCCAGCAGGACCATCAGCCGTTCCAAGGTGCTTGCGTCGAAGCTGCACCCGATTTCGATCCGACGCCCGCGGGATAGGATCACCATCAGGCCCCTGTTCCCGCCATCCCCGGTGGCGGGGTTAGGACCGGACAGCTCGACGGCTACCCAACGGCCGACAACGCCTGTTTCACCATGGGCCTGCCGTTGCTTGCGGTACCGGTTCAACATGCTCAGAGACAACGCATGCGTGCGGCAAAACTCCGTCTGCCCGGCGGGGACGCGGTCTCGCGAACGGAATCTTTTGATTGACTACATTGTCATCCACCTGATTGCCAAGCAGGCGAACGTGTGGCGATGACCGCGTGGCTCGGAGTTGATCGAGCACGGCGTCCCAGTTCTTGCGGGATTAGCGTCTTTTTATAGGACCCGAAAAAATTCGGAAATGGGCCATTTTTGCGTGCTGATTTCGGACAGCTACCCGAAAAAAATAGTCTGAACTTGCTCCGGAATCGGTCACAATGGCGCGATGTAGAGTCTCTATGGAGAGACGGATTTCGATAGCGGAGTTCTTGACGAGCCAAACTGTTGTTCCCTAACTCTCAGCTCCCCGTTGGTTTACAGCCGCCGCTGCCCGCAACTTCCGCCTACCTCTCGATAACGCGCCAATTCCCGGACGTCTGCGCGATTCTGGGCATCCGATCAGATTCTCAGGTTCGAGTTCTCTCCGTCCGGGGAGCGGTCCGAACCGTCAGGGTTTTGACCGCACGCCGCGATTTCTCCCTCCGGATTCTCACATTCTCAGGTGAACAGGGGCCGTTGGTTAACGCCGGTGTTCCGCCCGGGCGGCCACGTGAAAGCGGCAAAAACACCCGGCCTGTCAAAAATTTCGGGGCTTTAAGTTGGGACAGAAAGACTGTGGCTCCCCTTCGTGGAGGCTTTTCGAACTTTCTGCCACGAGCCTGGCGAACAAGGAAAGTTCGTTTTGCTCGCTATTCCGCAGATAAGCCCTCTGTTTTCTTTCAGCCCGACAGGTTTGGCGGCGACGTATGGACATTGACGGCCTGTACTCCAGAACCTCTCGCGAACGGCAAACCAGCGAAAACCAGTTGCCCGCCGCAGCACACCAGGCGATGGCGGAATCGTGTCCAATCCCCTGCGCACACACCATCAGCAGGCTCTCCGCAATGACCGGGTTGACCTTACTGGGCATGATGCTTGAGTCAGACCGCGAGGCGGGCAGTTGAAGTTCGCCGATGCCACAGCGCGTTCCAGAGCCGAGCCAGCGGATGTCTTTGGCGATCTTGATGAGAGACAGCACGTAGTTTCTCAGCGCGGCGAATAGGGAAGCCGCGGCGTCACGCGCCCCGGCGCCTCGAAACGATCGGAGGCCTCACCAAGAGGCAGACCGGTCCGGACAACTACTTCTGCGATTACCGTAGTGGCGAAACCTTCGGGGGCGTTAAGCCCCGTGCCAACGGCAGTGCTTCCTCCACGCGGTCCCGTGCCGCTTCCACCTGCCACGCATATCCCGAAAACTCTTGCCCCAGCCGCACGGAGACGGCGTTCTGAAGGTGCGTACGGCCGATCTTGATCACGTCGTCGAATTCGCAGGCCTTCGCCTCCAGCGCAGCATGCAGATTGCGGAGCGGCAAATTTCGCATTTCAGGTGCAGCCATTGCATCCCGGCTCCGGTGAGTGTCCGCTGACCCCACGCTGGCTCAGCGGCTCAGCCCCGAATAACGGGGGTTCTGTT
Organism: Bryobacteraceae bacterium; assembly: GCA_039680545.1. Lineage (GTDB taxonomy): Bacteria > Acidobacteriota > Terriglobia > Bryobacterales > Bryobacteraceae > JAEHDI01. The sequence goes on along the minus strand of JBDKSR010000558.1, from coordinate 12,834 downwards.
TTGGACCCGTGCTTGCAAGAGAGGGAGGTACGGCCTGTTAAGGCCAGAGGGGAAATGGCGATGACCACAGCATCTGGAAGACTCCGCAGATTCCAGGAGATCCTCGAACGAAAAGAGGCCGAGTTGGTTCACGTACTTCGAAACCGAGACAGCATCGCAATCGAGAAGAGCGCGGACCAAATGGATGAGATTCAGTACGCATCGGAACGAGATCTGGCGATTCGAAACGTCGACCGGGAGTCCAACCTGGTGCGTGAAGTCAGAGCTGCATTGCAGCGGATTCACGACGGCAGCTTTGGAACTTGCATTGAGTGCGAATGGGCGATCAGCCCAAAGCGCCTCGCAGCCGTGCCATGGGCGTCACGCTGTATCCAGTGCCAGGACAATGCCGATCGGGATCGGCAGGAGAGAACGGAATCCGTCAGCGAGACTCTTGTCAATGCGGCGTGAGCGAGCAGATCTGCGTCTGCCTTGTCGATTACCTCCAGATAAGCAGCCCGCCATTGCGACGCCAAAGAGCGGGAAGAAGGTGGGCCCAGTTATGAAAACAGCCTCCAGCAGTCGAACCATCGCGTTTCTCGGCGACTACTTGCCACGCAAGTGCGGCATTGCCACGTTCACATCCGACCTGCTGGGGGCCGTGGCAACGCAGCATCCCCAAAGCCAGTGCTTCGCTGTGCCAGTCAATGACATCGGAGGCGGCTATCAGTATCCGGACGTCGTTCGCTTCGAGATCGAAGAGCAGGATCTGGGCTCTTACCGTCGCGCCGCCGACTTTCTGAACACCAGCCACGTGGACATTGTCTCGGTCCAGCACGAGTTCGGGATTTTCGGCGGGCCAGCCGGCAGCCACCTATTGGCCTTGCTGCGCGAATTGACAACGCCGGTCGTCACCACGCTCCACACCGTTCTCCTGAAACCGAACGCCGACCAGCGTCGCGTGATGCAGGGATTGATCACGCGTTCAACCCGGCTGGTGGTCATGACGGAGCGCGGACGAACGATTTTGCAAGAGGTGTACCAAGCGCCTCCGGCCAAAATCGATCTCATCCCGCATGGTATTCCCGACGTGCCCTTCGTTGCCCCGGACTACTACAAAGATCAGTTTGGCGTGGGCGGAAAGAAGGTATTGCTGACGTTCGGGCTGCTATCGCCGAACAAAGGAATTGAACATGTAATTAATGCTCTCCCGGATGTAGTAGCAGAGTTTCCCAACGTAGTCTACATCGTGCTGGGCGCCACGCATCCTAACGAGTTACGTACGCGAGGCGAAGCTTACCGCCGTGAGCTCGAGGCCCTTACCAGGAAAAACAAACTCGAGAACAACGTCATCTTCCACAACTGTTTTGTGGAACTCCAGGAACTGACCGAATTGATTGGATCGGCAGATCTTTACATTACGCCTTACCTGGACGATGCACAGATCACGTCGGGGACGTTAGCTTATGCGTTTGGTGCGGGCAAAGCCGTAATCTCGACGCCGTATTGGCATGCCGCCGAATTGTTGAGGGACCAGCGTGGCGTGCTGGTGCCATTCGGCGATCCGATGGCGATTGCGCGTGAGGTAAGTGGGTTGTTGCGCGATGGAACACGCAGGAACGCCATGTGCGATAACGCCTATAAGTTGGGCCGCGAAATGGTGTGGAGCAAGACGTCAGGGTTGTACATGCGCTCCTTTGAACTGGCGCGCCGGCAGGGGCCAGCGATGCCGCGTGAATCTATTGCCGCGAGGGAGTTCGGCCATCGGCCGCACGAATCGCCGGAGTTGAATCTGGATCATCTTTACCACATGACCGATTCGACGGGCGTTTTCCAGCATGCGAGCTTCACCGCCCCGAATCTTTCTGAAGGCTACTGCACGGATGACAATGCTCGCGCACTCATTCTGGCGGTGTTCCTCGGCCAGTTGGAAGAAGCTCCGAAGCGGGTCCGGGCGCTCGCCACAACCTACGCTGCGTTCTTGAATGATGCCTTCGATGCAAAGATGACCCGTTTCCACAATTTTCTCAGTGTTGACCGCCGCTGGCTCGATGCACAGGGGTCCGAAGATTGTCATGGCCGGGCGATCTGGGCCCTGGGCACGGCCGTGGGGCGTTCGCCGCGTTGGAGTTTGCAGATGATGGCCGAACAACTCTTCGCGCAGGCGTTGCCGGCCGTGACGAAGTTTACTTCACCGCGGGCCTGGGCATTCAGCCTGATTGGCATTCACGAATGTCTGCGCCGGCTGAACGGTGACCAGTTAGCCAAGAATGTCAGCGAGGATCTGACCGGGCGGTTGATGACGATCTTCGACAAAGTCGCGGAGCCCGGCTGGCCCTGGTTTGAAGAGGGATTGACCTATGACAATGCCAAGCTCGCTCACGCCCTGATTGTCAGCGGATGCGCCACCGGACAAAGAAGCGTGCGCGAACGAGGCTTACATGCTTTGCGCTGGCTTGTGGGTGTACAGACTTCGTCACAGGGTCAACTGCGGCCAATTGGCAGCAACGGGTTCTATCGGCGCAACGGAGTACGCGCTGACTTCGATCAGCAGCCCATCGAAGCGCAGTCCACGGTCTCGGCTTGCCTGGAAGCGTACCGCGCCACATCCGACCCATGGTGGTACGAACAGGCCCAACGCGCCTTCGACTGGTTCCTCGGCTGGAACGACCTCGGGCTAGAACTCTACTGCCCTCAGTCCGGCGGCTGCCGCGATGGGTTGCACGCGGACCGGGGCAACGAAAACCAGGGGGCGGAATCCATGCTGGCCTTTCTCCTGTCGTTGGCGGAGATGCGGCTGATACAACGCACCGCGACTGGCGTTCAGCGAGCCGAATTGTCAGCCTCCATCACCCAATGAAACAAATCGACGTAAAGCGCAGCACCGTCACCTTGGATCCGGACCGCACGCATGTGCTGGCCCGGCCTTTTCGTCTCATGAGCGACCAGCGCGCCATTAAGATCTCCGCACGGGTTATGGCTCTACCCGAAAACGAAGTCCATACACTTTTGGCGGAGCTTCGGGCCGAGTTCGGCGACCGCCAGGTGAATATCGACGAACTCCTCCGCCGGCGGTTTTACGAGGTCAGCCCTTATCTGCTCAATGGCCAGAGACTGTCGGAAGAACGGAAGTTGTTGATGGGCGGGTATTTCACTCATGAGTATTCACTCGAAGCCGCTGCGCTGTTCAATCCCTCGATGGTGCCGCACCCAGACCAGTCGGGCGTGCCGCCCGGCTCATTGCGTTTCATCTTGAGCTTGCGCGCCACAGCCGAAGGGCATGTTTCCTCGATCGCTTTTCGTAGCGGATTATTGGACGCCAACAGCAATATCACAATGGACTTGCCCTCCCGCTACAGCTTTGAGCCGATGCAAGTGCCCAACTCGACGTTTGAGAAGCCCCTGTTCGCGCGGAAGCTTCAGGAACTCCGTCTGATGAGCGACTTCAACCGGGAGGTTCTCAACGTTTTACCGGACGCGTTCACGATGGAGGACCTGGGCGCCAGCATTAGTCGCGCCGCGAAACAGCTTCCGGACCTTGAGCAGGAAACGACTAAGATGCTAGCCAGAGAAACCCTGATGCTTGCCCGGTCCAATTACGAAGTACAATTCGCGCCGGAGTCGGGCTTGTCCGAGCGGGTCTTGTTCCCCGTTACTCCTTCACAGAGCAACGGGATCGAGGATGCTCGCTTTGTCCTCTTCCGCAAGGAAAACGGCACGCGAATTTACTATGCAACGTACACTGCGTACGACGGCAAAGTGATCCTTCCCCAATTTCTCGAGACGTCCGATTTCCTTCGTTTTAAATTCATCACGTTGAATGGCCCGGCCGTCGAGAACAAAGGCATGGCGCTCTTCCCGCGAAAAATCGGGGGGCTCTACGCGATGCTTGGCCGTCAGGACGCTGAGAATATCTACGTGATGTTCTCCGATCATCTCCATTTCTGGCACACCATGCAGCTCATTCTGGAGCCTACGTTCCCCTGGGAATTCGTCCAGCTAGGCAACTGCGGCTCGCCGATCGAAACCGAAGCTGGCTGGCTCGTGATCAGCCACGGTGTGGGACCCATGCGAAAGTACTGCATCGGGGCTTTCCTGCTCGATCGTGACGACCCGACAAAGGTAATCGGCCGCCTGCCTGAACCGCTGATCAGACCAAATGCAGACGAGCGCGACGGCTACGTGCCCAATGTCGTTTACTCCTGCGGTAGCCTCGTGCACGGCCAGCAACTCGTCATCCCCTACGGCATATCCGACTATGCCACAACGTTCGCGACGCTGCCATTGGACCAGGTCCTGGCGGCGATGGAATAGCGCCGTGGCAACGCAAGCAATTGTGAAGTTAAGGGACATCTTTGCGTTTGTTCACGAGTGCATGCGGACGAAGACCTGGATACTCTCTTTGTTCCTTCTTACTGGGGTTGCCCCGCTATCCGCAAGAGTCGCGCTTCTGGTCGGGGAGCCATTTGGCCGATTCGCATTTTTCAGCCCGACGGGGCATGCCGCCATCTACCTGTCGCGCGTCTGCGCTGAATCGCCGACGAGGCTTCGACTCTGCAAGCCTGACGAAGCCGGAGTGGTGATCAGCCGTTATAACCGCGTTGCTGGGTACGACTGGATCGCCATGCCGCTGTTGTCCTACTTATATGCCGTGGACCGGCCGGAGGACGTGCTCACATTCGCGGATACAGCGTCAGTCGCTCAGATCAGGAATGCCTATCGTCGGGCACACCTCCAGGAGCTTGCACCCGACGGGCCGGAGGGGGAGACACCTAAGGAAGGTTGGACTCAACTGGTCGGCGCCGCGTACGATCGCAGGATTTACGGATTTGCATTCGAAACCACGCCAGAGGACGACGAACGCTTGATTCTGTTCCTCAACTCGCAGCGTAACCAGAGGAGGTTCCATCTTCTCTACCGCAATTGCGCGGACTTTGCCCGCAGCATCATCAATTTCTACTATCCCACCGCGCTACGGCGGAATCTCATTGCGGACGTTGGCATTTCGACGCCCAAGCACTCAGCCAAAGCGCTGGTCGGCTATTGCCGGCGCCGGCCTGACTTGTGTCTCTCGCGGTTTATGATTCCGCAGGTTCCGGGCAGACGCAGGAGCACCAAGGTCCGGGGTGTGAGCGAATTCTTGATCTGGTCGAAGAAGTATGTGGCGCCTTTGCTTCTTGTCGAACCCTGGGCGGCCGCGGTGGCAGCTGGGGCATACCTGACTTCCGGCCGCTTCAATCCCACCCAGCAAAATCAAGCGGTTTGCGCGCCTAGCGCCCTGGCAGCCTGCATGGAAACCGCGGAGGTGGGAGCCCACTCTGGCGGCGAAGACACTGCCGGGTTGATCGGGATCGCTGCGCTTGCCGAAAGATAGATCTAAGCCGGTCGCCATCGGCACTGGCGGACCGCTGGTGCGAGCCGGCAAACGTAAGAACGGCAACTCGCGTGCTAATAAGGTTCCTCGGTACCAATCACTCGACGCGTTCAAGCGGAGGACACCGCGGCTGCATTTCAGAGGAGACGATGAACCTGCGAACGTGGGCGCGAGTTCTCATTGTGGTCTTACTCTCTATCTCGGGACTCGTGGAAACGCTTAGCGCCACGGGTCTGGTCGTGGAATGGTCGCCTGACGGACGTTGGGGATCCGGAGTGCACACCCTGGTCGTCAGCGGCCCCCTGCAGATGGTGGGGGCCGCGCTGCTCGCGTCTGGCCGAAAGACACGCTGGGTATTGAGCGTCCTCGGATGCTACGTCTTCCTGGTCAGCGTTTTTGGAAATTTGCCGCTAATCTTCAATCCCAATCTTCGCGGGAGTGCGGTCGCCGGGCTGCTCGGCAATCTGGCTGTCATGGGCGGAATTCTGTATTGGCTTCACAGTGAGCGGATACCGAGCGCCCACGGGGCAAAACCTGCACTTTCGATGACAAATCTTGCACCGGCATTGCCGGTCAGGTTGCTGGCTGGCCAAGATTCGTCATGCCCACAGACACCTGGGCCTGACTCAGTGACTTGCCACGCTGCTGAGTTGCCCCACCGATAATGCAACGCACGCAGGAACAACTACGCGCTGAGAAACCAGAAACACCCTTGGCCGGCTTCTGGGATCGGCCTCGGCGCGACTTGCTTCAACTGCTCGAAGCAACCCCGGACGGGCTGACTTCCGACGACGCGAAGCGGCGACTCCGTCTCTATGGTCCGAACAGCCTGGCAGGGGAGTCTCGCTTCGCTGCTCTGATCGGTTTTCTGCGCCTCTTTGCCAATCCCCTTGTCCTTATTCTCCTGGTGGCCAGCACCATCTCGATCGTGCTGGGTGATGCGGTCGACGGCACGATCATTATCGCCATAGTCCTGCTCAGCGTGATCGTGAACTTCTACGTGGAGTTTCAAGCTCGACATGCGGTGGAGGATATTCGGAAGCAGGTTGCTACAACTGCCGCAGTTCTGCGTGACGGGCACGAACTGGAGTTGCCGATCGCAGAGATGGTCCCCGGGGATATCATTCGGCTCAATGCCGGGGACCTGGCGCCGGCGGATGCCCGTCTATTGGACGCCAAGGATCTGCATGTGCACGAGTCTGCGCTCACGGGGGAGTCTTTGCCCGTCGACAAGGCGGCGGAGGATCTTCCAGCGGGGAAACACAGCATTGCCGACGCCAGCAACAGCGTTTTCCTGGGGACTGCTGTTCAGACGGGAATCGGCACAGCGGTCGTCGTTCGCACAGGCAAAGACACCGCCTTCGGCGAGATTGCCCAACGGCTGGCCATGCGGCCGCCTGAGACCGAATTCGGCCGCGGAATACGCCACTTCGGGTTGATGATCACACGAGTGATCATGCTGCTGGTGCTTTTCGTCCTGCTGGTGAACATCGTCTTACATCGTCCGCTGCTGGAATCGTTCTTGTTCTCGGTCGCGCTTGCCGTCGGGATGACGCCGGAGATGATGCCGATGATCATCACGATCACGCTTGCGCAGGGTGCGCGACGGATGGCTAGAAAGAAGGTTTTGGTCAAACAACTTTCGGCGATCGAGGACTTCGGAAGCGTGGAGATTCTCTGCAGCGATAAAACGGGGACCCTGACCGAAGGTGAGATCGTGCTTGACCGGCATGTGGACGTCCAAGGCAAGGACGACGAAAACGTCCTTAAGCTTGTGTATCTGAATAGTCACTTTCAAGCCGGCATCAAGAGTCCGCTGGACGACGCCATCTTGAAGCACGAGCACCCGGCCATTGTGGAGTATGAGAAGGTTGACGAGATCCCTTTCGACTTCAACCGCAAACGCCTTTCGGTGGTGGTGCGGCACGGAGACGAGCGCCTCCTCATCACCAAGGGCGAGGCGGAAAGCGTTCTTGCCGTCTGCGGGACTGTGCTTATTGACGGCACTCCCCAGCCGTTCAGCGAAAGCCTGCGAGCCCAGGCGGCGGAGACCTTCAAAAAGTTGAGTGCCGACGGGTATCGCACCCTTGGAGTCGCGTTCCGGAAGGTAGAGCAGCAGGATGCCTATGCGCTCGCGGCCGAGCAGGAGATGACGCTGGCCGGCTTCGCGGCGTTCCTTGACCCGCCCAAGGAGGGGATTCTTGCCATTCTCGAGGCGATGAAAAAGAACGGCGTTTCCGTGGTCATCATGACCGGCGACAATCAGTACGTGACGCAGAAGGTAGCCCACGATGTCGGGCTGGCTACCGACAGCATTGTCACCGGCAACCAGGTGGACACGATGGACGATGCCGCCTTGGCTTACCAGGCGGAGCACGGCGCCATCTTCGCCCGTGTGTCTCCGGAACAAAAGAACCGGGTCATTCTAGGTCTGAAGGCCCGCGGGCACGTCGTCGGGTACATCGGTGACGGCATCAACGATGCTCCGTCACTGCACACCGCAGACGTCGGCATTTCCGTAATGAATGGCGTGGATGTGGCGAAAGATGCCGCGAAAATCATCCTGCTGGAGAAGGACCTTGCGGTGTTGAACGAGGGGGTAGTCGAGGGACGCCGGTGCTTCGCCAACATCATGAAGTACATCCTCATGAGCACCAGCTCCAACTTCGGCAATATGTTCAGCATGGCTGCCGCATCGCTTTTCCTGAAATTCCTGCCCATGCTGCCGACTCAGATCCTGCTGAACAACTTTCTTTATGACACTTCGCAGGTCGCCGTGCCCGGCGATAATGTTGATCCGGCCCTGCTGCACAAGCCCAAGCGATGGCAGATTGCGTTCATCCGCCAGTTCATGATGATCATTGGCCCCATCAGCTCCATCTACGATTTCCTCACGTTCGGGGTACTCCTCTGGATGTTCCATGCTTCCAGCAACGCGCCGCTGTTCCGGACTGGATGGTTTGTGGAATCCCTCGCCACGCAGACGCTGGTAGTGTTTGTGATCCGGACGGCAGGCAACCCATTCAAGAGCCGTCCAAGCGGGCGGTTGCTGATAGGGGTTGCCGCCGTCTCCGTTGCCGGCGCCGTGCTGCCGTACACCCGCCTTGGCCGATTGCTGGGGTTTATCCCATTACCGCTGTCGTTGCTGGGTGCGATTTCGCTACTTGCCCTGACATATCTGCTTGTGGTGCAAGTCGTCAAGACCTGGTTCTATCGCCGGCATGCGTTGCTTTAACAGAAGGGACTGGAATGCCCGTACGACACAAACAGGGATACTGGCCTCCCGGGGAGCGCTCTTCAAAGCCCAGTTGTGGCGGTTCCGAACAGTGCTCCAACGCCTGCGGTCACAGACATGACTAGAGCCGCCCCAAAACGTGACGCGTAACGCGCCCATTGTCACGCCTGCGCCGCCGGTGACAACTATGCTTTTATGAGTCGCATGTGCATCTGCGACACCGAGTACCAGCCTGGCCGTCGAAAGGATACCGTCGTTGGCACCCAATACCGCCGCGCGTAGCCAACTGGCGCGTCCAGTGCGGTGTCGTTCCCTCTGGCGTAAAAGCATTCCTGGCCTCCGGCGCTACCGGAGACTTGGATGCATAAACATCTGTGACTACCATTCGTCAGCTACATTACGACAGTAATGGAAAGCCTGACACTCGGATACCTGCGGTTGTAAAGGTAGTACCCGTCGTCATAGTCAACGTAAACGTCATCGGCGTCGTACCAGTTTTCTTCCCAGTATTCTGGCCAGGGATCCAGGAGCAGGAACGAAAAGCCTCCGTACGAGAAGCGCGGATAACCCATGTAGAACGTGGGGAGGCTGCGCAACCGGAAGAAGTGTTGCCTTCCGAAATAGAGACCGAAGGTGGCCTGAGGAATGTAGTAGCCGCCATAGCCTCCACGCTGCACCCAGGTGCGATGCTCGCGTTCCCACTGCCGGGCACGACCCTGCTGCCATGTGCTGCCCCCCTGCCAGGCACCCTGCTGTTGCCATCCCCGCTGTTGTTGCCACGCGACTGCCTGCTGCCGCGTACGCTGCGGCTGCTGTTGTTGCCGGGTCTGCTGGTAAGGTTGTGCCTGCTGCTGTTGTGGCCGCTGTTGCTGAGTTTCCTGGGCCCGCTGCTGCTGCGGCTGTTGGGCACTCTGTCTCTGCTGCGGTTGTTGAGTCTGTTGGACTCGCTGCTGTTGTGGCCGCTGTTGCTGAGTTTGCTGGGCCCGCTGCTGCTGCGGCCGCTGGGCACTCTGTCTCTGCTGCGGTTGTTGCGCCTGTCCCTGAGATCGCTGCTGTTGTGCGGCTGGCGGTGTGGCTTTCTGTTGCCTGCCTTGCTGCTTCTCAGCCTTGCCCTGCTTCTCATTCTGCCGGTCGCGCTGCGCGTACGCAGGGCCAATCGTTCCGAAAAGCAGAAACAGAGCCACGGCACTGGTCACTCTCATGAATTGCATGGTAATCGTCCTCCGTTAAAGTCGCTATTGGGTGTGCACGCAGACGGCCATTCCGATTTAACTGTGTTCCACCGCCTCTGCCGCCTCCGCCTCGGCTCTGGTCTTGTGCACCGTCCCATCCGGGTGGTTGGGCGGAGAGTAGAGCGTATACAACTTTAAAGCGTCGTCTTCGACGTATTGATCACGTTATGGTACGTGCCTGCCGGAACCACGACCGCATCGCCGTCTCGCACCGGGCACTCCTGCTTCTCGTTGAATACGAACTTGGCCTCCCCCTGTTCGATCCGGAAGAACTGGTCGACGTTCGGGTGCACCTCGTCACCGATTTCTTCCCCCGGCCCCAGGCACATCACCACAAGCTGGGCATGCTTTCCGGTGTATAACACCTGGCGAAAGTATTTGTTCTCTAGCGTTAGTTTCTCAATCGGTCCAACGTATTCAGTCATGTTTGCAGCCTCGCTACCGATTCATCGCCGGTCGTTACCTTCACCTGAACAAGCCAAGCATGTAGGCGATGAGGAGAATCAACAGTATTGACCCCAGCCCTATGCCAGCCCCACCGCCGGGACCCCAGCGGGTATGGCCGTAGTAGCCTCCACCGAGGCCAAAAACCAACAACAAAATGATGATGAGCATCAGCATTGTCGTTCTTCCTTTCTCTAACTCGTCAGCTTGCTGCCGGCTGGGCGGAAGCTAAGCTTTTCGTTCTCTGCCTACCACCAGGAGCACAATGCCGCCAGCCAGCGCCAGTGCGCCCCCAATGGGCGCCAGCGGTATGTTGTGCGTCTTTTCGCGCGTAGCGTGAATCGGTCCGATGTCGACGACCTTTTCCCGAGTCGTGTATGAGAAACCTCCCCACACGAGACCGAATAGGCCAAGGACGATCAGGATAATCCCAAGAGTTTTGTTCACGGCGGCTTCCTTCGGCAGTGATCACTCGGAGTGACAGCACAATCCCCAACCGCGATGCGTCACTTCTCGAACACCTTTTCAATCTGGCCGATCTTCTTTTGGACTTTGCCGGCGAGCTTCTCGCTTCGACCCTCAGCTGTGAGGTCAGGATTGTTCGTTAGCTCGCCTGCCGCCTCTTTGAGTTTCCCTTTCGTTTCGTGAAGGGCGCCTTCGATCTGATCTTTCTGACTGGACTTCATCTCTCTTCTCCCTATTGCGCTTATCGTTTTTCTCGTTCACCCCGGTCGCTGTCGGTAGTCACCGCCTTCTTGACGCCGCTCCCGACTTTCTTGGCCGCGCGACCCACTCCGGTGCCAAACTCTTTTCCCCCGGCTATGGGCTTGCCTTGCTGCATCTCGTGGCCAAGTTCCTGACCACCCCGCCCCACTTCTTGCCCGGCCCCTTTGAAGCTGCCGCCTATCGATTCCGGCCCCACGCCCAGTTTGCCGGCCGTCTCCGCATCGAGGCGCCCGTTGATCGTCAGCTTCTCCGAAGCCTGGTATTGACGGATGGCCTCGCGTGTGCGGGACCCCAGGACGCCATCGACGGGTCCAGCATCGTAACCTTTGTCGTTCAGGCTCTTTTGCACTGTTTTGATGTCGTCTGAGCTGGCCGCCAAAGCACTTGGGGTAAAGCACAGGCAAAACACGCCGAGAGCAACAGTCAAAGTTACTACTGTGACGAATCTCATTTCTCACCTCTCCTGTCGACCCAACGGCCCCGACGGGTCTTCGGCGACATCTTCGCTACAGCACGTGCCGTACCGACTCCTCCCGCTGGATAAGGGCTGAATCTGCAAGCAAGATGAAGGCGGAGCGCAACCCAGTAATTCCGATCCTCAGCAATTCCTGCATTTCGTGCGGCAACAACTGCATGAAACGATCGCTCAGGTGACAGGGCTGGGGGAGTTTCTCCGTTTTGTCGCCGCGCCGCGTGTTCCTCAAGATGCAGCAAGCACTGCTCTGGAACGAGATGACAGCCGCGTTTTTCGCGCAGTAGTGTGCCGATGGACCTCGGAGTGCTCCTTCTCCATCGTGTGCAGTTGGCCAGCCGCAGTCTCGATGCTTGTTGCCCGACAGAGCGAGTAGCTGGCTGCACAGATTCTAGAGCTTAAGGAGAAGAAGCAGATGAATGTCTTGAAAACAGTAACCACAACCATGTTTGGCCTGGCGCTAATGGGCGCGGTATTCTCACCAGGCGCAAAGGCAGACGCGTGGAACAGGAAAACCGTGATGACGTTCAGCGGACCTGTGGAGATTCCAGGGGTCCACCTCAAGGGGTGGGGAGTGTTGCCAGCAGGCACCTATGTCTTCAAAATCGTGGACTCCATGTCCGACCGTCACATCGTCCAGATCTTCAACAAGGAAGAAACGCGGTGCTACGCCACCATCCTGGCCATCCCGAACTATCGCCTCAGGGCGACTGACAAGACCGTAGTGACTTTCCGGGAGCGGCCGGCAGGTCAGCCGGAGGCGCTCCGGGCATGGTTCTATCCCGGCAGAAACTGGGGTGAGGAATTCGTCTATCCGAAGGCCAAAGCAATAGAACTGGCCAAGGTTACCAACACGCCCGTTCTCTACACGACGGCCGATTTTCCGCTCGAGGTCGACAAGCCGATCTTGACGATGACCGAACCGGAGATAGTGCAGTTGAGGCAGGCTCCCGTTATGGCGATTCAACCCACGGGAGAAGAAGTAGAAATCGCTGCGGTAGTCACCACGCCGCCCGCCGCGGAGCTTGAGCCGGACACCGCACCGACACAGGTAGCGGCGGCGATGCTCCCGGCGACAGCGAGTCTGTTGCCATTGATCGCGCTGTTCGGATTGCTGGCTTTGGGCGGAGCCTGGGGCTTCGGACTGGTGCGGAAACGCAATCTGTGAGCGGCCTCTAGTCCACCACTCGGCGCGCCTTTCTTCTGGCGCGCCCGCGGCCGGTGGTGGTGGGGAGATCCGGCATGCTCAGGGGGAGGGCACATGAAAGCTCTGTGTTGGATTGGACTGGTGGTGCTGATTCTGGGCGTCGTTTCGCTCGTTGTGCCGATTCCCCGCAATGAGCGGGAAGGCTTCAAGGCTGGCGGTATATCC
>JBDKSR010000557.1:0-12237 GCA_039680545.1 Bryobacteraceae bacterium | reverse complement strand
ACAAACCTCTTCATCGACAACCCGCCGGGCCGGACCGTGATGGACAACTACAACCTGATCCTCGAATACAAGGACGACGTGCGCGTGAACTTCAGCCACCAGTATTTTGATCCGCCGGGATTCAGCGGCGATCAGGAGCGGGTGTTCTGTAGCGAAGGCGCCATCGACCTCGTTGCCGCAGCTTGGCAGCCGCGCGAGAAGAGAATGCCGCCGATCAAGCTCGACGTTCCGGACGCGGGTCAGAACTCCACCTACATGGCGCTTGCGTCATTCGTGGACAGCATCAAGAACAAGAAGACCCCGATCAACAATGTCGATTCGGCTTACATCGCGACGATGACCGTCCTCATGGCCACCAAGGCCATCTACGAGAAGCGAATCGTCTCCTGGGACGAGATGGCCGGGTAGGGAAGTCTGTAGGAAGTTTACTGTAAGGGCCGCCGGTCAGGCGATTCCTTCGCAGGCCGATGCGACGTCGGGATAGAACGGAATCACGGTATCAAGGCGTGTCACGCGAAACCCGTCGCGCACCTGTCCGGTGGCCCCCGCAACACGAAGCGTCCCACCCACAACCCGGACCTTGTTGAAGCTGGAGATGAAACGGCCGATCCCCGTACTGTCGATATGCGTGATCCCGCTCGCGTCGAATACGATGTTCTTCTGCCCCTGGGCGAGGCATTCGGATACGAGAGTTTCGATCTCCTGACTCTCGGCGCCAAGCATAACGCGGCCCTTCAGGGTGATCAGAACTACTCCGGGCTTTATCTCCTGATGCGCGATCTCTAGTAGCATCAATTCCCGATTCTAAGCATACAACGTGCCGGTCCGATGGCAAGTGATCTGCGCTAGAGTTGTGTAAATGATGCGGAGTGGAGCCTTTCTAGTGCCTTTTCTTTGTGCGGCGGCATTTGCGGCGGGGAACCCGCCCGATGTGGTCTATTACAACGGGAAGATCATCACGGTATCGGCTGCGGCGCCTGTCGTCGAGGCTGTGTCGATCCGCGGCAACCACTTTGTTCAGGTAGGTTCGAGCAAGGATGTGCTCTCGACTGCCGGGCCTTCGACAAAGAAGATCGACTTGAAGGGCCGGTGCGTGCTTCCCGGAATGTTCGAGAATCACGCCCACCCCGTCATGGCCGCTCTCGCCGAGATCGACGGCCGGCTTCCGTCGATGCGCTCAATCGGCGACATCCAGGCGTTTGTCCGCAAGGAAGCGGCCAGGTTGGCTGCTGACAAGACCATATTCGTCCCGAAGGTCTATCCGTCCCGCTTGAAGGAGCGTCGTTACCCGAACCGGTACGATCTCGACGCGGCGGCGCCGGGTCGGCTGGTCATGTGCGACAACCACTACGCCTCTGTATTCTCGTCTGCTTTGCTTGCGAAAGCCGGCATCACACGCGACACGGCTCAGCCTTCGGTGGGAAAGATCATCAAGGACGAGCGTGGAGAGCCGACAGGGCTGATTATCGGTGCTCCTGAGTACCTGGTGAAGTACCGTCAGAACAGGAGCTATACGCACGACGAGCTTCTTTGGGCGATCCGGGAGATGCATAAGGAGTACAACAAGGCGGGAATTACGAGCGTCTCGGATCGCATGGAGGGCCCGGAAGGATTCCGCGCCTATCAAGAACTTTGGAAGAAAGGCCAACTGACGGTCCGGACGAGCCTTACCTATTACATCAAGGCTCAGGGCACCCCCGCGGACGTGGCCGCGGAAGTACGAAGCGTCCCCTTTGTGACCGGGTGGGGTGATGAGTGGATGCGCGTCGGGCCCATCAAGACGACGGTGGACGGCGGCATTCTCATCGGCACCGCATACATGCGTGAACCGTGGGGTCCGAACACGCAAATCTACGGTTTCGTTGACCCGGACTATCGTGGTGTCGTCTCGATCAAGAAAGAAAACCTGTTCGAAATGGTGCGCGTAGCCAACGAGCTGGGCTGGCAGGTCACGGCCCATGCCGCGGGAGGCGGTGCGGTCGACCTTATGCTCGACGCGTACGAAGCGGCCGACAAGATCAAGCCGATCAGTGGGCGCCGGTTCAACCTGATGCACGCGAACTTCATGAACGCGCGTGCGATTGAGCGGGCAAAGAAGCTGGGTTTGATCGTCGATAGCCAGATCGCGTGGTATCACTGCGACGCTGACGCTCTCCATAATGTGTTCGGTCCGGAGCGTATGGCCCAGTTCGTGCCCCTGCGCTCCCTGATGGACGCGGGCCTGGTCGTCGTGGGCGGCGCGGACCACATGATTAAGTTCGATTCCCGCGAGGCGGCCAATCCTTACAATCCGTTTTACGGAATCTGGATGTCGGTCACGCGGAAGACGACCGGCGGCGCAGTTTTCAACCCGGAGCAGTGCGTGAAGCGTGAAGAGGCGCTTCGCATGTGGACGATCAACGGCGCCTACGACATGTTCGAAGAGAACATCAAAGGCTCGATCGAGCCGGGTAAGCTGGCCGACATGATCGTCATTGACAGAGATCTCCTCAAATGCCCGGTCGATGACATCAAGGACATCAACGTCCTGATGACCATGGTCGACGGCAAGATCGTCTACGGGACGCTTTAGCTACTTTTTCTTCCAGACCCTGATTACCATTGCATCGCCCATATGGGCGAAAAGCGGTATGCCGCTGATGAGGTCGGAGCCGATGTAGTCCTGCGGCGCGCCGTTCGCGACTTGCACCTGGTAGATGCTGTCATGCTCTACCGTGAACCATTCGGGCCATTCATTGAGCCTCGGATAGTTGAGAGCCATGTTCCAGTGGTCCCGATGGCGCGGGTGGTCGAAACACAGGCGGCCTTTCCAGGTGCCCTCGGCGGAGAGGTGCAGTACAAGCTTTTCTCCGTCCCTCGCGGCTCCCAGATAAACGCTGGGATTCCAGTTGGTGAGAAAGGCGCCCTCGGATTTGCGGAAGGCGTACATCATCGACGTCCGGATGAAGTTGCCGTCACCGTACCAGTCTTCTATGATGCCGTCCGGTTTCTGGCGGTCGAAGAACTTCCGCGCGGCAGCATCGACAGCGTCTTCGGCTTGCTGGTCGGGCATGCGATTCAAAAGGACCAGCGCGCCTTCGAGGCTATCCGAATACGCATTTGATCCCCACCTGCGCCCGGAGCCGGTTTCGTCGAACAGGTAGATGGGATTGCGTGTCACGCCTTCGATTGCCTGGCGAACCGCCTGCCGGTATTTCTCTTCTCCCGTGACGAGATAGGCGGTGTAAAAGGCGTTGAACATGTACCCCCAGCAATGGGCGTGGTGCGCGGTGGTCACCTTACCCGTGGGAACTTCGACCGCCATCACCCAAACCCCGTCCGCATTGCGGCCCACTTCGAGCAGCCGGTCCATCATCTTGAGAAAAGGCTCGCGGTACTGCTTGGCCTTCTCGGGACGCTTGTATTTGACCAGAACGTACGCTTCCGAAAGCCCCCCTACGATCTCATTTCCGTGGTCGGAGAACGAAAACATGGACCGGGCTGCTTGGTTTTTCTCAAAGTCCCAGGTGAACGCAGGGATATAACCTGTCTTGGGCAGCATCTCCAGAAAGTAAAAGTCGGAGATCGCGATCACCTGATTCAGAAACTTTTCGTTGCCGGTCTTCCAATAGAGCCGCGAGAGCACCTGCAGCATGTTTCCGTTGATTTCAGCGGAGTTGGCCGGCAGTTGCCCAAAGCGGGATTTGTACGGGGCGCGGGCTACAATATCCTCGGCGATACCCAGCATCCGGTAGTACCAGGGCGTCTCCCCGAGTATCTCGGTAATCGGAATCAGGCCGTCCTTGGCGTATTCGCTCGATCCGAAAATGACCGAATCGAGATCGATTGTGGGCGTTACGAAGCCTTTGCCGCCGGGTTGCAGGTCATCCGAGAGGCGGTCAACGCGCCGGGTTTGCAGGTTTTCGCGTCTCAGGATGTCACGCATTTCCCCGGAGTAAAGAGCCGGGTCCGTGAAGCGCGAGGCGATCACCATGAACGGGTAAAGATCCGCCGCGGAATCCCGGACGACCCAGTTCGGGTTGGTTCCTGTTCTCGGCAGCAGGCCCGTGACCGGGTCGGCGCGCTTCAGCCATGCGTGCATGGTCAGGTTGCTCCGGCGCAGCGCCTCGGAGGCCTGTTTGGCATTCCGTGCTGCGAGCTTGACGGTGGCGTCGTCGGCGGCAGACTGCGCGAATGCCACGCCGGCACACCCTACGGCGGCGAGAATCAGGCGGATCATGATGGGCTTCGACATATCGGACTGATTCTATCAGGCAGGTATGACGGGTGAGGCGCCTTCGCGACGGTGTGTTTTTACCAAACGAAGCCAATTTTCGGCTGGCTTCCTCGGGGCCGGCGTGCTCCGCCTGCCCCGATTGCTATACTTTTCTTCTTGTGTTCCACCAAATCGAACAGCGCATAGAGCGGAGTGTCTCCGCGCATCTGAAAGAAAAGTACGGCCTCGATCTTGCGGTAGCGATCGAACAGCCCAAGCAATCGGAATTCGGCGAATTCGCCCTGCCGGTAGCGTTCCAGTTGGCCAAGCAATTGCGCCAGGCGCCTAAGGCGATTGCGGCCAAGCTTGCCTCGGAACTGCCTCCGATCGAGGGCGTCGCAAAATTCGAAGTGGCCGGGAACGGCTATCTCAACGTCCGTCTCGACCGTGCTGCGTACGGAGAAGCGCTCGTTTCGGGAGCGAAGGCGGCCTCGTCGGCGGCTTCCGGCGAGAAGATCATCATCGAGCACACGAACATTAACCCGAACAAGGCTGCCCACATCGGGCACCTCCGTAACGCCGTGCTCGGCGACACGTTTGTCCGGATGCTGAAGGCTGCGGGGCGGCGCGTCGAGGTTCAGAACTACATCGACAATACCGGCGTTCAGGTCGCCGACGTGGTCGTCGGATTCCACTTCCTGGAAAAGAAGACGCCCGCCGAGGTCGCAGCTCTGATCGCGGACCCCGCGACGCGTTTTGATTACGTCTGCTGGGAACTGTACGCGCGCGTGTCGGCTTACTACCACGGCAACGCCGAGGCTCTGAAATGGCGCCAGGAGACGCTGCACTCGATCGAAGCTGGCGTTGGCGCGCTGGCCGAACTCGGACACCTGATCGCCGACGCGATTGTCGGCTGCCACCTGAAAACGATGCTGCGGCTGGACATCATGTACGACGTCCTTCCGCGCGAAAGCGAGATTCTGCACCTGAAGTTCTGGGCGACTGCTTTCGAGTTGCTCAAAGAGCGCAAGGCGATCTATTTCGAGACGGAAGGCAAGAACGCGGGTTGCTGGGTGATGCCGGCTGCTGCGTTCTCCGACGCCGCGGACGAAGAAGACAGCAAGGTCATCGTCCGTTCCAACGGCACCGTGACTTACGTGGGCAAGGACATTGCCTATCAGCTATGGAAGTTCGGCCTGCTTGGGAAAGATTTCTACTACCGCCCGTGGATGCAGTATCCCGGCGGCAAGACCCTGTGGGTTTCGACGGACGAACCGTGGAGCGGTGATACTCCCGCCTTTGGCCGCGCCACGTGGGTATACAACGTGATCGATTCCCGCCAATCGTACTTGCAGGATGTGGTGGCGGCGGGGCTCCGTGCGCTTGGGTTCAACGAACAGGCTGGACGGTCGGTTCACTTCTCGTACGAGATGGTCGCGCTTTCTCCCAGGACCTGCGTGGAGTTGGGCATCGAGCTCTCCGATGAGGACAAGAAACGTCCGTATGTCGAGGTTTCGGGCCGTAAAGGTCTCGGTGTCAAGGCCGACGACCTGGTCGACAAACTTATCGAGACGGCGCTCGTCGAGGTGGACTCGCGCCATCCCGAAGCGCCTGCCGAAGAGCGGCGTCAAGTCGCCACCGCGATTGCCATTTGCGCCCTGCGCTACTTCATGCTGAAGTACACGCGGAATTCCGTGATCGCTTTCGACTTCCAGGAAGCGCTCAGCTTTGAGGGCGAGACGGGGCCGTACGTGCAGTACGCGGCCGTCCGCGCGCGAAACATCCTCCGCAAGCTCGAGGAAAAAGGCGGATCGCTACCGGATTTCTCGCGCGAACTGAACGCGCAAGCAATGGGCCGGCAGCTTGCCTCCGAAGACTTCTGGCAGCTCGTTCTGGCGATTTCGAAGGCCGGCGCCGCGATCGAGCGCGCCATCGCCTCGGGAGAGCCGGCACACGTCGCCAAGTACGCTTTCCAACTCGCTCAGGCGTTCAATAATTTCTACCACGAGTATCCCGTCCTGCAGGAACCGGATCGCGAACGCAAGACATTCCTGCTCTGGATGACCGATTACTTCGGACGCCAGCTCGAACAGACCCTCTCCATCCTTGGCATCGAAGTGCCGCAGTACATGTAGGCGCTGTAAGATACGGGACAGAGGGCGCTACAGATGGCAAACAGGAACTCCTTCGGGGCCGCTGCATCTCTATCCGCCGGCGGCCGTTCTTATCAGGTATATCGGCTCAGGGTCCTGGGTGACCTTTCCCATATCCCTTTCTCGATCAGAGTTTTACTGGAAAACCTGTTGCGTCACGAGGACGGCGTGACAGTGCGCGCGGACGACATCGAGCGCGTTGCCAGATGGAACGGCAATCCCGGCTCGAACGAGATCAGCTTCATGCCCGCTCGCGTGCTGTTGCAGGATTTCACGGGCGTGCCGGCGGTAGTCGATCTGGCGGCCATGCGCGACGCTCTGCGCGCTATGAACGCCGATCCGGCTCTCGCCAACCCCCTGCTGCCTGCTGACCTCGTGATCGACCACTCGGTGCAGGTGGACCATTTCGGCAGCGGCGACGCTTTCCGGCTCAACGCACTGCTCGAGTTTCAGCGGAACCGTGAACGCTACGAACTGCTGCGCTGGGGACAGTCGGCGTTCCAGAATTTCCGCGTGGTGCCCCCGGATACGGGCATTGTCCACCAGATCAACTTGGAGTACCTGGCGCCGGTTGTGTTTCCCGTGCAACGCAACGGAACCTTCGCGGCGTATCCCGACACCGTAGTCGGCACGGATTCGCACACCACGATGATCAACGGACTGGGCGTGGTGGGCTGGGGAGTGGGCGGAATCGAGGCCGAGGCCTGCATGCTCGGCCAGCCGATCTCGATGTTGCTCCCGCAGGTTGTGGGGTTCAAGTTACACGGAACGCTTCGCGAGGGTTCGACAGCCACGGATCTCGTGCTCACCGTGACGCAGATGTTGCGGAAGAAGGGCGTCGTCGGAAAGTTTGTCGAGTTCTATGGCGACGGAGTGAGCGCCCTGAGCATTGCCGATCGCGCCACGGTGGCCAACATGGCGCCTGAGTACGGCGCGACGGTCGGATTCTTCCCGGTTGACGAGGAGACCCTGCGCTATCTCCGCCTGACGCATCGTCCGAAGGAGATCATCGCCTTGGTTGAGTCCTATACCAAAGAGCAGGGATTGTTCCGGACCAGCCAGACGCCCGCCCCCGTCTTCTCCGATACGCTGGAACTCGACCTCTCGACGGTAGTCCCTTCTCTCGCCGGGCCGAAACGGCCGCAGGACCGCATCGAACTGCCCGAAGTGAAGCGTAGCTTCCTCGCCATGCTCGGCGCGGAGCCGAAGAAATCGCGCGTCCGCTTCGACGGGAGCGAAGTGGATCTGCGGGACGGCTCGGTCGTCATCGCCGCGATTACAAGCTGCACGAACACGTCGAATCCGCCGCTGATGATCGCCGCGGGTCTTGTCGCGAAGAAGGCTGTCGAACATGGTGTCGAAACGGCGCCGTGGGTGAAGACGAGCCTCTCGCCTGGGTCGAAGGTTGTGATCGACTACCTGCGGGAGGCCGCTCTGTTGCCCTATCTGGAGCGGCTGGGTTTCCATTTGGCCGGATTCGGCTGCATGACTTGCATCGGCAACAGCGGGCCGTTGCCTGAGCCTGTGGCGGACGCCGTGCGGAAGGAAAAGCTCGTTGTGGCGGCAGGGTTGAGCGGCAACCGCAACTTTGAGGGTCGAGTCAATGCGCTCGTGAAAGCGAATTACCTGGCGTCGCCGCCGCTCGTGGTGGCTTACGCACTCGCCGGCCGGATGGATATTGACCTTCACAGCGAGCCGCTCGGGACGGGTACGGGCGGAAAGCCGGTTTACCTGAAAGATATCTGGCCTTCGGACGAAGAAGTGCGGGCCGCCGCGGAATGTGTGAGTGACGAGATGTTCCGCAAAGAGTATTCCGAGGTCTTCGCGGGCGACAAGCAGTGGAACTCGATCCGCGTGACTGGCGGCGAGTTGTACGAGTGGGACGCCAAGTCGACCTATATCAAGAAGCCTCCGTATTTTGAGCGTCTCGCGGACCCGAAAGCGCCGCTCGTTGATTTGCACGGCTTGCGCGCGCTCGCCATGCTCGGTGATTCGGTCACGACGGACCACATCTCACCGGCCGGTTCGATTCCGGCTGACAGCCCCGCGGGCAAGTATCTGATCGGGCTCGGAGTCCAGCCCCAGGACTTCAACTCTTACGGTTCGCGGCGCGGGAATCACGAAGTGATGATGCGCGGAACACTCGCCAACATACGCTTGCGGAACCAACTTGCGCCGGGTACCGAGGGCGGGTGGACCGTTCATGTGCCCTCCGGCGAGACCATGTGGATCTATGACGCCGCGATGCGCTACCAGAAGGACGGCGTGCCGCTTGTGATCCTGGCGGGCAAGGAGTACGGCTCGGGTTCGTCGCGGGATTGGGCGGCCAAGGGAGTGGCGCTGCTCGGCGTCAAGGCTGTGATTGCCGGGAGCTTCGAGAGGATTCACCGCTCGAACCTCGTGGGAATGGGCGTGCTGCCGCTCGAGTTCCTGCCGGGAGAGGACCGCGCAACGCTTGGTCTGACGGGCCTTGAAACGTTCCACGTCGAGGGAGTCAAGGAGGCTGTTGCAGGCTCGCGGCGCGCGCGGGTCCAGGCTGTAACGGCGGATGGGGCGAAGAAGAGCTTCGAAGTCGTCGTCCGCGTGGACACTCCCCGCGAAGCCGACTACTTTCGTTCCGGCGGCATCCTCCCTTATGTGCTGCGCCAACTCGCAGCCTCAGGCCGGGGGTGAAGCGCGGACGGGGGAACCCTAAAGTTCTTCGTACGGCACAACGCGCACAAATTCGGCGATCGTGCGGTAGTCCTCGCCGGGATTGAGGACGAGGTCCTCGTATTCGGGATTCAGCGGCTCGAGCCGGATCTCCTCATGCCGCCATTCGCCGTCTTCCGAAACCGCCTTGCGGCTCGTGTAGCGCTTGATGGTGAACTCTCCGCCCCCCGCCGACGCGCCGCGGTTCCAGACGAGCATCCACTTCCCTTGGCGCGATCCGCCGCGATAGGTTTCAAAGACACACAGGCTGCCATCAGGGATGCGCGGCTCCATCGAGCGCCCGGCGACGTGAATGGCAAAAAGGTCCGGATTGAGACGCATTCCCACGGGGGCTGCGATCCAACCTTCCGGCTCGACTTCCATGTCCTCGCCGAACTTGCCGGCAGCCGCGCGCAGGGAATACAGAGGAAGCTTCGACGCGATTGCAGGGATCGTGACGGGTGCGGCAGGAGCGCCCTCGACATTCCTCTCATAAAGCCGCGCCAGCGCTCTCTCGAAATCACCCACCGCGATCTTTTCGCGCCCGCCGGTCTGAAGCGTATTCGAGAACGTGTCCTCAACGAACTGCAGGAACTTCGCCCCACCCAACTCATTCGAGCGAAGCTTGAAATCCTCTTCGAGCAGGGTCAGAATCTCAACATCTTCCGGGTCCGCGAGCTGATCCCACGTTTCACGCAGTCTGACGTGTAGTTGGTCCCGTTCCGGATCGAGAAGGAGGACACCCGCGCTCACCTGGGGCCGTCCGGGAAGCGCGAGGTACAGGACAGCGTACTCGGCCTTCCGGGCCGTCGAGAAGGAGAGCGGTGGCATTCGAGAATATTATCGGACGGAATGGACCGTGTTTTGAGGGCCGTACGGGTAATATCCCTTCCGGGCGCGCACTTTTACGTTCGGAAGGCCAACTTCGACCCGGATGTCACGAAAAGCCTGCTCGGTATCGGACCTATCCGGCACATAGCGCAGAATGTACTGCGTGGTGACTTCGCCGGCGAGCGCGGCGACTGAATCGAAGATGCCCTTGGCAATCTCAGCGGCATACTGTCCGGTCCCGACCTTGTACGCGTAGTTGCCCTCATCGGACGGCGTGGACAGATAGCCCGACACGCCCGTATACAGGCCTTGGAGCGGGTACTCGACGCGTCCCCCGGTCTCTTCCGCGAGACGCCGCAGGTTGCTTTCGCCTTCGCTATTAAAGCCGAACGCGACCGTGCTCATGCCGTAAATGGTGACCAGGTTCCGCTGGGCCAGTTCGAGCACCTGATTGAGAGTGTGCGTGCTGGCCGAATCGTGTCCGTCGCCGATGACGATCAGTACCCGCCGGGGTTCGATCGGCTCACCCTCGACGAGGCTACGGCGCGTGCAGGCCATATAGATCGCGTCGAAGAAGGCAGCGCCGCCACCAGGTTTCAGCTTGCGGATGTTGTCGATGATCTTGTCGGACTCATGGGTCGTATTGACCTTGAGCTCTGCTTCGTTGCCGTACGAGATCAGATACCCGCTGAACCTGTCACTGGTCTCGGCGGGGAGGAGGTTGAATACCAGATCCAGACAGGCTTCCTGGAACGTCTTCCAATGCAGCCGCGAGGCGTTGCTCAGGTCCAGCAGGAAGCCGACTACCACCGGCTGGTTGCGCTCACGGCTGAAGTACAGGACCTGCTGCTCGCGTCCGCTGTCGAAAATGCGAAAGTCTTTCGCCTCAAGGTCGGAGACGAAGCGATCCTTCTCGTCGGTCACGGTGACCGGCACGATCACTTCGTTCACCTGAACCTGAATTGGCGACGGCTGTGCCCGCTGCCCCGCCGCCGGCTTGGCCGGAGCAGGCGATACGGTCTGCTGCGCCCCGAGGGGCAATATGAGGATGGCGGCGAGTACGATACGCTCAATCATTACTAAGGACCCTGATAAGAATTATAGCTTTTGGCGGGCATGGAGCGGCCCGGGCCTTCGATCGTGGGAGGGTGCGCCCGGGCCGCAAGCCGTCAGTTACCTCTGTACGCGGCCCGATCCTCCGCTCTTTATGAGGTTGTTCACTTCATCGCTCGTGAGGCGGCCGAAATCGCCCATGATGGAGTGCTTCAGGCACGAAGCCGCGACCGCGAACTCCAGCGCTTCCTGATGTGTCGGCAGATTGAGCAGACCGTAAATCAGGCCCCCAGCGAAGCAATCCCCGCCGCCGACGCGGTCCACGATATGGGTGATCTCGTAATGCCGGCTGACGAGAAACTCTTTCCCGTCGTTCAGGCAAGCCGACCAGCCGTTGTGCGAGGCGCTCTTCGATTCGCGGAGCGTGATGGCCAGCATCTTCAGGTTCGGGAACTGATCCATCACGCGCGAGGTGAGGTCCCGGTAATGGGTGACCTCAAGCTTGCCCGCGTGCACATCAGCCTCGGCCTGAATTCCTAGCGACTTTTGGCAATCCTCTTCGTTCGCGATGCCGATGTCCACGTACTTGACGATCTCGGTCATGACCTCTTTGGCGGCCTTGCCGTACTTCCAGAGGTTCTTACGGTAGTTGAGGTCGCACGAAACGGTCAGCCCCTTTTCCCGGGCCTCTTTGACTGCTTCGAGAGCGAGGTCGGCCGCGCTCTGGCTGATGGCGGGCGTGATTCCCGTAACGTGGAACCATCCGGCATCTTCGTAAGCCTTCGACCAGTCGATGTCGCCAGGCGTGGCGAGCGAGATGGAACTGTACTCGCGGTCGTAGACGACCTTCGAAGGACGCTGATTCGCGCCCGCTTCGACGAAGTAGATTCCAAAACGCCCCTTGCCCCGGACGACGCAGGAGGCGTCGACGCCGAACCGGCGCAACTCGCCGATGAACGCGTCCACGATCGGATTGTTAGGCGGGAGCACGGTGACAAACCGCGAGGGAGCGCCGAAACCCGCGAGCGCGACGGCTACGTTGGCTTCGCCACCGCCGAAAGTGGCCACAAACTGAGGCGACTGCAGGAAACGCTCGAAGCCCGGGGGGGCTAGGCGGATCATGATCTCACCGAAAGTAACGACGGTCTTGGGCATACTGAATAAGTTCTCCTATCGGGAATTAGGCAGGACGGCAACCGCCTCCAGGACCAGGCTTGCATCGAGGCCCGGCAAACCCTCAAACGGGAGCATCGTGCTGGCCGGCGGCCTGTCCTTATCATAGAATTCGAAACGCACCTTCCGGACGAGGTCCGC
>JBDKSR010000556.1:0-8896 GCA_039680545.1 Bryobacteraceae bacterium | reverse complement strand
AGGCGGCCCGCGTCCCCCAGGACTTCGGCGTGTACTGGTTGGACGGGAACGAAATCCGGCCGTTTAAGCAGGCGGAGCCCAAGGTGGTTACGGACAAGAGCCGCTCCGTTCTAAAGATTCTGGCTCCGGTTCCCGTGGTTTCCGGGAAGGCGACAGTCGAACTGGATGGTGAACGATCCGCAAACGTCGTGAATACGGCGACGCCAGAGTTCTATTTCCGGCTTGCTGTCCTGGAACGCTTCGGCATCGTGAAACTGACCACGAAGAAAGGCGCCCGGGTTGTGGAGAAGTGGACGATTGCGCCGATCACCGGTGAGATCACTCAGGAGCAACAGCGTGTCGAGATTCTCCGCCGGGAGGTGGAAGAGGGAATCTACAAGATCTGGCCAAAGGAACCACTCCCCCGGGGCGAATATGCCGTGGTGGAGTACACAGAGGGGCAGCGTAATACCCAAGTTTGGGACTTCAGTTGTCAGCCCACCTCAAAACCCTGACTCAATTGCGCGAGTGCGCTAGAGTTTTCTTCTGATTCATCTCAAGGCATAGCGACCCGCAGCCGATTGATTCTGCATGTAAAGTCCGAGAGATTTGCATCTCGCGGTAAGCAGGGAGAGTCATGCCGGTGCGTGAATACTGGTTGGGTACTGACGGAAGGTCCA
Organism: Bryobacteraceae bacterium; assembly: GCA_039680545.1. Lineage (GTDB taxonomy): Bacteria > Acidobacteriota > Terriglobia > Bryobacterales > Bryobacteraceae > JAEHDI01. Next base: position 8,237 of record JBDKSR010000556.1, on the reverse strand, counting down.
AGAGGGACCTGATTTGGGTGATTGCGATGTCGCTCGTCATGTGGGCGGCATTTGGATGCCTGGATCTGTTTGAGCGAATCGTAGAATTCGCTAAAGCCCACGAGAGTGCTGAACTCGATGAATTGTTTAGTGCATCGGTCGCGTTGGCGTTGGCTCTGGGATTCTACTCAATCCGGCGGTGGAATGACCTGCGGAAAGAGATAAGCCGGCGGAACGCCACCGAAATAGAGCTTGGTAAAGCAAGAGACGCGGCGGAGGCGGCGAACCGCGCGAAAAGCGAGTTTCTGGCGAATATGAGTCACGAAATTCGCACCCCGATGAATGGGATCTTCGGGATGACCGATCTCCTTTTGGAAACTGAGTTGACCGGCGAACAACGCGAGTACATCGAGTGCGTGAAAAGCTCCGCCGATTCGCTGCTCAACGTGATCAACGACATTTTGGACTTCTCTCAGATTGAAGCCGGCAAGTTGAAGTTTGATCCGATCTCCTTTGACTTGCATCAGAGCTTGCGGGACCTCGTGAGGGCGGTTTCAATACGGGCGCATCAGAAGGGTCTGGAACTGCTTCTTGATGTGCATCCTGATGTGCCGTTACACGCCTGGGGTGATCCGGCACGTCTCCGCCAGGTGCTGATGAACCTTGTGGGGAATGCAATCAAATTTACGCAACACGGCGAGATTCTGATCGGAGTGCGTGCGGAACCCATGGGCGAACGGGGCCCCGTATTGCACTTCTGGGTGACCGATACGGGTATCGGTATTCCTCACGACAAACAAGCTCTTCTCTTCGAGGCGTTTTCCCAAGTTGACGGGAGCATCAGCCGTTCTTACGGCGGCACGGGGCTTGGCCTTTGTATCTCGAAGCGGCTCGTGGAAATGCTGGGCGGGAGCATATGGGTGGAAAGCGAGCCGGGGCGCGGGAGTACCTTTCATTTCACCGCCGCCTTTGGATCGAGTACGGTGCACTGCCAGGCGGAGCACGAGTCCTCGCCAGCGACGCTCGTGGGATTGCCGGTTCTGGTCGTGGACGACAACGCCACGAATCGCCGGATTCTGTTCGAAACGCTCCGGCGGCTCGGATGTGATGCGCACACCGTGCCCAGTGCCGGGGAGGCTCTGAACGCATTGCGGTCCGCGTCTGCGGCGGGACACCCCGTGCGGCTCGTCATCACTGACGCGCAAATGCCGGGAATGGATGGGTTCTCGCTTGCTGAGCGGATCCGCCGGGAGCCAAACGTACAACCCGCGACGATTATCATGCTTAGCTCGGTGGATCGGCCGATCGACGCGGGACGCCTATCCGAAATCGGGATTGCGGCCTATCTCATCAAACCGGTGACGCGGGCCGACCTCGTGGAGGTGATCAAGCAGGTTACACAGGTCTGCGAGCCGCCCACTCCTGTGACTCCACCGAAGCCGCCGGTGCAGTCGAACATCGGCTCTTCCCTACGGATCCTATTGGTGGAAGACAATCCGGTCAATCAGAAGGTGGCCGTGCATCTACTGCGCCGGCAAGGCTACTCGGTTGAAGTGGCATCCTCGGGGGCGGAAGCGCTGGACGTATTGAAGCGGGCGGATTTTGACCTCGTGCTGATGGATATCCAGATGCCCGGTCTTGACGGACTTGCGACGACAAAAGTGATCCGTGACAAGGAGTACGCGGGCGGCGGTCATATTCCGATCATTGCGATGACTGCTTATGCCATGAAGGGAGATCGGGAAAAGTGCCTTAGCGCGGGAATGGACGAGTACATCTCCAAGCCCTTTACCCATCGGGAACTTCTTGCCAAGATCGAGGCGGCGGGAGTGTGCGGTCCGAACCGGGTGGAGGATGACAACACGTCGGACCAGTCGTGAGCGCCACTTAAACCACGGGGGCTTCAGCGTGCCCTTGAAACGTCCGCCAAACGTAAATGGGGTGATCCAATTTCTGTGAGGAGTACGACCTTGAGTTATTGGTTGGTGTTCAAGACCCAATTTCAGCAACAACCGCGATGCAAGCATCGCTTCCCAGGCAGTGAACTTAGCGCCAGTCTAATCGTACACTGCAAGAAGTAACCATGAAACTAGAACGGGCTGGCTTTTGGCGACGTCTTGCCGCCGCGTGGATCGATTGGTCTCTGATTTATGCCGTCTCCAGTATTTTGATCGGCGCTACGCGGCTGGCCTCGATGCGCGTTTCTCTGGGACAGGCTGGCTTAGCTGTAGCCGTGGTGTACGGCGTCGTTTGCCTTAACCGGTGGGGTGCGACTCCGGGGAAGGCGCTCATGGGAGTGTGGGTCCAGCGGAAGAACGGACAGGCAATGAATCTCAGAATTGCCTTGCTGCGTGAGGGCGCGGCGAAATGAGGCCTCACGGTCGTATTGCCCGTCTGGGTCGTCTGGCGGCTGGCTCGCGGCGTTTGGGTTACCTCGGTTTTCGATCTGCTGGTGATCCTCCTGGTAATGGCGCTGGTGATGGTGTATTGGCTGTTCGCGAAAGCGACGTGGTACGACCAACTTTCGCGGACTTCCGTCACGTGCGAGGCCGGGCAGGGTGCGCTCAACATCCGAACAGCGTTTGCGGCGGTCGCAGCAATGGTCCTGCTGTGCGGCGCGATCAAGAGTGCTGAATACTTCCATAAAAGCTGGATTTCCTGCAATCTGGCGCTGTTCAACAACGGCAAGTCCACCAAGCCGTACGTCACATTTCTGAAGCGGGCGCATCCAACGCCTATCGACTACGTGATGGGCTTGTTCGACCGCTACGACGTGGTGGTCCTTTGCGAGCGGGCACATCCTGAGTTCACGCAGTGGGAATATATCTACGATCTGGTGAGCGACCGACGTTTCATCGACCGGGTTGGCCATGTTTTCACAGAATACGGGTTGCGCAATACGCAGCCGTTACTGGACGAGTTCATGAACGCGCCGGATCTCAGTGATGCCGATGTAGCTGCCCGCGCAATGCGGGTGATGCGCGGCATTTCCGTATGGCCCTACTGGAACAACACGAACTTCTACGAGTACTTACAGAAGCTCTACTGTTTGAACCAGACCTTACCCCGCGAGAAGCGCATACAGCATTACTTCACCAATGTCGCTCTGGACTGGGATACCATCCATTCCAGCCGGGATTTCTACTCCGTCATCCGCAACAAAGACCGGGAGATGAGCGACATCATCGCCGGGAGAATGGTCCAAATTACGGCCTCCGAACCGAGGAAGAAATGCCTGGTGGTGATGAATTACCGGCATGCCTTCGGCCCGGTCAAGAATATGCATGGAAGGCTGGAGGAGAACACGGGCCGGTATTTATACGAGGCAATTTCGGGCAGAGTCGCTTACGTCCTGCTTTGGAATCTGGTACCGATTGTGCCTACGGACACAGTGATCGTGGCGGCGCCGGTTCAAGGTGGCGTATGGGACGCCGCTTTCCAGGAAGCCGGCAACCGGCCGGTCGGCTTTGACTTGGCGGGATCGCCGTTCGGCGCGGACAGCTTTGATATCTATCCCTTCGATCCGACAATTGCGGCGCGCTATCGATACCGGGACGTGTTCACCGGGTACGTGTTCGATCGTCCGATCGACGAACAGTTCATCGAAAGGGGAATCCCGGGATTGTACGATGGCGTGGAAAAGATCGCCCTGGCGCATGCGAAATTGATCGGCGCCGACACGTACGCATTAACACAGAAGGCGATTGCGAAATCTGCCGTCAAGTCACGGGGCAGGATGTATCACCAGATCAGCCAGACGCTGGTGGAATCGTCGCTCCTGGCGGTCGCAGGGGCCGGGTTCCTGATCGCCGTTATCGCCTTTGGCGTACGCCAGCGCCGCAGCTGAGATTCCCCCCGCACCTCTCTCGCGGCAAGGAAGTTTCTTGGCTGCGGGCCGCCGCGCCGACACACTCCAGGTAAGCCTAGCGACCGGGTTCCGACTAGCAGCGTGCAAGGCAACGGGGTGCGAACGCGGCTCAGATGAGCCCGTTGGACGCGCGCCGGGCAGGAGGAACTCGGCAGCGAAATGCTTCCGTCTGTCGGTACCATCGCGCTCTGATCCCGTGTGACTCTGCTGCACGCGGCTCATTGCGGGTCATTGAGAAGATGCTGCACCTGAGAGTCATACATCATCCCCATCGAGATGACTAGGGCTGATCACCGATAGCATTGAGATTTGACTCCTGAGCGCGAACCTCGCTCTGTCATCTTCCAACCCGGCTCTGGATTGCGAGGGCTGGTGGTCAGGACCAGTCAGCTGTAACGAACCGATAAAGTTTCTCTCAGGACCGGCTGCCGCCTGATGTGGGATGATGGTGTTCCTGTACGTTCTGGCAATGAGAGGCGGCAATTTCGGTTTTCTACTTAACAACCTGGTGATGCGGGACTTCCGCATCCGCTACCGGAATATGTCGCTGGGCGTCTTCTGGTCCCTGCTTAATCCGTTGGTGATGATGGGGCTGCTCGCGTTCATATTTACCCGGATTTTCCACAGTGGCATACAGAACTTTCATGTGTTCGCACTGTGTGGGGTAATTCCTTACAGTTTCTTCTCTGTGGCATGGGTGAGCGGGACATTGTCCGTGTTCGCCAATGCGGCGCTCGTGAAACGAGTGCTCTTGCCGCGGGAGATCATTCCGATTTCGACTGTGCTTGCGAATGCGCTTCATTTCCTGATTCAGATCGGCCTGCTCCTCTCGGTGACTCTGGCGTCAGGGTATGCGGTGAACGTGTATTGGCTGTTGCTGCCGCTCGTATTTGGCCTGGAAGTGATCTTCGTCTGCGGACTATCGCTCGCGACGTCTGCGCTCGACGTGTACTTCAGGGACATGCGGTACGTGGTGGAATCGGCGAACACGATCCTGTTCTGGCTTGTGCCGATCTTTTATCCTTTCTCGATCATTCCGGAACGATTTCACCCGCTCTATCAATACAATCCAATCGCCGCGGTCGTGCTCGCATGCAGGCATATTCTGATGGAGGGAATCGCGCCACCGCCGTCCCTGCTGTACAAGTTGGCGGCTGTTTCGGTGTGCGTCCTCCTGGGCGGATTGTGGATGTTCGGACGGATGAAGCGGCGATTTGCGGACTACCTTTGAGATGACTGGCATCGTTCAGCTCGAAAACATCTCCAAGATCTATTCAAAAAGATCGCGACGGTTCTTTCACGACGTCCTGGCTGCCTTGTTGCGTCGCGCCCCCAAAGACGGCTTCTATGCTCTTAAGAACATTTCCCTGCACTTGAACGAAGGGGACTCCCTGGCGGTCGTCGGGCCCAACGGGGCGGGGAAGAGCACGCTCCTCAGCGTGATCGCGGGTCTCCTATGGCCGGACGAAGGTACGGTGACGGTCAACGGACGGATTGCGGCTTTGCTCGAACTGGGTTCCGGCTTTCATCCCGATCTGACCGGCGCGGAGAACCTTCGACTTAACGCCGCGGTGCTCGGGCTGACCCGTGCCAGGACGGAAGAACGGTTCCAGGAGATCGTTGACTTTTCGGGTATCGGCGAGTTTATCGACGAACCGATCCGGAAGTATTCGGCCGGCATGACGATGCGGCTTGCCTTTGCCGTGGCGATGAGTGTGGACCCGGATGTAATGCTCATCGACGAGGTGCTGGCGGTCGGCGACCAGGCGTTTCAGCAGAGATGCATGGAGAAGATTCTGGAACTGAAGAAGGCGGGCCGCGTATTGATCTGCACCTCGCATGCGTCGGATACGCTGAGACAGGTTTGCAACCGCGGCCTCTGGCTCGATCATGGCCGGATAATGCGCGAGGGCACGCTGGACGAGGTGCTGACCGCCTATGAAGCTGCAACGAAGAGTGTGCGCGGTGCTGCGCCCGCACCGATGGGGAGCGCATGAACGCTGATGAGATTCTCGGACGAATCCGGCAGTCGCTCGACCTGCCAGGCTCCCGGCAAGCGGCGGAGGGCGTCGCGGGTGTCGAGAAGGCCCCTGCCCGTCCTGCTTGCGAAACGGAGTTGGCACGTTTAGCTGCCAGCGTCGACCTGCTGCGGCGGGAAACCCAAAACGTGGGTTGCGTCCCTCAGGGCTATCCGGGGCCCCTGAATCTTGTTATGAAGACGATTCATCGCCTCCTGCCCTGGTATACGCGCCCGATCCGGGCCCACGCCGAGTGCTCGGCTGCTGTCGCGGATGCGAATCTTCAGCTTCTGAACATCATCGTGCAGGCGCAACAGCAGATCGCCGCGCGCCTTGAGCAGTTGGAAAATGAGGTGCGGGACCTTCGTGGTGGTGCACTCCCTTCTAACCGCCCGTGAACACCGAAACAACACAACATCCTGAGCCCCTGCAAGGCGTCGCGGTCAGCGTCGTGATCATCACGTACAACAGGGCGGGGCACTTGCGCCGCTGCCTGGATGCTCTGGCGAAGCAAACCTACCGGAATTTTGAAGTCGTAGTGGTGATGGGGCCTTGTACGGATCACACAGCGGCGGTGCTTGAGGTGTTCGCGGGGTCGATCACGATAGCCCGAACGGATAGGCGAATCATCGGCGTGTCGCGCAATGCCGGCATCGAGCAGAGCCGCGGTGAACTGGTTGCTTTTATCGACGATGACGCGGTCCCGTCACCCGAATGGCTGGCAAATCTGGTAGCAGCGTTTGATGATGCGGACGTCGGAGCCGTTGGCGGGACCGTTTTCCGAATGCGCGACGGCGGCATCGAGTGGAGGAACGGCGTACTCGACCGTGACGGGATACTGTACCCCGACTGCGCGAAACCGGGCGAGTATCAGAGGTTTCAGAAGGGAAGGCTCAACACTGTCTCCGGCAACTGCTGCATGTTCCGCCGCCGGGCGCTGGAGGAAGTCGGTGGTTTCGACGAGGAAATCGCTTACATGTACGACGAGTGCGACGTCGTCCAGCGCATCGAGCGAGCCGGTTACAGAATTGTGCATCAGCCCACGGCGATCGTCGAACATGAGTCGGCGTGCGGTATGGTGCGGTCCGGCCCCGTGGACTATAACTGGTTCACGATCTGCCGTTACCATGCCTACGGTGCGTTGAAGAACGCCCAGGGACGCCGCGCGTGGACGGTTGCCCGGGTTACCTGGAGGCTTGCCAAACGCTGGATGAGCGAGCTTCTGAGCTGGTGGAGCCGGGGGCTTATCGGCTGGTCCCAGCTTCTGCGATCCGAGCGGGATTGTGCCCGAGGTATCGTAGCGGGACTACGCAAAGGCTGGAGCCCACGGCCCGTGTACCGCGTGATTCTTCCCTGTCCTGACGGTGAGCCGATCCGGCCCTTCCGGCAAATTCCCGAAAGCACCCTGTCCGTCTGCCTGTTGTGCGAGTCCACTCCGGAGCGAAACCCGGATGGCATCGCCACGTACACATTCGCATTAGCCAAGGCCCTGTTTGAGCACGGATGCCGGGTTCACGTGATCAGTCTGGGCGAGACGGACCGCAGCGAACTCGCCGAAGGGATCTGGCGGCATTGGGTGAAGCCATCGAAACTCGGTGCAACGCTTCATCTTGAGTCGCAATTTCCGGTCGTGGCAAAGAATGTCGGCTACGCGGCTGCAGTCTGGCGGAAAGTCCGGGAGTTGGACGAACGCTATGGCATCGATATCGTGGAGGCCTCTTCGTGGAACATTGAGGGACTTGTCGTCGCGCTCGATGGCAGAATCCCGTTCGTCGTGCATGTTCATACCGCTCTGTTCCAAGCCATAGAAACTCAGGGATGGGCTGAGAACGACGACTTGCGGCTGTCAGTGGATCTTGAGGAGCGGCAGAGCCTGCTCGCTGACGAGGTCATAACGAGCACTCGCGCCGCTGCGCGCTCGATCGTCGCGAAGTATAGGAGCCGGCCGGCCCACATGGGGATCGTGCCACTCGGCCTTGACCTTCAAGGGGAGTTGCGCCCTTCGCCGCCGGGCGTGGCCAGACGAGTGTTGTTTGTCGGACGGTTGGAGCCAAGAAAAGGCATTGGGACGCTGCTCGACGCGATCCCTCGCGTAATCGACTGCGTTCCTGATGCGGAATTCGACATCGTAGGCAAGGACGTAATGGGCGTCGACTCCCCGGTCCCGCAGTGGCGCAAGGAGCACCGGGGGCTTCAGAAACACGTACGTTTCCATGGTGAGGTATCGCGAGCCGTACTCGACGATTTGTACGAACGCTGCGATCTGCTGGCCGGACCTTCGCGATACGAATCCTTTGGATTGATTTTCGTGGAGGCCATGGCGCGCGGTAAGGCAGTAGTTGGGACAACGGCGGGTGGAATTCCCGAGGTCA
>JBDKSR010000555.1:0-2513 GCA_039680545.1 Bryobacteraceae bacterium | reverse complement strand
CAGGGATACGTCTGCCTTTGGAGGCGGTTGCTCGGCAACCCCGTTTGGACCCAACTTTCCCCCGTCACCCTGAAGGTGATGCTTGGCTGCCTACTCCAAGCCAACTGGAAAGAGCGGACTTGGTACGACGGAAAACAGCAAGTCACGATCCCCCGCGGCAGCTTTATCACCAGCTACTCGAAGATGGCGGAGGTTTGTAAGGTCACCCTCAAACAGGTGAGATTATCTTTGCTTCATCTGCAAAACTTGCAAATTACGGCAAGCTCAAGGGCAGGGATGTGGACTATGGTAACTGTCTTAAACTACGAGACTTATCAGTACGAAGAGACGACGGAGGGCAAGGATGAGGGCAGGGTTAGGGCAGGGTTAGGGCAGGGTCAGGTAAGTAAAGGGGCAGGGTTGGGGCAACAACTAATAAAGAGAAGAAATATAACAAGGGAAGAAGAAGAAAAAACACCGCGCGAGGACGCCGCGAGCGGCGCTCCTGCGGAGGGCTCCCTTTTCGACCTCCAGGCCGATGAGCAGCCCGCCCCGCCCAAGCCCAAGCGGCTGACCTCGACCATCATGACGGCCGAGCAGCGCGACTGGTTCGCCGAGTACCTAAGCACTCACCCGAAGAACACGATCCAACTCAAATCCGCGACGAAGCTGTTCTACGAAAAGGTCAAGACTCAGGACTGTTTCGACTTCATCATCGCGGCACTGCGCCGGGAAGCCGCCGGCGAGACGCAGTTCATGGAAGGGCCGTGCAACTGGCTGGCCTCGCATCTGGCTCTTTATGCGAGTGGGGTGTCCGCGGCGACCCCAATTCGCATGGCGCCGGCCGTGAAACTCAGCAAGACAGACGAGGCCATGGAACTGGCCCGCCGAAACTTCGAACGAAGAGGGAGTCCATTCGCATGAAACTCGAATCGATCATGGATCTGGTCGCCACGATGGGCGGCATGAAGTTCTTCCCCACCGAGCCAGCCGTCAGGCTTGCCCTGTGCGAAACCATCGGCGACATGACCGACCGCGAAGAGCGGGTCCGCTGGCTTGTGAAGCGAATGCGCACCCTCTACGCCGAATGGCCAGGCGAGCGGGAGATGCGGGCGTGCTTCTGTTCACGGTTCAGGCCGTTGGACGGGATCAATCTCTACTCGTCCGTGTTTCTCGACGGCATCCCGAGCGAGAATCCACCGGAACAGACGTTTGACCTGCTGGCATCCGGCGCCGTGCCGATTGATCGGCAACTGGGCTCGATGGTGAAGCGGCTTGCGGAGGCGAAAAAGCTGTGAACCTTGCATTTGAAGCTCGCGTCCTAAAGGTCTTCGCCAGCGGCTTCCCACTGCCGCCCGACGCGCCGGTCCCGCCCGAACTGCTCCAGCACGGCTCCGTTGTGATCCGCGAGGCCGCCGAACGCCGCCGCATGGCCGCGGTGGGTCACGGCCGCTGGTGCGGAGCCTGCCACTGCTGGTATCCGGTCCTGGTCGAGCATCCCAACTGCCCGCACTGCGGCAGCGCGCGGCCGGGTTACGTCATGCGTGAGGGATCGGCCTACGAGTCGGTTGCACGAGAGGCCGGGACGGTTGGACGCGGCAAGGTGCCGGTGGTCCATGCCCGCGTGACGGAGCGCTGGCTGAGAGGCGGACCCGATCACTTCGAACGCCAGCCGGGCGAGTTGCTGTGCCGAAGCGACCGCCACACGCGGATTGGGCAGATGCAGCGGACTGACGACGCGGTGACGTGCGGGCTGTGCCTCGCCAAGATCCGAGCGCACATGGGAGGGGCCGATGCCTAATTTCGAGGTCTACGTGCTGGTCTGTTACGGCTGCGGCGAGAAACTGACGCTCCGGGCCGGGGAGCCGAGCGAGGTCCGATTCTGTCCGACGTGCGAGACGCTTCTGGACATCGACTGGCGACCAGAGGACCACAGCCATAGTAAGCGGGGAGAAAATCGCATGGCGGTGCCTCCGGTGGCCGCAAATGGCAAGTCTACAGTTTCAGCCAATAGGCATTTGGGGGTGAAATGAGCGAACGGAAAATTCCGGTCTACGTCCAGATTGATGGCAAGGACCACATGATCGACGCGCTGGACGAATCCGAGGCGCTGAAACTGGTCGCAATCCATCGGCTTCAGCCGACGTACGGGCGACGGCAGCACCTCAAGGCCGTGCATGTCGTCGAGCGGTTGACCGGCCTGATCCATTTGGAGCGGGATGGATACTGTTTCGTCCAGCATCTGCCGAACGTCGGACGGAAGGTTTTCGCGCTGGTCGGGACGCCGGGCAGCGAGGAAGGGGAGTAACATGGCGAACATGGACGACGGAATCGAGAACCGGATGCCAAGCGGGTTTGACGCGGAGCCGATCAGCCTGGATTTGACAATGGATCACATAGACGCACTGGACGCGTGGCGGGAAATGGTAGATCAGCGTACTGTCGAGATCGAGTTCACATGCGCTGACGAGGCCGGCAACCCCTCACCTACGACGTTTCGCGGCGCCATCGTTGAGGTCGACGGCCTGACGTGG
>JBDKSR010000554.1:0-22508 GCA_039680545.1 Bryobacteraceae bacterium | reverse complement strand
CGCGCCGCGGATGCCCTGGCCAAGGTCATGATCCCCGAGGCATTGGACTATCCTGCATGAGCGAAGTAAACGTGGAACGGCAGACCATGGAAGTCGACATCGTCTGTGTCGGCTTCGGACCGGCGACCGGGGGGTTCCTCACCGAACTCTCGCGCCATATTCTGAACGCCGATGGCACCCCGCGCCTCGAAAGTAAGGTGATGCCGGGGATGCCGCTCCAGGTCATCTGCTACGAGCGCGCCGACGACATCGGTTTCGGGGTCTCGGGAGTCGTGACGAAGGCTCGTGCTATCCGCGCGAGTTTTCCCGACCTCGATAGCGCCGGGATTCCCATGGCCGCGCCGGTCCGCAACGAGAAGGTGCTATACCTGCTCGATCCGGTCGGGGCGAGCCGCCGTCCGGCGACGCTTCGAGCCGCTGACGCCGCTATCCGCGCTTTCAGGCCGATACTCCCGTCTGAACACAGCGCTTTCGACCTGCCCTATACCCCCGGATTTCTTCACAAGTCGGGCGGAATGATCTTTTCGATGGGGCAATTCAGCCAGTGGGTCGGCCAGCAGCTCATGGGTTCCGGCGCCGTACAAATCTGGCCCAGTACCCCCGTCTCGCAGCCGCTCATTGAAGACGGCCGCGTCACCGGCGTGCGCCTGCTCGATCAGGGAGTCGACAAGAAGGGCAACCCTGAAGCTGGATTCATGCCTGGAATGGACATCCGGGCCGCGCTGACTGTTGTGGGCGATGGGCCTTTCGGCCCCGTCGGACGCCAACTCAGCGAGCACTTCGGCATGCCGGAAGGGCACCACGAGCGCGAGTGGGCAGTCGGCATGAAGATGGTCGTCGATCTCCCCGAGGATTGCGGCCTCGAACCCGGCACGGTGTTCCACACTTTCGGCTATCCGGAACCCGAGATCTTCGGTTTCCTCTATGTCCATCCGGACCGGGTGGCCTCTGTCGGCATCTTCATCCCATCGTGGTTCGACACGCCGGTCCGAACCTCTTACCGGTATTTGCAGCACTTCATACAGCATCCGTACCTGTGGCGATATCTGAAAGGTGGCCGTCTGCGGTCCTGGGGCGCAAAGTCCCTGCAGGAGTCCGGACGGATGGGTGAACCGTATCTCGTGGGCAACGGCTTTGCGCGCATCGGGGAAGGCTCGGGAGCTACCAACGTTCTGACCAACTCCGGAGTGGACGAGGCATGGGCCACAGGCGTTCTGCTCGCCGAGGGCGTTGTCGATCTTCTCCAGGCGGGACAGGATTTCACAAAGGAGAACCTCGACCGCGCGTACGTTGCACGACGACGCGCAAGCTGGATCGAGAGCGAAGGTAAACAGGCCGAACGGGCGCGCGTAGGTTTCCAGAAAGGTGTTGTGCCGGGGCTGCTCGGCATGGCCGCGGCCGGCCTGACGGGCGGCTCGATTTCGTTCCCCGGCGAGGTACGCAGTCCGCAAGGGCGTGTCCCTTCAGCGGAAGAATATTACGCGGGCCGAATTCCGAGGGATGAGGTCGCGCGCATCTGTCAGGATTGCTATTCCCGGGGCGCCTCGGTCCACGACGCGCTCATGGAACGCAGCGGTTGGCTGCCGATTCCTTACGACGGACAACTGCTGGTGTCACACCAGGATGCGCTACTCATGGGCGGCAAAGTCCAGGCGCCTCCCGGATACGCCGACCATGTCGTGTTCCTGCACCCGAACCTTTGCGAGAGCTGCCGCACTCATCTCTGTATCGAGATCTGCTCCGGCGAAGCCATTACACCGGGGCCCGGCGGCGTGCCTCAGTTCGAGCGCGAGAAGTGCGTTCACTGCGGCGCTTGCCTGTGGAACTGTTCCGAGACCGTAGAGGGCCATCCCGAGAAGACAAATGTCGAATTCCGCGCGGGAACCGGCGGCCTTCACTCTACGGAAAACTAAACGTAGACCCTTTTTACACGGACGTTGATGCCGCAGAGCACGCTGTAGGAGATCGTGCCTGCCAGCCTCGCGATCTGTTGCGCGTCGAGAGAGACATCGCCCACGGTGCCGATGAGCGTCACGGCATCACCGGGCTTCACCGACTTCGACTGAGTGATGTCGATCGTCGTCAAGTCCATGGAAACGGCTCCGATGACCGGCGCAAGTTTGCCTCCGGCGATCACCTTGCCGCGGTTTGACATGCGGTGCGGGAAACCATCCGCGTAACCCAGGGCCAGCACGGCGATGCGCATGGGCTTGGGGGCTCGAAACATCCCGCCGTAACCGATCAGTGTGCCTTCGGGCACATCCTTTACGGCCAGCACCGTCGCTTTCCACGACAACGCAGGTTTCACGTTAAGAATACGGGGAGGCGCATCGCCCTTGGCCGGGGAAACGTAGCCGTAGATGGCGTGTCCCGTCCGCACCATGTTTGCCCATGCTTCCCGCCGGCCGTACGCGATCGGGTTGGTACTCGACAGGTGAACCCAAATCGGCTTGGCGTCGTGTTCTTTGAGGCAGGCGTATACCTTCTTGAATGCGCTGATCTGGTCGGCGGTCTGCTGCGAGGTGTAGTCCGCCGATGACGCGAAGTGCGTCATCAATCCTTCCAGTTGGACGTGACGCGCGGCATGCACGGCTTCGAAAACCTTCTGTGGTTCCGCCCGTATTCCAAGCCGTCCCATCCCGGTGTCTAGCTTCAGGTGATAACAGAGCGGAGCTCCCACGCCGGCCGCAAACTGATCGAATGCCGCAAGATCGGGCAGCGAGTGAATGACGGGGGTCAGATCGTATTCAAGCAGCGCTTTGCGCTCGAAGGGCAAAAAGTCCCCCATGACGATGATTCGTGCGCCGATACCGGCGCGGCGAAGAGTGACACCCTCGTTCACGTTGCTCACCGCGAGCCACCGTGCCCCCTCCTTCTCCAGCGCTTTCGACACTTCGACCGCGCCGTGGCCGTACGCTTCGGCCTTCACGACGGCAGTCACCTCGACGCGATCACCGACGGCCGAACGAACCGCCCGGAAATTCTCCGTGATTTGTCCTAAGGAAACTTCTACCCACGATCTGTACGGCTGAGACATTCTTTCATTATCGGGTGTGGGCGAGCCCGGTGAGTAATTCCTCGTAGGCGTCGGTCACCGCATCCCAACTGTAGCGCTCGCGCACACGTTCCACGGCGCGCATTCGCCACTCCTCGCGCTCGGTTTCGCTCATAGCGAGAACGCGCTCCAATGCCTGGGCCAGCGTGTCCGCGGTAAACGGGATACCGGCGTCGCCCGCGACCTCGGCGTTCTCCTTGGTGTCAAGGAAGATCGGCAGACCGCCGCGTCCCATCACTTCGATAAGCGCGGGATGTGTCCCTCCCACCTCAGTGGCGTGTATGTAAGCGAAGCAGTGCGAGGCGAGTTCGTGGTAGCCCTGCCCGTAAATAGCTCCCGGCAGAATCACGCGCGGGTCGCGCGTGTCGCGCACGCGGCTGATATATTCCTGCGCATAGGGAGCGTCTCCGACGAGCACGAGTTTCAGGTCCGTCTGTACGCGCTCGAAAGACTCACGCACTAGGAGCGCATTGTTCTCCGGCTCCATGCGGCTGACGTAGAGGAAGTAGCGGCGTGGTGCGACACCCAGCCGCTTGAGCACGTCCATGGTCTCCACGCGGCCGGTTTCCGCGCCGTAGGGAATGAATCGAGTCGCTTTTCCGTAACGCTTCAGGTAATACTCGGCGATGGCCCGGGCGTCGCTCACAACCGCCGTCGGGCAGAACGTCGCAAGCCATTCCGAAACCTGGTACCACGCCCTCGCAGCACGGTTCCACTTGCGCCGCTTCCGTTCGAGTCCGTCCACATTGAGCGCTACGGGCATTCCGGCCAGGCGGGGCAGGAAAGTAAAGTTCGCGTTGGCTGCGTTACAGTACAGAGCCGCGTCCTGCCGGTGGAACAGGAGGTGCAGCGTCGAGAGAAACGTGTGCGCTATCGTCTCGACGTACTTGTGCCGCACAACCGGGACGCAGCGCAACGCGACATTCCGATAGCGTTTTTCCGGATACCGTTCGCGACCATAGACAGTAACTTCATGGCCACGCCGGACAAGGCGGGTGGAGAGTTCCTCGGCAAACGTTTCGAATCCCCCGTAGTGGGCGGGGATGCCCCGTGTGCCAAGGATAGCCAGGCGCATTAGCCGCGCACGGCGCGAGGCCGGGCCAACACGCGCGCCGGGGCCTTAGGAGCGGGCCTGCTCACGGGCAGGTAACGGAACCAGCTTGCCATGTACTCGTCGTTCACGCGCTTTCGCTTCATGATCTCCCCGCGCTTCCACCATACCCGGCGCCAGTTGTTCGCCAGGTACCAGAAGGCTTTGAGCGAGGAGTGTTCCCGAATAAGGCAACAGGCCACTACGATCAGGTCCCGCAGGAGGATGGGGAAGAAGTTCCTCACGTACAGGTTCCCGGTCATATTCTTGATCCGCATCAGGAAGCGGTTCTTGACCGAGTGCATGTTGATGGCCGAGGGAAGAGCCCGCCGGTTGCCCGGAAGAACTTTGCGAACGTGGTATCCGCGAGCGTGCGGCGTGTAGATGCAGCGCCAGCCGAACAATTGCGCCCGCCAGGCGACGTCGGCATCCTCGCGGTAGACGAAGAAATCGGGATCGAAGAACTCGCCGTCGATCGAGACGTCATCGATCATCTCGCGGCGGTATAGGGCGGCCGCGGCGCTCGCTCCGAACACGTATTCGTACTGCAGGAAGTGCCCGTTATCCACCTCCTGGCTGCCGCGGTCCAGATGGCGAAGCATCGGGGTGAAATAAATTCCGGTCGAATCGACCAGCGGACGGTCCGGGAGATCGAATGTTGCCCGCATGGTGAGCAACTTTCCACACACAGAACCGATCCGCGAATGGATATGCCCCGCATCGACCAGCGCCTGCATGAACCCGGCAAGCAGAAGCATGTCCGGATTCAACGTGAGAACCCATTCGCCCGAAGAGAGTCTGATCGCCTGGTTCTGCGCAGCGGCGAATCCCAGGTTCTCTTCGTTGTAAACGATCTGACATTGATCGTCGAACTGCTCCAGAATGTCCGTCGTGCCATCCGTCGAAGCATTATCGATGATGATGATCTCTTTATTCGGGTACTTCTGTGCCAGCACGGACTCGAGACACCGCTTGATGAACCGGCCACTGTTGTACGTCACAATCGTGACGGATACGAGATCGTTGTGTACCATGCGCGTGAGTTGCCTAATCCACCTGTTAGCGAGATCTCTTCGCTTCAATACCTCGCCGGAACGGGCATGCTCCTCGTTTCCCGGCAGCGGCAAGTCATCATCTGGACGACAGCCAGCCGAATCACGTTTCTGTAAATCTTGAATGGCCTCAGGTTCCTCTGCGACACACTCTCGACGAGCATCCGCAACATGGAACCCAGTACTATGGCCGAGTCCACCAGAAACAGCCCGGACAGCGAAAAATGCTTCGAACTATACTTCAGAAGGCTAGCATACCAGCAAATCACTCGCGACTCCCGGGAGATTCTCCCGACCGAATGCCCGCCGCTATGCCGCGCCACCGCCGCCGGCTCGTAATACACCCGTAAACCTTTGTCCTGAAGACGTTTACAGAAATCCACGTCCTCGAACCAGAGCGGGTGAAACCGCTCATCAAACCCACCGGCGGAGAGCCAAACGTCCCGCCGAACCATCAAAAACGCCCCCGCGGGCTGTTCCACGTCGCGAGCCTCGTCCGGGTCCGCATCGAGCTCCCTGTAACGCCTGTTCACAGGGTTTCCGGGCCAAATCCGGTTCAATCCCAAAACTTCAAAACTCAAGGCCACCGGCGTGGGTAGCCGGCGCACCATAAATCCTGTTTGCGGCTTCCCCGCAGCGTCCACAAGCTTCCCGGCAGCAGCTCCCGTACCGGGAGACCCGCAGGCCTTCGCGAGGAATTCCACGCCCGTGAGCAACTCCGCATCCGGATTTAGCAACAAAACCAACCGGGTGCTCAACAAGGAAAAACCCTGGTTCACAGCCGCCGCAAAACCACGGTTTTGCGAATTCACAATCAGCTTCACCTGCGGCCGTTTCCGCACTTCTTCGAGTGTGCCGTCCGTCGAGCCGTTGTCCACGACAGCAACCTCGGCGACATGCGCAAGCGCGGCGTCCAGGCAGGAACCGATCTCGGCCCCTGAGTTGTACGTGACTATAACCGCGCCCACGTCCTTCATGTCAATGCGAAATACAACTTCCAATACAAGTCGAAACCCGTGCGCTCCTGCAGGCTCAAAATCTCGCGCTCACTCTCTTCGAGGATGCGGGCGAGCCGCTCTCGATCGGCCGTCTCAGGACCGAGAGCCCTGCCGCGCCGAACAGCCCTGAACCGGCGGGCCGCTTCCAGCTTGCCTCGTACGAATGCGGCGCCTGAGCCGTGCTTCGCCGCAACGAAGCCCCATAGAGTCTGTGCCACAAGCACCTGCCATCCGTATCGGACGAACCAGTTCCTCGGATAATGCTTAGCGACGAGGAGTAACTGATTTCTTGCGATCCGCCGCACGGTGTCCGGGTTCCACGGACCCTCTGTCGCGCTTCCCGCGTGATAGGCCACTGCATCCGGGACGTATACTCCCCGGTAACCGCCCATCGCGCATCGCAAGCCAAAATCCACGTCCTCCAGGTGCGACTCAAAGCTCTCGTCCAGCAATCCTGCTTTGTCAAACAGCTCTTTGCGAAACAGCCCCGCTGTCAGCGGTGCAAGCATGATCGGCTTGCTCTCGCTGAATTCGGCGCCGTCCAGCCTTCCATGGCCCGCGCGCCACGCGCATGCACCGCGGCAGACCGTGTCATACGTCCCATCGAGCACGTTCTGCCGGCCCTGGCTCAGCAGCTTCCCGGTCGCAAACCACGCGCCGGTATCGGCCACCGTCCTTAGCAGCCGTTCCAACCAGTCCGGTTCCGGCTCGACGTCGTTGTTGATTACGACCAGCCATTCCGCCGTTGCCTCGCGTATGCCGCGATTCACGGCGCGGCTGAACCCGGAGTTCCATCCCATCCGGATCACGTCCGCGCCCGACTTCCTCGCAACTTCCACGGAGGCGTCTTCAGATCCGTTGTCCACAACCAGAATCTGCCGCAACTTTACTGTCTGTTTCAGCAGGCATTCAAGGAGGCGCTCCAGTAAGTCAGGCCGGTTCCACGTAGGGACAATTGCCGTCACGCCGGACATCGCGCTCACAGGCCAACCGTTCATGAGAAAAGGGAATCAGGACGCAGGCGGGCGAAGATCAATTGTAGCACTTCCGGCGGACCCTCGTAAATCTCTTCTTAATCAAAAAGAGCAAATTTTGGATGCCGTCCCGCCACGGGTTCAGTTTGATCTCTCCCAGGCGGGAGGTATACAGGATCGTAATCTCCCGGAATCGTATCTTCGAGTTCCGAATCGCCTCCACCTTGATTTCCTCAGAGAAGGCCATCCCGTCGGACTCAAGGTTCATCCCACCCAGAATCGACCGCCGGAACACCCACATACCGGACTGCGAATCTCTCACCCAGCGGAAGAAGAGCGACGACATCGCGAGCGACAGGATGACGTTGCCGAACTTATGCTTGAGACTCATTGC
Source organism: Bryobacteraceae bacterium (assembly GCA_039680545.1). Classification (GTDB taxonomy): domain Bacteria; phylum Acidobacteriota; class Terriglobia; order Bryobacterales; family Bryobacteraceae; genus JAEHDI01. The sequence goes on along the minus strand of JBDKSR010000554.1, from coordinate 14,945 downwards.
GTGCCGGTCCCGTACGGGAAAGCGCGAGGCGTTCAGAAAGTCCACATCAAGGTGTAGGAAGGCTTCAATCAGATAAGAGAGGGCGTCCACGGGATAACTGTGGTCCCCGTCGAGCGTAATAATCAGGTCTCCCGTCGCGTGAGAGAAACCCCGCTTGTACGCCCTGCCATAACCACGCACCTCTTCGCGAATCACGGTGGCGCCCAAGGCGGAGGCAACCTCCGAGGTGTGATCCGTGGAACCGTTGTCGACGACAATCACCTCGTCCACGAACGGAGGCATCCGCGTGAGCACTTTTTCGATACCCTGTTCCTCGTTGAGACAGGGGATTATGACCGTAAGTGTCTGACCCTTATACATGCAGTATGATGAGATTATCCATGAAGCCTATCGCTCTATTATGCGGCATCGCGTTGTTCATGATGCCGGTAGCCGCAGCCGGGCAGGTCTCTGAGGTACATTCAGTTTACTTCCTGCCGATGCGAGGAGGTTTCGATCAGTATCTGGCCAACCGCTTGACAGTAGGCGGCGTGATGCAAGTGGTTACCGATCCGGCGAGGGCAGACGCCATCTTCACCGATCAGATCGGCAAGTCGTTCGAAAAGAGCCTCGAAGAACTGTATCCCAAAAAGGAAGAGGCCGAACCGAAGCCCCCGGCGCCGCCTGAAGACAAGGCCGCGTCCCCAGCCGGAAAGCCTGCGCCGAAAGAAGAGCGTGAGTCCGAAGAAGCCCGTAAGAGCCAGGAGCCGCCGGTCGTTGTTTTCAGCTCCGGACGCGCACGTGGAACATTTTTCCTGGTAGACGCCAAAACCCGCCACGTGATCTGGTCAACGTACGAAGCGCCGAAGAATTTGAGATCCGATCAATTGGACAAGACGGCGGAACGAATCGCGCAGGCACTCAAGAAGCATCTCGGCCAAACGAAGTAGCCCGCTTCTCCCTGACGGCTTTCCTGTAACTCTGCTCGAGCCGCGCTGTGACATCAGCCATGTTCCAGTGTTCCACGACGGCCTCGCGCGCCCGAATCGCCATTTGCGCCGCGCGTTCCGGTTGTTCAAACAGGTCGAGGATCTTTTCGGCGAAGGCTGCCGGGGTGTCCGCCAGGGCACAGCAGTCGCCATTCACCGCAGTAAGTCCTTCCGCTCCGAGCCGCGTCGAGACGACCGGGATACCGGCGGCAAATGCCTCGAGCAGTTTGACGCGAACGCCCGAACCGCTGAGAATCGGGCAGACGAATACCGAATAACGGGAGAGCGGTTCGCGTATATCGTCTACAAACCCCACAAGCTCGATGTTCTCCAGGGTCGGAAACACATGTTGTGGAGGCGTCTCGCTTCCTACGACGATCAGGCGGCATCCTGGCCGGCGTGACCGGATGATCGGGAGGACGTGGTGCGTGAACCACTCAAGTCCGATGCGGTTCGGCACGTGACGAAAATTCCCCGTGAACAGCATCGTTTCGGGCTCGCGGCCGCGCGGACGGAAGTCGTAAGCGGCGGTATTGATGCCGGCGCGAAGGCCGTCCTCAATTCGTCCGTTGAGACTTGGCAGGAACGACAGCAGATAGTCGCGGTTCTCTCCGCTGCATGTCTGAATCCTGTCCATGTGCGGCAGCAGCCGAGTCTCGTATCGCAGCGCTCGAAGGTACTCGACAGAGGCTTTGAGCCTTGAAACCAGCCCGAAACCTTGCATCCTCCCTCGCGCCACCGACTGGAAATAGATGTCGTGCTCAAAAAGTGCGTTCACCAGCCTGTGGTAATCGCCCGCATACTGCCCCATCGCCGTGTATTCAAGCTGGATCACGTCGATCTCGCGCGTCTGGATCTGGCGGTGAATGAGCCACTCGAAGTCGGCGTGGGCGTACTCACGGATAGAGTGCGGCAAGATAGAGCAGGTCCCGCTGCGGGAGCCGTTCTTCTTCAGTGGAAACTCCGCGGAAGCGCACAACTCACGCAGGTGCTCGTGAGGGGGCCTCTCATGCGGGTAGTGCAACAACGCGATCAGATGTACCTCGCACAACCGCACCAGTTCCCGCAGCGTCTGGTACATGAAAACGCCGCCGCCATGCACGGGAGGCACAATGGGAAAAGGCGACACGAACAGCACGCGCAGCCGGCGCGGCTCGGCCGGGATGACGGCAAACCGGTCCCGGAAATATCCGCCAAGCGGCCGGCGGAAGGCTTCGGTGTCGTTGACTACTGACAGGTTCCTCGCCATGAGTCGCGAGCGCATCGCCTGGGGAATCTGCCGGGAGGCCTGCCACAGTCCGGCGAGGGTTGCCCGCTCCGGAGACTCGCCGAAAACAACACTCAACAGTGCGCCCGAATACGCATAGAAGAAGTGCGAGGCGAGGCGCCCCCACTCATGGATGTTCTTCCATACCCAGAGCGTGAAGTTTTTGGCGAGGACGGCCTGAATCTCTTCCTTTCGGAACCGGCGGCCAATTGTTCCACGATGCTCGTGGTACACGACGCTCTTCGGCTGGTACATGACCTTCCAGCCGCGCTTCCAGGCCATGTATCCAAGGTCGGTGTCTTCCAGATAGAACGGTTTCAGGAGAGGATCGAATCCTCCGAGTTCCAGAAACTTCTCCCGGTCCACCGCTGTTGAGCCGCCGCTTCCGTAGAAAGTCGGGTACAACGATGTCACACCGTCGTCGATCCGGTGCCGGACGCGCAGCGAACCGTTATCCCACCAGCCCTGTGCCAGTCCGGTCTCCTCGCGCACGCGGTTCGGGTCTGTAAAGAAGATCTGGCACGCGACGCAGAACACCTTCTCGTCGGTGAATCCTTCGAGGAGCGGCGGCAGAAAATCCGGCTCGACCCGCATGTCGTTGTTCAACAGCACCACGATGCGGTTTGACGCCGCGCGAACACCCACGTTCGACGCCCCGCCGAAACCGAGATTCTCGGCGAGTTCGATCACCTTGACTTCGGGGAAGCGACTGCGGAGCAAGTCGCGGCTGCCATCTTCGGATGCGTTGTCGACGATGATGATCTCGTTGTCCGCATTCCCATTCATCGCGGCAACGACGGAGGGAAGATAGCTTTCGAGCAACTCGCGGCCGTTCCAGTTGGGGATGACCACGCTCGCGGACCGTGCGGGAGGGAGCGTCTCCGGAGCTAACCGCTTGCGGGGGCGCAAAAGCCAGACGAGGTCCGCTACGACCAGAGCAGCCACCGCCAGAATCACCAGGAACGGGGAAACCAACAACAGAGGAGCAAGACGCAGTAATCGCTTTAGCCGGACCATGTTAACGTTTCACGAATGGCGGGCCGATGCCCAGCACCTTTCCGATCTTGATCCAGCGCGAAGCGCGAATCTGCGCCTCCATCTCTTCGACCTGCTCATTCAGGCTGAGCGCCCAGTTTGTGCGCTCTTCGAGTTCCTTCTCCGTTTTGTGTAGGGCGTCCACAGCCACGGTGAGTTGGCGGTCGGTCTCCGTGGCCCATTCCGCCCGTTTGCGAAGCTCCGCGTCGAGCTCGGAAACTTTCTTCTCGTAGCCGGCCGACATGGCTTTCAACTCGTTCTGTAGCATCGCAATCTTCCCGCGTGCCTCGTCAAGTTGTACATTGAGAGACTCGGCCCAACGCGCCCGCTCGGCCAGTTCCGCCTCGTGGCCATCAATCCACTTGTTCTTGAGCGCCAGTTCGCCTTCCAACAACTCGATGTGCTTTTCGCGCTCGCGCAGCAGGTTCGCGGTCGAAGGCAGATAAACGAACGTCGGAGCGCCCGTCTGAGGCGACAGTGCGCAAACCGCCAGGAAGAAATGGGCATTCTCCGTGCCGCCGGCGCCGCTTTCCACTCTTGCCTCAGTGACCGTAGAGCCGCTAACTGATTGAAAAACAAAGCCTTCTGAGTGATTCTGCACGAACATGGACACGTGCGGGAACATCTTGTGGAGTTCCGTCTGGAATTCTTCAAAAGTGAATTCGTGTTCGTGATAAGGGTTCGGGCCGGTTTTGCCTCGCGACTCGGCGTAATATTCGACGTTCGGCGTCGAGATGATCGCCTGTCCGCCGGGCGCAAGCACACGCCGCGCTTCGGAGAGGAATGCAGCCCAGTCCTTGAGGTGTTCAATGACTTCGAATGAAACAACCAGATCGACTGAGCCGGACCGAATCGGAAGGGAGTCGCAGGAACCCTGCACATATCTCAGGTTCTCAGACCGGTAGTGCGAGGCTGCATACTCGACTGCGTCCGTGGACCGATCAAGTCCGACGACCCGCGCTGCCAAGCGCGCCAGATATGCCGAGCCGTATCCGGCGCCGCAACCCGCGTCGAGCACACACCGCGTCCGGGCCAGCCGCGCGGCGAATGCATACCGCGCAACGTGCTCATTCCAAAGGTCTGTATCCACCTCTCCGGGGATTACTCGTTCGCCGGTGAACTCAGCCAACCTGGGCCTCCGTACGAGCCGCCTTAGAACATAAGCTGTCGTTTAAGGTCACACGGCAAGGCATCCGCATATAGCCGTAAACCTGCCCGTCTCCGGGACCCATCTGCAGCGCGACGGCATTGTCAATCCAGTCGCACATCCGGTAGCTGATCAGTGTACCGTCGGCGATGGCGGGTGAAAATGAGAACGATGAGGGGTAGAGTTCCGGCATGTCGACGTGAAAATCGACCGTGTAGACGTCACCCGGCCTCATTGACGGCAACTCGAAGCCCTCTCGCGAGGTATTGAAGCCTGAAAAGTCCATGCCCAGGTGATTCCTGAACATGAAACCTACGATCGGGCGCTGGATTTCTTCCTTAGCCCTCACGCTGATACGAACAACGATGCGGCTGAGCGGTTCGAGCAGGGAAATCGGCTGACCGGTTGGATCAGTCACGGCAACCCCGATGATCTCGGCGCGGCCATCACCGTAGCGATGGTCAATATGTGGAATCTTTTCAATAACTTCGATAGCCTGCGAATGCGCTTCAGTAGTCCCGCTCGCGGGCTTGTGTGACAACGTCACGTAGGCCGAATCCTTCTCGACCATCGCGGCGAGATAGTGGGCGACCACCTGGTCGGTGTCGCCAATCTCCCTGACGCGGCCCGCATCGATCCACGCCGTGCGATCCCCAATCGCCTTCACGTCCCCGATCGCGTGGGAAACGAACAGAATTGTGATCCCGCGGGACCTCAATTCGTGCACTTTCCGCATGCAACGCTGCCGGAAATAGATGTCGCCTACAGCGAGAGCTTCGTCGACCAGTAATATGTCCGGATCAACGTGAATCGCCACGGCAAATGCGAGACGGACGACCATGCCGCTCGAGTACGTCTTAACCGGTTGGTTGATGAAGTCCCCGATCTCGGCGAATTCCTCAATCTCGCGGTACCGTTGGTCGATTTGTTTTCTCGAAAAACCGAGGATTGACGCGTTCAGGTAGACGTTGTCACGCCCCGTGAACTCAGGATTGAATCCCGAGCCGAGCTCCAGGAGCGCCGATACCCGCCCGTTCACGTTCATCGAGCCGGACGAGGGTTGCAGTATCCCCGCAACTAATTGAAGAAGCGTGCTTTTCCCCGCACCGTTCTCGCCGATCAGACAGAACGTACACCCCCTCGGAACCTCAACCGTGACGTCCCGCAGCGCCCAAAAATCGCGGTGGAATGATCTGCGATTCAGGGTCAGCAGTTCCTTGAGACGGTCTCCAGGGGAGTCGTAGATGGGGTAACTTTTCGAGACGCTCTGTAACTCGACCGAGTTCACAAACTGGTTTCCTCGCTGAAGGCGGGGCAATTACGAATCTACTGGAGGGAGTAGGACGGTGTCAACGCAGGGGCGCACTAAGGAGACATGAAAGGGCGGCCGCCAACGCTCCGCCGTGCCGCTCACTTACACCCGCCTCGCGGCGAGGCATAAAGCTGCGACCTCAGGCTGTCGCCTACCCTAAGACTGCGGTGCTAATTCCGCGGCGCCTATTCCAGCCCCTAAGGCTCTATGGCGCGTCGGGCCGACAGCCAGTCAGCGGAGAAAGCCGGTAGCCGCCCCTATTGTGGACGTTCTCTATGGACTTCCTCCTTTGTTCCAGCCTTCTCTCGTCGAGAAAGACCAGAAAATTTCCCCTTCCCGATAGAAGGGGCCGAAAGCCGCTCCACAACGAGCTAACTTTCACCCTCACTATGGCTCCGATCCACTCGATTGTCAAGGACAAGTAGCGAGCGTTCGGAGGAGCAGAGTTGACAGAATGGCCCCGCGATGAATACGCTGGAATATAGGCCTTTTTGCCGGCGTAGCTCAGTGGTTAGAGCGACGGTCTCATAATCCGTAGGTCGCTGGTTCGACTCCAGCCGCCGGCACCATCCCAAATCAATCTGTAACGATGATGGAGTAAATGCGGTCGAGATCGTCCGTGGAGTAATACTCTATTTCGATCCGCCCCCGGTGGTCCGATTTCTGCTGAATCCGAACGCGAGTGCCAAGGACTCTCTCCATTTCGGCAATCGCCGCCTTCACATTCGGATCGACGGCGACTTCCTCGGGAGTTTGCGGCTCTCTGCTTTCCGTCATGCGCTGGATCAAACGCTCCACTTGGCGGACGGAAAGCCCCTGTGACGAGGCCTTTTCGGCAACCTGACGCTGCAATTCTTCACTCGGAAGCCCAAGAATTGCCCTGGCATGGCCCATCGAGAGTCGATGTTCAGTGACGAGCTGCTGAACGTCAGAGGGAAGCCGCAGGAGCCGGAGGAGGTTCGTAATTGTGGTTCTGTCTTTTCCCGTGCGACGTCCGATCTCTTCGTGGCTGAGGCCTAAGTCTTTGACGAGGCGCTCAAACGCGTGGGCGGCTTCAATCGGAGTGAGGTCCTCACGCTGAATGTTCTCAATCAGCGTGACCTCGAGCAGTTGCTCATCTGTAAGATTCTGAATGACAACAGGTACTTCCGTGAGGCCAGCCAGCTTAGATGCCCGCCAGCGCCGCTCGCCAGCCACAAGCTGGTACCGACTCTCGTGACGTCGCACGATGAGCGGTTGGATGATGCCGTTGGCCTTGATGGACTGAGCCAGTTCGTCGAGTTTATCCGCCTGGAAGATCGTACGCGATTGGAGCGGATTCGGATCGATCTGCTCCACCTTGATGCGAAGCACCTCAGCGCCATCCGGGGGATGGGTAGCGAGCGGCGTCGAGGAAGCCGCCGGGTGAGGACGGGGGGCGATTAGGGCCGAGAGCCCCTTACCGAGCGCCTTCCGCGGATTCTCTGACACCTTGCTCATTTTCCAAAATCTCCTTCGCCAGACGGATATAGCTCTCCGCACCCCGAGAGCGCACATCATACACAAGAATTGGCTGCCCGTAGCTTGGCGCCTCGGCCAAACGAACGCTCCGCGGTATGACGGTCTTGAAGACCTCGTCACTGAAGAACTCGCGGAGGTCCGTGGCCACCTGACGGGTCAGATTGGTCCGGTCATCAAACATCGTGAGCAGTACACCCTCGATCTTCAAGGGATGCTGAAAGGACTCCCGTATCCGGTCGATCGTGTCCAGCAACTGAGAGATACCTTCCAAGGCGAAGAATTCACACTGAATCGGGATCAGGACCGAATCCGCGGCGACCAGCGCGTTCAGCGTAAGCAGGTCCAGCGCCGGCGGACAGTCGATCAGTATGTACCGATACTGGTCCCGCAATGGCTGAAGAACTTCGCGCAGGCGCGTCTCTCTCGAGTCGAGTTCGATCAACTCCAGGTTGGCGCCGACGAGGTTTCGATCTCCCGGCACTAGGTCAAGCCCAAAGAACTCCGTTTGCACTGTGACGGTTGACAGGTCACACTGCCCCATCAGGGCGCTGTAGAGACTGGGGCGGGAGTGGTCCTTCGCGACCCCGAGACCTGTAGTTGAGTTACCCTGGGGGTCCGAATCGACTAAGAGGACACGAAAATCATTGGCAGCGAGAGACGCCGCCAGATTGATAGCGGTCGTCGTCTTCCCGACGCCGCCTTTCTGATTGGCAATCGCGATTACCTTACCCAAGAATCCTGACTCCCGGATACGGATTGATCCATGCTATCACGAAAGGAGACCGTTCCACGTGGAACAGGTCAGCTCTCTTCGGCAGGACTCTCTATCTTACCTATACCGGCTGAAAAGCGCACTAAATGTAGTGTCCGAATAACGCGACCCGCCGCTCACCCCACGGAAGAGGGATTGGCTCGTTCCATTCTATTCTATTTATTTTAAACAACTTAGATTCATCCTCACGTCCGGCGAGAAGCGCCAGAGCGGGAGCGAGAGAGGGTACCAGGCGGAGGACGTCTTTCGGGGCAACCGCGCGGGACACAAGCAGATCGTGCGGGGATTCGAGTACTTCCGCGCGGCACCCTTCCACTACGACGTTAGCCCATCCCCGAGTCGCCTCCCGAAGGAAGACAGCTTTTCTGAGGTTCGATTCGACGAGAGTAACGCGGCAGTTTGGACGGAGGACTGCCAGAGGCACGCCAGGAAACCCCGCGCCTGAGCCAATGTCCGCTATCGTGAGATCCCCTTCCGGCAACAGTGTCCCCAGAAATAAGGATTCGCAATAGTGCCGCACGACGATGCTCTCCACATCCCGGATCGCCGTCAAGTTCATCCTCTCGTTCCAATGCCGAAGCGAGTTGTAATGAGACTCGAGCAGCTTGACCTGCAAGTCTGATAACTCACAGATTCCACGAAGGTTATTGATCAGGAACTCACGGAATTCAGGGGCTGGAGGACGAGAGGGCTTCACGCGTTTGGCCGCCGGGCCAGAGTCAAGTATACATCGAGCACGGCGATGGCCGCGGGAGTCACACCAGGGATTCGGCCCGCCTGCCCGAGCGTTGACGGCCTCACCCGCTTCAACTTATCGCGAATCTCCCTGGAGAGCCCGGGCAGTTCGTCATACACGAAATCGTCCGGGATATGCCGCCCCTCGGCATTCCTCAAGCGTTCGATTTGCCGCTCCTGCTGGGCAATGTACCCACCGTACTTGATTTCAGTCTCGACCGTGGTCAAAACACCGCGCGCCAGGTCCTCACCCAAGGCACCGGTGGCCCATCCGGCAAGCATTTCGATGCTAGACTCCGGCCGCTTCAGCCATTGTTCGAGCGGTGGGTGTTCGTCCGAGGACCAATCGACCCCCTCGATGACACCGGAACCGATCCTCGTTGCTTGCAGCAGTGGCAGCAGGGCCTGCTTCTGCTCCTGCTTTCGAAGGAATTGACTCCAGCGGTCGTCGCCCACCAGCCCGACACTTCGCCCGAGCGGTGTCAACCGTTCATCGGCATTGTCGATCCTCAGATGGAGCCGGAATTCGGCACGAGACGTGAACATCCGGTACGGCTCGTCCGTTCCCTTCGTGATCAGGTCGTCGACCAGGATGCCCGTGTATCCCTCGGCACGACCGATTACGACCGGCGGCCTTCCTCCAAGCCGGCATGCAGAATTGATTCCGGCAACGATCCCCTGGCACGCCGCCTCTTCGTACCCGGACGTTCCATTAATCTGGCCGGCCAGGAACAGCCCTCCGATGTTCTTCACTTCCAGACTGTGATTGAGTTCGCGCGGGTCAATCGCGTCATACTCGATGGCGTATCCGGGGCGCATCATCCGGGCGCGCTCCAAACCGGGGATCGAAGCTACCACCGCGGCCTGGACATCCACGGGCATGCTGGTAGACATGCCGTTAACGTATACTTCGTACGTGTCAAGACCCTCAGGCTCCAGAAAAATCTGATGTCGCTCCTTGTGAGGACACTTGACAATTTTGTCTTCAATCGACGGGCAATAGCGCGGCCCGATTCCCTCGATCTGCCCGCTGAATAGAGGCGAACGGCTGATATTCTCGCGCAGGATTCGATGCGTCTCGTCCGTCGTGTAGGCGATGTGGCAAATGACCTGTGGCCTGTCGATGCGTTCCGTCAGGAACGAGAACGGTGTAGGCACTGCGTCGCCGTGTTGCGGTTCGAAGCGAGACCAGTCGATGGTTCGCCCGTCGAGGCGTGGGGGAGTGCCAGTCTTGAGGCGCGTCCACCGCAGCCCAAGCGTGCGCAATTGATTCCCAAGCACTTGCGACGGAGGTTCGCCGCTTCGCCCGCACGTATAGGTCATCCCGCCGATGTGTGCAAGTCCATTTAGAAATGTTCCGGTTGTGACGATCACCGCTTCACTTCGAAGAGTGCGGCCATCACGCAGGACGACACCCCGCGTACGTGCTGGTGAGCCTTCGATCAACAGGCTGCCCACTTCCGCCTGGAGGATTCGCAGAAACGGTTCGGCTTCCAACACCTCGCGCATTCGCGCCCGGTAGCGTTTTCTATCGCATTGCGCGCGCGGCGACCAGACCGCCGGACCGCGGCTCGTGTTGAGCAGGCGGAACTGAATGCCCGTGGCGTCCGCCACTTCGCCCATTGCGCCCCCAAGCGCATCCACCTCTCGGACCAGGTGCCCCTTAGCGATTCCACCTATGGCGGGATTGCACGACATCTGGGCGATCAGGTCCAGGTTCATTGTCACGAGCGCTGTATTCAATCCCAAACGGGCGCAGGCACGAGCAGCCTCGCAACCGGCATGGCCGGCCCCGACGACAATTACCTTGAATGTCTCTTCGCGAGTTGTCATGGGCAAAGAAAACCCGCCGGCCCGTTGCGGTTGGCAGTTTAGTTCTATTCTAGGTAAGTTGGATTTCAGTTGACAAACCGGACAGTCAGGAGACAGCAGTGAAAGTACTCGTCATCGGCGGTGGCGGAAGAGAACATGCGATTTGTTGGGGACTCTCGCGGAGTCCCTCGGTTACGAAAGTGTGGGCGACGCCGGGAAACCCGGGCATCGCAAAGGTAGCCGAGTGCCTTAAGCCACCGTCGCCCGACCCGGGGGGTTATTGGGCTGTCGCAGAAGCAATTGGCGCCGACCTCACGGTGGTTGGACCCGAGGCCCCACTTGTCGCAGGTACTGCTAACCTGTTCCGCTCGCGTGGCAAGCTCGTAGTCGGCCCCTCGGCTGCGGCTGCGCAACTCGAAGGCAGTAAGATCTTCGCAAAACGTGTAATGGACCGCTTCGGCGTGCCTACAGCCAAGTTCGTGACGGTCGACACGGAACCGGCTGCGCTCGACGCGCTTCGATCTTTCGGCTTCCCGGTCGTGCTCAAGGCCGATGGTCTGGCTGCGGGCAAGGGCGTGATCATCGTCCAGAACCGGCAGGAGGCGGAGGCGGCGATCCACGGCCTGTTGTCAGGCGAACTCGTAGGGAAGGCCGGCGCGCGCCTGGTAATCGAAGAGTTTCTCCAGGGCGAAGAGGTCAGCTTCATTGCATTGAGCGACGGGACGGACGTTCTTCCGCTGGAGCCGACCCAGGACCACAAAGCGGTCTTCGATGGCGACCGCGGCCCGAACACAGGCGGCATGGGGGCGTACTGTGACAGCCGTATCCTCACGGCTGATCAGACACAGCAAGCGCTCGACCGCGTGATCAAGCCTGTAATTGACGGATTGCGCGCTGACGGCACCCCGTTTACCGGATTCCTATACGCGGGATTGATGATGACGAGCGCGGGGGTGAAGGTTCTGGAGTTCAATGTGCGGCTGGGCGATCCAGAGTCACAAGCCCTGCTCCATCGCATGGACGGCGACTTCGGCGCTGTGCTGAAGGCAGCGGCGGCTGGTGAACTCCGAAACGCCAAGTTTGCGTGGCGGCCCAAGCCGTCGGTCTGCGTCGTGATGGCATCGGCGGGTTACCCCTCGACTCCGAAGACGGGCGATCTCATCGAGGGAATCGAGTGCGCGGAGCGTCTCGGCGCGACAGTGTTCCACGCCGGCACAAAATCTGGTGAGGATGGCCTAGTCACGGCGGGCGGCCGGGTTCTCGGCGTCACTGCCTCGGGCGAAACGCTGGCGGCGGCGATCGAGCACAGCTATTCAGCGGTGTCGAAAATCCACTTCGATGGAATGCATTACCGGCACGATATCGGGGCCAAGGGACTGAAGCGCTGGCTCGCGTAGCGGCATCCATTACTTAGCTTTAGAACTGATAGCTGTTAGAATGGGAGTGGCCTTGGGGACGTAGCTCAGATGGATAGAGCGGCCGCCTCCTAAGCGGCAGGTCGGCAGTTCGAATCTGCCCGTCCCTACCACGGCAGACTGCCGCCCCTCCCCCTGAGATCGTACGAGCGAAACGATGTCTGACGCGCCTTTTGTTCATCTCCATTGCCACACAGACTACTCGCTGCTTGATGGAGCCTGTGAAGTCCGCCAACTCATGGCGCTTGTCGAAGAGCAGGGCATGCCGGCCGTCGCGATAACGGACCACGGCAACCTCTTCGGCGCGGTCCAGTTCTATAGCGAAGCAAAAGCGCGCGGCATTCGCCCGATCATCGGCTGTGAAGTCTACGTGTCCCAACAAGGTCACAAGACGCGCTCCGACACTGACCGCTACAACCACTTGGTTCTCCTCTGCCAGAACCAGGACGGGTACCGCAACCTGATCAACCTGGTCTCCACCGCGTACCTGGAGGGCTTCTACTACAAGCCGAGAATCGACAAGGACCTCCTCGCGCAGCATTCCAAAGGCCTCATTGCAATGTCGGCCTGCCTCAGGGGCGACATCAATGAGAAGCTGATGGCCGACCAGTACGAAGACGCCAAACGGATCGCCTACGGATACCAGGACATCTTCGGCAAAGGGAATTTCTTCCTCGAACTCCAGGATCACGGACTTGATGCCGACCGCAAAGTGCTGCCCGAGGTGAACCGGCTCTCGCATGACACTGGTATCCCGCTGGTCGTTACCAACGACTCGCATTACCTCCGCCGGGATGACGCCCGCGCGCATGAACTTCTCCTCTGCATACAGACAGGCAAGACCGTAAATGATCCGGCGCGGATGAAGTTCTGGACGCCAGACTTCTATTTGAAGTCGCGCGCCGAAATGCTCAAGCTGTTCGGCGAAGTCGAGGACGCTCTCGACCGGACCTGGGAGATCGCGGAGCGTTGTGAGGTCAAGCTCGACAAGATTAAGGAACCTTTTCCCAAATTCGAGGTTCCGGAAGGCCACACGACCGACACGTTTTTCGAGTACGTGGCCCGGACTGGCTTCGAGAAGCGCCGCCCGAGGCTGGAAGCGATGCGCGCCGCTGGCCACTTGAAACATGACCTTTCCGAGTACGCCGAGCGGCTGGACCGTGAGATACAAGTCATCCAGAAGATGAAGTTTTCGGGGTACTTTCTCATCGTCTGGGACTTCATTCGTTTTTCGCGATCCGTTGGGATTCCGGTCGGGCCGGGCCGTGGATCAGCCGCAGGCAGCCTGGTCAGCTACGCGATGCAGATCACGGACATCGATCCGCTGCAGTACGGGCTCCTCTTCGAACGTTTTCTGAATCCCGAGCGCGTCAGCTTCCCGGATATCGATGTCGACTTCTGCATGAACCGCCGCGGTGAAGTCATCCAGTACGTCACCGAGAAATACGGCCGGGAGCAGGTTGCGCAGATCATCACGTTCAACACGCTCGGCGCGCGAGCCGGCATTAAGGATGTTGGCCGCGTGCTCGACATGGGCTTCGCTGAAGTGGATCGCCTCACGAAGATGATTCCCGGCGTGCTGAACATCACGCTCGACCAGGCGATGAAGATGGAGCCCGGCCTCAATGAAGCCGCCCGCAAGGACGAGCGCGTGGCTGAGGTCCTTGAAGTCGCCCGCCGCATTGAGGGCATGTGCCGTAATGCCTCCGTCCACGCCGCCGGCGTCGTCATCTCTCCTGTTCCCCTGAAGGAACTCGTGCCTCTTTACCGCACGAACAAGGAGGAAATCGTCACCCAGTACGACATGAGCAGCCTGGAGAAGCTCTCGCTGCTCAAGATGGACTTCCTGGGCCTGACGACGCTGACCGTTATTGACGACGCCCTCAAGCTGATCGAGAAGAACCACGGGGTCAAACTGACGCTCGAAGAGATCCCCCTCGACGATGCGATGACGTACGAGATCTTCTCGAAAGGATACACAAGCGGCGTCTTCCAGTTCGAATCCAGCGGCATGCGGGACATCCTTCGCCGCTCGCAGCCATCGCGCATCGAGGACCTGACTGCTCTGAATGCGCTCTACCGCCCCGGTCCGATTCAGGGCGGCATGATCGACGACTTCATCGACCGCAAGCACGGCAAGAAGGAGATCGTCTACGAGCTTCCGGAACTGAAGGAGGTCCTCGAAGAAACCTACGGCGTAATCGTCTACCAGGAGCAGGTGATGCAGATCTCCAACCGGCTCGCTGGATACTCTCTCGGTGACGCGGACATTCTCCGCCGGGCCATGGGGAAGAAGAAGGCCGAGGAGATGGCGAAGCAGCGGGAGCGCTTCCTTGCCGGGGCCGCCGCTAAAGGATTCCCGCAAAAGAAGGCCGCGCGCATCTTCGACCTCATGGAACAGTTCGCCGGTTACGGCTTCAACAAGTCGCACTCGGCCGCATACGCTTTCCTGGCGTATGTCACTGCCTACCTCAAAGCCCACTACCCGCTCGACTTCATGGCGGCAATGCTGACCTCGGAATCAGGCAACACCGCCAAGGTCGTGAAGTACATCAACGAGTGCAAAGAGATGGGCATCACGGTGTTGCCTCCCGACGTCAACTCGAGCGAATGGAGTTTCACGCCTGATTTAACCGCTCCGGGACGTGGTGGCATTCGCTTTGGCCTGGGCGCCGTGAAGAACCTCGGGCAGGCAGCCGTCGACGCCATACGAACAGCGCGCACGGAGGTGGGACAATTCCGGTCGCTGTACCAATTCTGTGAGAAGGTGGAACTCACCGCACTCAACCGCCGGATGATCGAGAGTTTGATCAAGGCCGGCGCCCTGGATGCTCTCGACGCAACACGCTCACAGATGTTCGCCGCACTCGACCGCGCCATGGAACACGGACAGCGAGCGTGGCGCGACAAGCTCAGCGGGCAGGGAGGCCTCTTCGCGATGCCGCTGGACGAAGCCGGGGCCAGCGACGAGCCGCTGCCGGA